>JAFVBH010000033.1 GCA_017480115.1 Clostridia bacterium
CGTTGCCGACCTCCAGCATATCGGGATCGTTCCACGCGCCGGGGTGAGAATGCTTCCAAAGGCGAACGTTGATCTCGTAAATGCCCAGCACGGAAAGCCAAAACGCCTTGATGTCGGGCGTGGTTCTCCACAGGTTCCCTGCGGACGCGCCCCACTTAAAGGGCATATTCGCGCCCCATTCGCAAATGGAGTATACCATCTTCTTTTCCGGCTGACCGGACTTTGCCGCGTACTCTGCGGTGGCTCTCTTTAATTCCTTGCCCATTTTGGTATACTGCTTAATAGCACTGTCAAAACGGGAGCCGACGGGATTCGCCAGCATGATCGTATTTACACCCTTTTCCAGCTTCACAATGAGCTGCAATCTGCCCTCATGGGTAAAGCCCAGCGTGGACGGCACGTCTAAAGAATAAACATCGCCATTATTGACCTTGACCTCCAAATATTTATTATAGGGGCCAACCTTTCTGATGCCGATCGTCAGCACATACTCGCCCGCTTCATCTACCTCAACATTGGGGAAATAAAGTTTTCCGTTGCCGCCATGCAGACCGCTGACGAATTTACCGGTTTCCAGCTTCGGGTCAGAGACGATTCGTGCGGTACCAAAAAGCTGCGCGTCCTCCGCCTGATAGACGGTCTCCGCAGAAGAACCGGGCAGGGAGATCGAAATTTTATCAATATCCGGCGCCATCGTGGGGATCGTTTTGTTATGGCAGTAATCATATTTCAGATATTCAATGCCCCACTCCGCAAACGTATCGGCATCAATCGCCTCATTTCCGAGGCTGGCGGGCAGATCCTCACAGGTAAACGTGCCGTTGGAGGAATAAATACCCAGCTTCAGACCGAGTTCGTTCACCTTGTCGACGAGCGCTTTGATGCCGGAGGGGAATCTGGAATGATCGCCCTCCATTTTGCCGTCCTTATCGCGCATGGAGGACTGCCAGCAGTCGTCGAGATTGACATAGGTATACCCGGCGTCGGCAAGACCGCTGTCTTTCATCGCTTTGGCAATATCATAGATCAGATCCTCATTGATGCGGTGGCGGAACAGGTTCCAGCTCGACCAGCCCATGGGCGGCGTCAACGCCATACCGTTATCATAGCTGCCGGTAGAATCGGCATTGATCTTCACCGCGGCGAGACCCTTTTTGAACATACATGGGAGGCAGATGCTCTGCTGGTTGACCAGTGACATACCGGCAGCCAGCGCCGCAGATACCGCGCCGACTTTCAGTAATTTCTTTGTTTTCATCGCTGCAGCTCCTTTTTTATTTTTATGCAAAAAGCAGCAGAACAAACCGGATTTGTCCTGCTGCCATAGCGATCAATTATTCTGCGTCTTCAGAATCTGCTTCCTGCGCGGCAGCATATTCTTCGATCGGAACAGGCGTGGAATCCTCAACAACGGCAGACGCTGCTTCCGGCTCCGCCTTCGGCTCGATCAAAGCTCTGATGGAAAGGCTGATGCGCTTCTTCTCAAAATCAATCTCCGTGATCTTTGCTTTCACGACGTCATCAACGGAAAGCACATCAGAGGGCTGACCGATCCGCTTGTCGGCAATCTGAGAAATGTGGATCAAACCGTCCATACCCGGGAAGATCTGCGCAAATGCGCCGAACGCTGTCAGACCGACGATCTTTACATCGGCAACCGTACCCACGGGATAATCTCTCTTGAGAACCTCCCAAGGGTTGTCCTCTGCCTTTCTGTAGCTGAGGGAAACCTTCTTTTTCTCAGGATCCAAGCTCTTGATGGTGACCTCGACCTCGTCGCCCACGGCAACAACATCAGAGGGCTGCTTGATCCTTCTCCAAGACAGCTCAGAGCGATGGATCATACCGTCCACGCCGCCAAGATCAACAAACGCGGCAAAGCTGGTAAGGCTCTTGACCGTACCCGTCATCTTTTTGCCGACATACGCATCTGCCCAGAAAGCTTCTGAGGCCGCAGCACGGCGCTCGTCGGCAACAGACTTGATGGAACCGACTGCTCTTCTTCTGCGTGCGTCCACATCGATAATGCGGAATGCGACGTCCTGATTCTTCAGCACCTCCAAATTGCCGCTTCTGGGCACAGAGGACTGCGATGCGGGAATAAAAACTCTAACGCCTTTGTAGTTTACAATAACGCCCTTCTGGAGAATGTCAACGACCTTACCCTCGAGAACGTCCTTGCTGTCGTACGCGGCAGCGACTTCATCCCAATATTTCGTAGCGTCGTAACGGCGTTTTGAACACATAACGGTGCCTTCCGCGTCATTGGTCTTCATGATGATAAGATCAAGCTTATCGCCAACTTTCAGCTCCTTGGCGGGATCGGCGTTGGGATCGGCGCTGTACTCCTCCAGCGGGACATAGCCGGTCTGCTTTCTGCCGATGTCAACCTGGATCTCGTTCGGCTGAATGTTCATAACCGTACCGACGACCTTCTGATCGGTGTTCATGCTCTTAAGAGACTCTTCAAGTGCAGCTTCAAAAGACAGCTCTTCGGTGTCTTTGACTGCGTTTTCAACAGTGTTTTCGGACATGGTGTTCCGTACCTCCTTAATTATACTGTCGGGTGTTGAAGCTCCGGCAGTAATGCCTACATTGCGGCAGGCTGAAAAACACGCGCGGTCAAGCTCCGCGGCAGACTCTACAAGGTATGTAGGGCAAAGCGACGCACAAACATCGTAGAGCTTTCGCGTATTGGAGCTGTTTTTACCGCCAACGACGATCATTGCATCGCTGCGCGCCGCCAGCTTCGCGGCTTCCGCCTGTCTTTCAGATGTCGCAACACATATTGTATCAAATATTTTTATTTTTGTACAGACCTTTTTTGCATATTTTATATATTTTTTATACTCGTCTACGCTGAATGTTGTCTGCGACACCATAATAATTTCCTTATCGGCAAAATCAGGATGCGTCGCCAACACATCGGTCAATGCGTCAATGTCTTTGCAAACATAGGAATCCCCGTGGCAGTAACTGCGAATACCGGTCACCTCGGGGTGCGCCGGATCGCCTGCAATAATCGCCGGTGTACCGTCGGCAGTATTTTTATCCGCAATATTCTGTATTTTTCGCACAAAGGGACAAGTGGCGTCTACCAGTTCACAATCCAGCGTTTCCAGTTGCCGGTATAACGCAGAAGGAATCCCATGCGTCCGGATTACAAGCGTATAACCGACCGGAATGTCCGCCGCGCGTTCCGCAATCACAACACCCCGCGTCTTCAGGTCCTCGATAAACGCCGGATTATGGATCAGCGGGCCCCATGTGCAGACCTTTTTCCCCGCTTCTAAAAGCGCATAGATCGTATCTGCGGCTCTGCCCACGCCGAAGCAGAACCCTGCGGTTTTCGCAACGGTCACATTCATGACAGCACCGCCTTTTCCTTGATGATTCGGACAATTGCCGCCACGGTATCCTCCAGCGATAAATCAGAGCTGTCCAGCAGTACAGCGTCCGCCGCCTGCTTCAGCGGCGCCGCCGCGCGGTGGGAATCGTTGTAATCCCGCTGTATAATCTCCTGTAACAACGCGTTGAAATCCACGATATTGCCCTTTTCGACCAACTCTTTATACCGTCTTTCCGCCCGTTTTTCCGGGGAAGCGGTCAAGAATATTTTCACCTGCGCGTCCGGCAGTACCACCGTGCCAATGTCTCTGCCATCCAGGATACAGTTATTTTTCGCAGCCATATCCTTTTGCAGCGCCAGAAGAAACGCCCTAACCGCCGGAACCGCCGCAACATTGGACGCCGCCATGGACGCTTCGGGCAGTCGGATTTCTTCCGACACGTCGTCGCCGTTCAGAAAGACGTGCTGCACGCCCTCAAAAAAACCGATGGTGATTTTAATCTCAGTCAGCATCGCAGCAACGCGCGCGCCGTCCGCTGTGTCAATCCCCCACCGCAGCGCCGCAACACCCACGGCGCGATACAGCGCGCCGGTATCAATATATATAAAACCCAGCGTCTTCGCCGCCATACGCGCCGCCGTGCTTTTTCCCGCGCCGGAGGGACCGTCAATCGCTACATTTATCATTATTCCTTCTCCTTATTACACATTGTTCCCCGCGCACATGCCCGTGGAAAACGCGATTTGCAAATTAAAGCCGCCGGTAAAAGCGTCCACATCGATGACCTCGCCTGCAAAGAAGAGATTATCACAGATTTTGGAACGCATGGTTTTCGGGTCGATATCCTTGACCGATATGCCGCCGGAGGTGACGATCGCCTCGTCAAAAGAACGCGTTCCCGTGATTGTAAAATCAAGACTTTTCAGCGTCTTTATAAGCGCTGTACGCATTTTTTTTGTAACCGCATGCGCCTTGGCGTCACCCGGGATATTCGCCCGTTTCAAAATTAAAGGCACGAGCGCATGCGGGACTAAAGTCAAAACCACGGAGGTAAGCGTTTTCATGCGGTTTTCCTCCAACTCCCGCAAGATGCGCTTATCCAGCGTCTCCTCGTCCAGCGCGGGCTTCAGATCGATAGAAAGCGTATAAGTACGAGTATGAACGTCCTTGACCGCCGCCGACGCGCTCAAAATGACAGGCCCGGAAACTCCGAAATGGGTAAACAGCATTTCGCCGAAATCTTCATATACCGTTTTGCCGCTGTGGGCATCTTTAATTGCAATTGCTATATTTTTCAGCGACACCCCCTGCAATGCTTTATAATCCTCCCCGGCGAGAACAAAGGGAACTAATGAGGGGTGCGGCGGTATCACCATATGCCCTGCCTGCTGCGCCAGCCGGTAACCATCCCCGACGGAACCGGTCAGCGGATAGGATTTTCCTCCGGTGGCAAGAATGAACGCGTCCGCAGAAAATATTTTTCCGTCCGCACACTGCACGGCGTTTACGCAGCCGTCCGTCATTTGAAACGAAGCGGCTCTCCCCTGCACGATGCGCGCGCCGCCGCTTTTGGCGTACCGCACAAGCGCGTCAACAATATCCACAGCTTTATCGCTGACGGGAAACACGCGGTTGCCGCGTTCGATCTTCAGCGGCACGCCCATATCTTCGATCAACGTCATCATATCCGCAGGCATAAAGCGTGAAAATGCGCCGTAAAGAAATCTGCCGTTGGTGGGAACGTTGGCGATCAGCTCCGGCACGCTCGTACAGTAATTGGTAAGATTGCATCGTCCCTTACCGGTAATCATTACCTTGCGGGCAGGACGTTGATTCCGTTCAAGTACGGTCACGTCATATCCCCGTCGCGCCGCCGCGCCCGCGGCGATCAATCCTGCCGCGCCGCCGCCGATCACTAAAACTTTGCGCATTCATTTCTCTCCCAAAATAAAAACATTATCCGTCATATTGGTGCCGCAGGGACGTAAACGCGCTGTCAGCGTATTATAAATGTCCGTCGCGCGGCATTCTAAATCATACACCTTTTTTCCGAAGCCGTCAAGCGACGCGGTATCCGCATGACGCATCAGCACCGGCAGTTCCGCCTGCTTGCGCATCTGTCGAAGCAGCGATTTTCCCTTGTCGTTCATTGCCAACACCCGTATATACGGCGGCTGGCGGCTGACAGTGTCGGCGGTAACGCCGAGCGCAGCGCATAGCACAGCGCGTCTCACAGAAGAAAAGGTAAACCGCTTACATTTTATTAAGGCGTAAACCTCTTCCAGAGAGGACGCCTGCCGCACTGCACGATATACCCTGTCGCCGAAGCCGCCGACAGCGTCCGGGATTGCGTCATACACCGATTTTTCGGCGGCGCGCAGCAGTGTCAGCAATTGTCGTTCATATGAGGTTTTGTCCTTTACATAAAAACCGGCATCAATCAACGACGCATATAATTCTGCACAACCGTCCGGCACAGGCAAATCAATCATTTTCCCTGTGGCTAACAAATTTCTGATAAACATGGCGGAAGCGATACTATCGCATGCTTTCAATGCGTCATGCGCTGCCGCAAATCTTTGCACCGGCAGAATATGCCCTTGAAAGTCATATTTCATTAACGCTTTGACGTATTCAACGCCGAGAATATTATTCGGCTGAGAAAACATCGCAGCCAGCGTATCGCCGCAAATCTTAGCCGCAGCCGCGGGATAAGAACTGCCGTCCCGCCTTATATCCTTGATTTTCTCCTGAAAACCGGGCTGCACCGAAAGGGCGGCGGCGCGCTGAAACATTGATAATTCTGCCGTTTCGCAGCCGAAAGAAAATCCGTCGGCAACGCCCGTGCCGACAGCGACGGCGACCATACCCGTCGAAAACCGTTCCGCAGAGGCGACCGCCCAAGGCAGCGGCAGCTCCAGCACAAGATCAACCCCGCCGATCACGGCAGCCTGCGCGCGGCGGAATTTATCGAAAATCGCAGGTTCGCCCCGCTGCACATAATTTCCGCTCATCACAGCGACAACGTGCGTTGCGCCCGCTTTTCGCATTTGATCGATATGATAACAGTGCCCGTTATGAAACGGATTATATTCCGCCGCGGTAAAATACGCGTTCAACGAAATTCCGCCTCCCCGCCAAAAAATACTTGCAATAAAAGAAATACACGTATATAATATAAAAGAATTTGATACTTTTCAAGTCACTTTAAGCAAAAGGAAGGCAAAAACATGAAAATTCTCGTGATTAACGCAGGCAGCTCTTCGCTGAAATATCAGCTGATCGATATGATGACGGAGACCTGCATTGCAAAAGGCAACTGTGAAAAAATCGGACTTGCCGCCAGCTTTATCGGCGGCTCTGCGAACGGACAGAAATTTGCAGACAGGGCGACCCCTATGCACGACCATACCGAGGCATTCAATGTGGTGAAAGAAGTTCTCACCACGGGTGAAACCAAGGTGATCGACAGTATCGACGAGATCGCTGCCATCGGGCACAGAATTGTGCAGGGCGGTGCGCTGTTCAACAAGAGCATGCTTGTCACCGAGGACGTAATCAACGGGATTGAAAGCCTCGTCGATCTTGCGCCGCTGCATAACCCCGCGCATTTGCAGGGGATCAGAGCCTGTCTTTCCGTATTCGGCGATAAGGTTCCGCAGGTCGTTGTGTTCGACAACGCGTTCCACAGCACTATGCCGCCGGAAGCTTATATGTTCCCGCTTCCTTATGAGAGTTATGAAAAATATCAGATCCGTCGTTACGGCTTCCATGGTACCTCGCATCGGTTTGTCAGCGCCAGATGCGCGGAGCTGATGGGTAAACCGCTGGAGGAGATCAAAATGATCACCTGCCATATCGGCAACGGCGCGTCGATCACCGCGATCAAAAACGGAAAAGTCATCGATACCTCCATGGGGCTCACCCCGCTTGACGGCTTCGCCATGGGCACCCGCTGCGGCGCGGTCGACCCCTCTGCAATCCTTTATCTCGAAAAAAAGCTGGGGCTTGATCCCGACGAGATGAGCGAGCTGCTGAATAAGAAATCCGGCGTTTTGGGTATTTCCGGCGTATCCAGCGATGACCGTGAGGTCAAGGCAGCGGCGACAGATCCCGCCAATCCGAACAGCGCGCGCGCAAAGCTGGCAAGAGCCATGCAGTGGTATGAGATTCGCAAGGTCATCGGCGGTTATATCGCAGCGCTGGAAGGTGTGGACGCGATCGTATTTACCGGCGGTCTTGGCGAAAACACGGAGGATATGCGCATGGACATCTGCAATCACTTTGCATTCCTCGGCGTCAAGACGGATTCAGAGGTCAACGCCGTGCTTCGCAAAGGCAAAGAGGGCGAGATTTCAACTGCGGATTCCGCCGTTCGCGTATTCGTGATCCCTACCAATGAAGAACTGCTGATCGCAAGAGACACAAAAACGATCGCGGAAAATCTTTTATAAATTCAAATACCGATAAAATACTTCTGACATACTGACTTAAATTTAAGAACCCGCAAAGACCGAACAGTCTCTGCGGGTTCCTTTCTATTTTTTAAAATTTTATGAGGCGGAACTAAAGGTCAGCGTGCTGATCTGCTCAATGCATTTCTTAAGCGCGCGCGTCAGCCCGCTCTTCTCGGTAAGGCTGCCGGCATAAGACGCTTCAAGTTCCTCAGTATCTGCGGCTGCCTTTTCCTCACCGATTGCGGTACGGACGTCCCTTTCCCATGCGGGATATTCATCAGCTTCCACGAAATACACAATGTGATAACCATAGCTTGTCTCAACAATGCCGACATCTCCGGGCAATCTGGCAGGATCAAACGCCCAATCTTCAAAGGGCTTTACATACTGTCCGGGCGTCATGTTCTCGATCAAACCGCCGCTACCGCTGCCGGAAGAGGTGGAAGCAGTGTCATCGCTGTAAGTATCGGCAAGCTCGGCAAACGCATCCTCAGTCCGTTCGCCGCCGTTGTACATCGCAAGGTAATACTCGGCGATCTCCTTCGCTTCCTCATTGGTTTTCGGCGTTCTCTTTCCGTTTTCGTCAACGGCGGGCTCCGCAGCTTCGGCATCCTCTGTTTCGACCGCTTCGCCGTCTACGCCGGTGACAGGCTCGTCAACAATCGTAATATCGTCAGCCGTGGTTTCTTCCTCAGGAAAGCTGACCAGCAGATGGCGAACAGATACATAAGGCTTCTCGTTCTGATATGCAGGGTTTACAAGATAGACGGCATAAACATAGCTATCCGTTTCCCATACGGTAGTATCGCCGTTTTGTCTGTCTGTGGAAAATGCCCACTGCGCAGCCTCTTCGCCCATATTCGATTGAATGGCATCGTACGCCATACCTCTGGCGAGCGACGCGTCTCTGTCCTCCGAACCGAAATCCTCTTTCTCCTCATCAGTACAATACTCAAGAATCAAGCTCTTAAACGAAGCCTCATCTGTGACCCTGGAAATCATCTCGTTTGCGCGCGCGCGCTGCTCATCAGCAGTATAGGTTACGGTATCGGCAGCCTCTTCATCGTCAGACGTATCGGCTGCCAGAGTAAAGCCGTAAACACGCAAATCCACCGACTGGTATGTTTCGGGAGACTGTGCATACTTCTCTTCAATCTCATCAGCGGTTGCACTCTCGGCGTAGGCGTCTTTTATGGAATCCGTATAGCTGTCCGCAAGATACTGATCCTGAAGATAGCCTCTGAAAAGCTTCTCATTCAATCCCTTGCCATACATATTAATAATATAGGCGCTCAGGGACATTTTACTGGTTTCTGCGCGCTCTTTCAGAGAAGAAAGCGATTCATCGATCTCTGCCTGCTGGGCATCGGTCAACGTGAGCCCGGCAGCTTTTGCTTTAGCGGAAAGGTTGTGTACGCGCTCGATGCTCTCCAGCGCTTCCAACTTGAAATACTCAGCGTATGTGACCTCGTTGCCGTCATCGTCCGTCGTGGTCTGCTCCTCTGCGGACTTATTAAAATCATAGCCTGCGGTCAATCCGTACTGGGAATACGTATAAGCGAGGTTAGCGGTAGAAAGATATTCGCTGACATAATAGTAATTAAATTCTGCTACGCTGACTTTTTCTTCCTTACCGTCCACGGTAACCGTTGCCGCCGCGGTAAGCTTCTGGGGAATGCCGAAGAAATCGGCAAAGAACCAGCATGCGCCGCAAATAATCGCCGCGCAGATCACAATTGAGAT
Organism: Clostridia bacterium; assembly: GCA_017480115.1. GTDB lineage: Bacteria > Bacillota > Clostridia > Oscillospirales > Acutalibacteraceae > RGIG2774. The sequence goes on from JAFVBH010000033.1 coordinate 9,551, forward strand.
AACCTTGCTGACGACTTGCCCTGCTTTACCGGTACCCTTCGTCCGCTTCGCGGCATCCTTCTTTATTCTCTCTTTTCGTTCCTGCCGGTAGATTTCGGCTTCGGTACGATTTTTAGCGTCCATTTACAAAACACCTTTCACTTCTGAGTTGTTTTCATGAATAAAACATATCTATTCTATATCATTTTTACAAAACTTGCAATACTGTTCGGTAAAATTATCAAACTTTTCATATTTCGCAAGACTGCGCGTAAATATATTGTATTTTTTTACCGCCTGTGTTAAAATAAATATGAATTGTTTATTTCGGAGGCAGTTTATGAAAACCGTAACACTTATTATTCCCTGTTATAATGAAGCAGAGGTTTTACCTCTATTGTATAAAGAAGTCAACCGCGTGACAGACGGCTGCCCGAACTACGACTTCACACTGCTGTTCGTTAACGACGGCAGCGCCGACGCAACGCCGGATATTATCAAATCTCTTGCCATGCGCGACGATAAGGTAAAATTTATCTCCTTTTCCCGCAATTTCGGAAAAGAAGCCGCCATGCTTGCAGGCATGCGGCACGCGGATTCCGATTATATCGGAATTATTGATGCAGATCTGCAGCACTCCCCCGATCTGATCCCCGAGATGCTCAAGGCGGTCGACGTGGAGGGATACGACGTCGCGGCGGCATGCCGATCCGACAGAGCGGGAGAATCTAAGTTGAAAAGCGTTCTGTCCGGGCAGTTCTATAATATCATCAATAAAATTTCCGATACAAAGATCAATGACAACGCGCAGGATTTCCGCATCATGAAGCGCAAGGTCGTAGACGCGATCATCTCTATGCCCGAAACGATCCGTTTTTCCAAGGGGATTTTCAGCTGGGTCGGTTTTAATGTCAAATGGTATCCGCATGAAAACCGGGAACGCGCCGCCGGGGAGACAAAGTGGTCGATCCGCAAGCTGGCAAAATACGCCATCGACGGCATTCTCGGCTTTACCGCTTCCCCGCTGCGTATCCCGCTGTATTTAGGATTTATAAGCATTTTTGCCGCAGTACTCCTGTTCATTTTCGGTATCGTCGAATGGGCGGTCAGTTTCTTTTCCTCATACATTATGCTGTTGGCGGCGGTTCTGTTTGTCGGCGGGCTGATCCTTTGCAGTATCGGCATTTTGGGTGAGTATCTGGCGAGGGTCTATACGGAAACCAAGCAACGACCGGTATATATTATATCGGAAACCAATGTCGCGGCGCATTCCTGCGAGGAATAATATGAACAGAACAACGGAAAAAACGCCTGTATGCAAGCCGCCCATCTTGGACAATCGGCTGACCATGACTGCCGCGCTGATCCCCGAGAACGCAGTTGTGGCGGATATAGGCACCGATCACGCTTATCTACCCTGTTTTTTGGTCAACAACGGCATGATTCCGTCTGCAATTGCGTCCGATGTGGCGGACGGGCCCATGGAAAACGCTAAAAAGACTGTGGAAAAATACGGTCTTGCAGATAAAATCACCGTAAGAAAATCAGATGGTTTGCAGAATATCCGCCCTGCGGAATGCACCTGTATCGTGCTGGCAGGCATGGGCGGCAATCTGATCTGTGATATACTGTCTGCCGCACCATGGAGTCATGAAAAATACTTGGTATTGCAGCCTATGACACATTCACAGGACGTCAGACAGTTTCTCTGTGAGCATAGTTTTGCGATCACGGATGAGCAGGCGGTATTAGACGGCGATAAAGTCTATATTGCGTTCGCAGCGAAGCATATGTACAATAATTTGTACAATGATGATATTTTTTACTACTGGTTCGGTTCTTACTACAAAAAAGATGACGCTGCGTCCCATGCGTTCGTCGCGCGTCAGATCAAACGGTTGCGGGATCGGCTGTCAGGGCTTCAAAAAACGAACGCGATGAGGGATGAATACAACACGATCCAGGCATTGTTGAATGATAAAAGATTGGAAGCGCATATGCATGACAACAGTCGGTAACATATACGAATATTTAGACGAAAACTATCATTTTAACACGCAGGAAAGCTGGGATAATTCCGGATTGCTCTGCGGGGATATATCTTCTGCTGTTACACGTTGTCTTGTAACGCTGGACGTTACGCTTGACGCGGTAAAAGAGGCCGCGTTGCTCGGCGCGCAACTGATTATATCCCATCACCCGCTTATCTTTACCCCTGTTAAATCCATTCCGGCAGGAACGGCGCTGCACGAAGCGATCCGCGGCGGTATCGCGGTGATCTCTGCGCATACCTGCTTTGATAAGGCGGACGGCGGGACAAATGATACCCTGTGCGGGCTGCTCGGTTTTACACAAACCGAAATATCCGACAACGGTATTTTCAGAACCGCGCAACTTACGAGCCCGACAACAACCGCAAAGCTTGCGAACCACATATCAGACGCGCTGAATACATCGGTCAGATATTCCATGCCGGATAAAGCAATTTCACGCGTCAGCGTATGCACGGGCGCGGGCGGCGATGCACTATATAAAGCAGCCGCCTGCGGCGCGGACTGCCTGATTACCGGCGAGGCAAAATATCATGAATTTCTCGATGCACAGGCGATCGGTCTGGCAATTCTCGCGGCGGGACATTTTGAGACCGAGGAGCCGGCAATGGAGGCGCTGCGTCGTCGCCTTGCGCGGGATTTCCCGGAAATAATGTTTGAGAAATTTTCGCCGGCCCCGCCGATCAGCACAGTTATGAGGTAACCCATGGCGCTTGACGGATTATTTTTATATGCACTAAAAGATGAATTAAAACATTGTCTTGTCGGTCTGCGCGTTGAAAAAATTTCACAGCCGGCAAAGCACGCGCTTGTCATATCCTTTCGCGGGAAAAGCGGCGCGTATCGCGTACTGTTCAGCGCGTCCGGCAACGCGGCAGGCGTCTATATCACAGACTATAAACCGGAAAATCCCGCCGTCCCGCCGATGTTCACCATGCTGATGCGCAAAAATTTGGTCGGCGCGATTTTAAAGGACATTCGGCAAAACAGAACCGACCGCATCCTATTTTTTGATTTTGACGCAACCAATGAGATCGGCGACCACGTCGGCAGAACAATGATCGTGGAGGTCATGGCGCAATACAGCAATCTTATTCTGACCGATGAAAACGGAAAAATCATCGACAGCATTAAGCGCGTGGATCTTCTGCACTCTTCGGTGCGGCAGATTCTGCCGGGTCTGCAATACGAACTGCCGCCGCAGCAAGGCAAACTTTCCCTGTTGTATGATGATCTCCCTGCAATCACTGCGGCAATCGACGAGCAATCGCAGCTGCGCTTGGATAAGGCGATCACTGCTGCAGCAGAGGGCGTATCCCCCGCCCTCGCGCGGGAGCTTGCCTACCGCATCGAGTGTTCCGACGGCGGCAATGCGACAGAACCGATCCTACAGGACGTCAGGCAGTCTCTGCTTGACGAGCGGTACGATCCGTGCGCCGTTTATGACGCAGACGGCAAGCCGATCGATTTCTCATTTTTGCCGCTGACCCAGTATACAGGCAGAGACGTCAAAAACTACGAAACACTTTCCTCCCTACTGGACGATTATTTTTATAATACCGAACGCAATGCCCGCGTAAAATCCAAGGCGGAGGATCTGAAGAAGCTGATTGCCACCGCAACCGAGAGGATCACCAAAAAACTCTCCGGGCAGCAGGCAGAGCTTGCCGCCGCCGCAGACAGGGATAAAAAACGCGTATACGGCGATCTGATTAACGCGAATCTTTACCGTTTGGAAAAAGGATCGCTATACTATGATCTGGAAAATTTTTATGACGGTATGCAACCCGTGCGGATCCCTGCCGATCCGCGCCTGACGCCTGCCGCCAATGCGCAGAAATATTATAAGGAATACCGCAAAGCTGCCACTGCGGAGAAAATTTTGACCGAGCAGATAAAAAAGGGCAACGACGATCTGCACTATATCCTTTCGGTCAAGGATATTTTCGAGCGTGCGGAAACCGAAAAGGAGTTTGCCGCGATTCGAGAAGAGCTTGCCGCAACCGGATTTATCAAATCCGCAAACAAAAGCAGTAAAAAAGCGAAACCTGCGGCGCTACCGTTTACGGAATACACGTCGCCGAACGGATTTAAGGTCACGGCAGGAAAAAACAATCTTCAAAACGATAAGTTAAGCTTCAAGATCGCCACAAAAAAAGATCTCTGGTTCCATGTGCAAAAATTTCACGGGTCGCATGTAATCTTGACGACCGACGGCAGAGAACCGCAGCCGGAAGATTATGTCTTTGCGGCAAAAATCGCAGTCGCAAACAGCGAAGTCAAGGACGCGGAACGTATTCCAGTGGATTACACTGCCGTTAAAAATTTAATCAAGCCCAACGGCGCAAAGCCCGGATTTGTCATTTATCACGTTTATAAAACGATCATCGTTTAAACCTCGGAAACCTTTTGATATGCCAATCCCTTGCCCATATAGATTTTGATCTCCTGCCGTGTTTCCGCCGGAACAACCATCGCATGCATAAAGTTCAGCCGACAACACAGCAGATATGGCGCGGCATAAACAGTCGCCGGCAGCAGCAGGCACAGCAGGCGCCAAGGGAGCAGACTGCAATCAAAACGGAACATTTGCAGACGGTTGCCCTCGTCATTTGCAAAACAATATGCGTCTGACGGCAAGCCCGCGGCGGCGGCATAAAGCGCCGCCCTGTAAATATCGGTCATCATATAATAAAAAACAAGCCCCAATGCGGCAAGCGCAAACCCGGCGATATAAAAAATCAGCAGATGCCGCGCATAAAGCAGCTGACGTTCCGACATGATATACATGACGCTGACAGAAAGAAACGACGGGGCAAGAAAAAACACGAACCACAGCAGTTTACGCGCAAACACAAGTAGTTCCGCCTTTAACAGTAGCAACATGCGCATCCGGAAGCCCGTCGACGGATATGCCGCTATAAAGCCGAGATGCTTTTGTACGCATTGCAGCGTCAGAATCGATACCGCGTTATAAGCTGCCAGCATCGCAAATACGGAACCGATGAAGGCCAACATGGCACCCATTGCCGACTGATTCCGCAAAAGCAGCAATAAAACCGACGGAACGACAAACAGCAGCAGTTTTGCGAATCGTCTTGCCGCAATCATACAAAAATAAAAAAGATAATGATGCCGGATATTTTCCTTTGCGCGCAGCTTGCTGTCAAATTCCATTGCAGACTCCTTTTCAGGTTGACTGTAAATCAAAAATCGATTATAATGCAGGTACATTGTCACTTTAAGTATTTTTACCATTCAGAGGTCTTGTTATGAGCGATATATTCGGAAAAATCAGCCAGATCGCAGAGCAGTTTTCCATTGCGGGCACTTGTATCGAAGCGTCAATTGTAAAATCCGGTCATATCAACAGCACCTACAAAGCCGTATTTCGGCAGCAAACCGGCGCTCAGCGCGCATATCTGATCCAAAAAATCAATTCCCGCGTGTTTCCGGATCCCGACAGGCTGATGCACAATATCGCGCTGGTTACGGCGCATCTGCGGGAAAAGATCCTGCGCGAGGGCGGCGACGCCAATCGAGAGACGCTGACCTTTTTGCAGGCGCAGGACGGCAAATACTATTTCCGCGATGAAAACGGCGAGAACTGGCGCATCTGTTATTTTATCGACGATACCTATTCCTGTGATTATGTGAAGAACAGCAAAATATTTCTAAATTCCGGCGCGTCCTTCGGCATTTTTCAGCGCAGACTGGCCGATCTTCCCGGCAGCGCGCTGTACGAAACGATCCCCGATTTTCACGATACGGAAAAACGCTTCGCCGCGTTGCAAGCCGCAATCGATGAAAACCGCGCGGGTAGAATAGATACTTGCCGTAATGAGATCACATTTGCTCTTGCGCGGCAGCAGGACTGCGGTGTGCTGGTTTCGATGATCCGGCAACGGAAACTGCCGCTGCGTGTCACCCATAACGATACAAAGCTAAACAATATTTTATTTGACAACAAGACCAATCAAGGGATATGCATTGTAGATCTGGATACGGTCATGCCGGGGTTGGCGCTGTATGATTTTGGCGACAGTATCCGATTCGGTGCAAACACCGCTGCGGAAGATGAGCCGGATATTACCAAAGTATCGCTGAATATCGATTTGTATCAAGCATATACCGAAGGGTATCTCAGCACCGCCGGTCAAAGCCTTACAGAGACGGAAGCCGCGCTGCTGCCCTTTTCGTCGAAGCTAATGACCTATGAATGCGGGATTCGCTTCCTGACAGATTATCTGAATGGCGACGCCTATTTTAAAACGGCATATGCGGAACATAATCTTGTCCGTTGCCGTGCACAACTGGCGCTGGTGGCGGATATGGAACGAAAGCTTGACATCATGCAGAAAATCAATGAAAAAGCGTTCATCGCTTGTAAAGGAGAACGATAAGTATGGCAAAAGCAAAAAAGACATATGCAACGCCCGCAGGGCTTCGTTTTGCCGCCAGTGCGGCTTTTTCCAACGCATTGCTCGGGTGGATCGCCAGTTTTATATGGCAGATGATCCTGACGAGGTTGCGAGTCGGCGGCATTTTCGGCATTTTGTTAAGTTTTGTTGGATATGGGTTCCTTTTATATGCAGGGATTAAAACCTACACCGCCTTTGAAACAGAAATACAAGCGGACGCAATGCTGCATGAAAATGTGGATAAATCCCTCGCAACAATGAAAAAACTGACGCTTGCAGTCATCATCATACGGACGATACTGACAATTATCGCAATTCTTATCAACATTTTCCTGAACGCAATCAAAATCTCCCCCGCCTATCGGCAGTTAAACGCCATTATCGACCTGCTGGCGGCGGTCATTACGGTCATCAACATTCTCGGCTGGTTCGCTTATAAAATTTATATTGCCGACGGCGGGTATCAAAAAATCAAGCTGTTCTCGCTTGCTTCGCTGGTGACAGTGATTATTCACTGTCTAACCGCAGCGATGAAAAATATTTTGATTATCAGCGCCCCGAACGGCAACTACAGACCGCTCTCGCTGGCAGCAAGCACATCGGCAATTATTTCCTACTTCGCGCTGTTTTTGATGTTTGAAGCGCGAAAGGAATTGTACTGCAAACGTATGCAAGAGAAAAATGAATAATCCCTTAAAATTTAAGGACTGCACGCAAGGCAAGCGCGCAGTCCCGTTTTTTTACAGACTATCCTATACTATTCAGATATTCAATGATTCCGTTGGCGATCGCCGTGGCAAGGACGGTTTGGCAGGCGTCGGTGATCAGAACGCTGCAATCGGACACATTGGACAAAAAACCGCATTCCACCAGCACCGACGGGCATTCCTCTACCCGCGTGACCTGAAACGGATAGAACTTGATTCCTTTGTCTACCGCCTCATATTCCGCCGTACCCTGCCTGTAAATATTATTTTTATAAACCGTTACCATCTGCCGATGGATCGACGCCGCAAGCGGCATGGATTGGCTGTAATAATAAAACGTATGCGTGCCCGAGGACGCCGCCGAGGAGGAGCTGTCGCTGTGAATGCTGACGAACGCATCTGGCATGTACTGCCGCGCGGAACGCATACGGTCATTCAAAGAGACGTCTGCGTCAGATGTGCGCGTCATCAATACTTGCACCCCTTGCTGTTGCAGGATCGCGGCGACCTTCCCGGCGATGGAAAGATTGACCGCGCTCTCATAGACGCCCGGGTATATGCCCGGCGCGCCCTGATCACTGCCGCCGTGACCGGGATCCAGCATCACGGTTTTGCCGCCGGTATTAATATTTCGGATGGACAGCTTAAATCTGCCGTCCTCTGTCAGTGAAAGCGAACAACCCGCGTACCTTCCCGGCCTTGTCAGATTACAGCGCAGCGTTACGGTATTGTTGCCGTTGTTGATCCATTGCAAAGAACTTACAACGTCGCCGTTGGGGACGGAAAAACTGCCGCCTGCCGACGCCGTGTAATAGAACGTAATATCCAAATACTGCGCGGTAAACGCGGTGACATTATACCGCCGCCCCTGATAGCCGGTATAATACCCCTGCGGCGAAAGGGCAATGCTTGTCGGAACCGCCCACGCGGTGCGGATATAATAATCCGTGGTGGTACCGTTAGAAACGGCGTCGGACGCCGTCAGCGTATTCTGCGGCAGCGTATAACCGGGCGAAAGCAGGCGCGCGTCCTTGGCGTAGACTTTCCTGCCGGAAGCCAATACGTACATCAGCTCGTCCTCATAGGTCACGACGCTGGTAATATAGTCAAAGGTGCCCCGCGCCAAAGGCGAGTACTGCGGGTCGGAATAATCCGCGCTGTCCGACGCGGGCGTTGTCTCGGTTTTATCCTTTAAAATTTCACAGATCGTCGCGGCGCCGTTGCCGCTGTCCACATAGGCGGTATACAAGCCGTGATTCCCGTTTGCATAGAAAGAAACGAGATTATTTGCCTGTTCGATCTGCGCGGCTCTCGCGGCAATATCAGCGTTGTTGGCGATCAAATACAGCTCGCCGCCGGTCATCGTCTCGGATTTATCCCCGTAAACGCCGGTGACGACAATATTGCCCAGGGGCGTATTCTGCCCCAGCGACGGCATGGTATAGATGCCCGCAAAGGTCTTATAATCCCTCGTTCCCTCGCTTTGGGTAAACGCGTTTCGGTCGGTCGCGGTCAGCGCAACCGTCTGCCCGCCGATCTGCGCCGTCACTGCCGCGTCCTTATGCGCCAACGCGAGGATCTCGATCTGCGTACCGGCTGCCGCCTCAGTTTTACCCTGCGGTCCCACGCCGCGAACAATATCGATCCCGTACTCAACGGAAAATTCCTTGGTAATACTGCCGTAGGTAAACGTAAACATGTTCACGCCCTGCGACAGGACGTATTCCACGGTAAACAATCCGTCCGTCACGGGGATTGTCTCGCCGTTGCAGGAAAGGGTATAGTTGCCGTCGCAGGAACCGGCAAAGGAGAAGGCGGATTCATAGCTTGTAACGTAGGTCTCCGTCGGCGTGGTAAAGGTAATGCTGTCCGCCTGCTGTACCGTCAGATTCGGCGGCATGGTATAGCTTACAAATCCGTCGGCGGTGGTCGCCTCGGAAAAACGGCTCTCGTGGCTGCCGGTCTGCGTTCTGAAAACAAAAAAGAACATCAGCACCGCAACTGTCAAAAATGCGGCGGCAGAGATCAATATTTTCTTTTTCGGCGTTTGCGTCATGCTTCGTTCCTTATTCCATCAGGGTAAATACATTCTGCGCTTCGGCGGCCTTGATTGCGTTTGTTTGATTGCCGACCAGATCCGTGTATGAGAACAGACAAAAACCGCTGCATACGGCGTTGTCTCTGATTATTTTTATCTGCCGTGCGACCACGTCGCTGTTTTGGAGCCATTCTTCACGCCCCGCTGCGGAACCTGCATAGCTGTCCTCCGCCCCGGTTTTATACATGGCAAGCCCGATATACAGCTTCACATCCGCGCCATCGCAAAGCGCCGTCCACGCGGCGAACAGCGGATCAAATCCATAGTTTTTATTCAAAAAACCAAAATATATCTGCGGAATGATATAATCGCAATAGCCGGTGTTTTTCACCCAATATTCCACATCGGCATAATAGGAATTATAATTGGTATCCATGATCCCGCCGGGGCTGACGCCGAAAGGTATGTCGGGGCGCGCGGTTTTCACGGCGGCATACATACCCGAGACAAGGCTGTTGACATTCGCTCTGCGCCAGTCGCCCAACGATAAATTCCCGCCGTTGTCTATGTAGGCATGATATTCCGCGCTGTCCAGCGTGCCGACGTCGGTGGGATAAAAATAATCGTCGATATGAATGCCGTCGACCGCATAGGCGGCGAGGATTTCACGCACACCGTCAAGGATCAGCCGCTGCACCTCAGGGTAAGACGGGTCAAAATAGATCCCGCTGTCGCTGATCAACAGCATATCGTCGTTGCCGCTGTCGCGCATCTGTTTTGCCGGATTGCCGTCGCTCAACGCGGTAATATCGTTATTGTAGCTCACGCGGTAGGGATTGATCCATGCATGCAGCTGCAGCCCGCAGGCATGGGCGGCGGACACGGCAAGCGCCAAGGGATCGATGCCGGGCGCGACGCCCTGCGTTCCTGTCAGATAAGACGACCATGGGAAGATCGCCGACGGGTAAAAAGCGTCGGCAAAGGCTCTGGCATGAAAAAATACCGTATTAAACCCTTTTTTCGCCAGCATCTGAAAATTTGACAGCAGTGTGTCGTAAAATCCGCGTTCTCCATGCTGATACAGCGCGCCGATCTCCGCATAAGTCATCCAAAAGCCGCGCATCTCCCGCAGCGTATCCATGCGCTCGCCGTCCGTCGCCGTTGCGCTCGCCGTCTGCGCAGGCTCCGTCAGCACAACAGTCGTCGGCTCCGCCGTGGGCTCGCCTGTGCGCAGCTCCCTGCCGCAGGCGGTCAGCAGCAATGAGATACACAGAAACGACAGCAGCGCGGCTCTGAATTTATTCTTTTGCATTGTTCTCATTCCCATTGATCTCATAGGCGTTGCGGTAGGAAATTTTAATATCCATACCGTCTGCAAGCTCTACAAATTTGATGGTACACCGCTTAAAAATATTACATGCCGGGCAGCCGAACAGCGCTTTAAAACCCGTAGAACCGGATTTCCAGTCGCCGCACAGCCGCATTTGGTTCCCGCATATGTCGCAATGGCAGGTCATCAGGTGCCGGTCGATACGGGGATTATGAATATCCGTCACCGTAACCGCTTTATAGCGAAGCCGTTTATAAAAGCCCTTGTCGCATGTCTTTATATATTTGGGCAGTCTGTCGGCGTCATAACATTTTTTCAGGCATTCATAGGCGATATAGCTGTCGTCCCGCGCCCGATGCGCCTGATATTTCTCCACGTCGATCCCCAAAACTTCCGCCGCGTTGACCAGCCCGATCTGATTGCTCGTATCCGGCGCGGTAAAGGGCTGGCAGTAGTTTTGAAGATTGGCATATTTTTTGATAAACGGGACGGTCTCCGCATTGGAATAATAAAAATAGTTATCCAAAAGCGCCCGCAGATCGCCGCTGCCCCATGACATAAAAACCGTATCCCCTGGCGGCAGCCATGCGCGAAAGGCTTTGATCGCTTCATGAAACGGAAGCCCCGCGTGCCTGATCTCCTCATTGGTGATATGCGTCAGCCGCTTGACCTGCGAGGTCAGCTTTCTGCCGGAAATCGGCTTTACCAAACAGGTAAAGTCATCGATAAAATTCAGATCATCGTCCACCAGCACGGCGCCAATCTCAATAATCTCATTGATGTACCCACGTATTTTCTTTACAAAAACATTATCCCATTCGAGATCCATGATCACATAATACATACCGTTACTCCGAATAAACAATATTCTTTGATATTTTATCACATATCTTCAGAAAGCTCAACTGTTTATGCGCGTATTTTTTTATTGACATAAATTTTATAAAAACGTATAATTTTACCGAAAAACAATTTTCGGAGGTCGCCATGGCAGACAATATTCTTTTCTATCGATCCCCGGCGGTAATGTTTGAGGAGGCGCTTCCCCTCGGCGGCGGTAAAACCGGCGCAATGGTCTATGGCGGCGTTGACTGTGAAACGTTGGATCTGAACTATGACGAGCTGTGGACGGGCTTTCCCCGGGACGATAACCGCAGCGGCGCGGTAAAAGCGTTCAGAAAGGCTCGGGCGGCAGCCATGCAGGGCAAGCTTTTGCAGGCGCAGGACATCATTGAAAAAGAGATCGCCTCGCCCGACGTGGCGGCATATATGCCGCTGGGCACGCTGCAAATCACACGGGATTCGGGCGCGGTCTCCGACTACCGCCGCACGCTGGATATTGACGACGCCTGCGCGCAGGTGACTTACCGAAAAGACGGTACGGCATACCGCTGCGAATATTTTATCAGCGCGCCCCGCGACTGCCTTATTATAAGATATTCCGCAAGCGGGAAAAATAAGATCAGCTTTTTCGCGGCATTGGACACCGCGCATAAAAAAAGCTTCGGCGCTGCGGACGGCGTTTATTATATGGACGGCGAGTGTCCCTTTGATTCCAAGCCCAACAGGGACAATATCCCCGAGCGCAACTGTATGTATACCGACATGCCCGCCGCGCGGGGCATACGGTTTCGGACGGCAATCAAAATTCTGACAAAGGGCGGCAGTGTTTTCGCAAGTGAAAAAGGCATCGATGTGCAAAATGCACAGGAAGCGATCCTGTTCATCGCCTGTGAAAGCAGCTACAAGGATTATAAAACCCACCCGTTCCTTGCTGGCAAGGAATACGCGCGCGCGGCGATCCGAAAAACGCAGCAGGCGGCGGCAGTTGATTTTGATACGCTGCAAAGGGAACACATCGAGGATTACAGGCAGTATTACGACCGCGTCAGCTTTACATTGGAAGGGAAAAATAAAACCGATATTCCCACCGATGAACGGCTGTTTCAATTTCAGCAGGACAAATCGGACGTGGGCTTATATGCGCTGTTATTCAATTACGGCAGATACCTGACCATATGCGCCTCCCGTCCCGGTACGCAGGCGATGAATTTGCAGGGTATCTGGAACAACCGGTACGACCCGCCGTGGAATGCGGATTACACCGTCAATATCAACACGCAGATGAACTATTTCCCGACCTTGATGTGTGATCTGGCGGAAATGCATCTGCCGCTGATCGAGTTTGTACAAAAACTGGCGGATAACGGAAGCAAAACGGCGCGGGAATATTACGGCGCAGGCGGTTTTTGCGCCCACCACAACAGCGATATTTGGGGCGCATGCCAACCTGTCAGCGGGCTGGCGCAATGGGTATTCTGGCCGATGTCCGGCGGATGGCTGTGCCATCATGTGTTCGAGCATTACGAATATACGCAGGATACCGAATATTTACGCAAGACCGCATACCCGATTCTGTCCGCCGCCTCGGAATTTTATCTGGATGTTTTGACGGAGGATCCGGACGGTCATCTGATCTTTGCGCCCTCTACTTCGCCGGAAAATTCCTTTTTACTCAACGGCAAAAAATGTTCCGTCAGCGAAACGACTTGCATGACGATGAGTATTATCCGTGAGCTGTTTGAAAATACGCAAGCCGCCGCCGAAATCCTCGGGATCAGCGACGCCGTCACCGACAGGATCCGGCATGCGCTGCCCCGTCTGCTGCCGATACAAATCGCCGATGACGGCAGGCTGCGGGAATGGTATCGGGAGTACGAGGAATGGGAGCCGCACCACCGACATATTTCCCACTTGTACGGGCTGCACCCCGCGCGGTTGATTACGCCCGAAAAGACGCCGGCGCTGGCAGACGCGGCAAGAAAAACGCTGGAGGCACGCGGCGACGAGGGCACCGGATGGAGCCTTGGTTGGAAAATCAACTTTTGGGCGCGACTGTTTGACGGCGACCACGCGCTGCGGCTGATCGATCTGCAATTAAGACCGGTCATAGACCGAAATCATATCGCCTATCAAGCCGGGGGCGGCTCCTACCCGAACCTGTTTGACGCGCACCCGCCGTTTCAGATCGACGGCAATTTCGGCGCTGCCGCAGGGATTGCAGAGATGCTGCTGCAATCCGACGGGGAGACGATATGGCTTCTGCCTGCGTTGCCGGACGCATGGAAAAGCGGAAAAATCCGCGGTCTGCGCGTCAAGGGCGGCGCCAAGGTGGACATCAGCTGGCAAAACGGAAAAATAACCGATTATGCCGTTATCGGCGGCAAGGATATGCAAATTATCCACTGTCATTAATCTTCAAAATCAATGATCTCCGCAGATACTGTATCCGGTATCTGCGGATTTTTATTACAATCGGTATAAAATATTCCATTTTGTATAATCCCGCATTTGCATTATACAAAATGGAATATGGACGTTTTTATCAACAAAACAATCAACATTCTACAGTGCAGTTGTTATCAACAGAATTCCACGCGCTTTCGACAGGTTTTCAAAAAGAAAACGACCGGTTTTCAACAAGTTACAGAAAAGTTTATCGACACATTTAAATGAGTCTCAAAAGCAAAAAAAATATCCCGGAGCAAATACCGGGATCAATAAAAAAATAATATTACATTTTTTCGATTTCCTGCAAAAGGGTCGGCACCAGCGCCGTTTCATCGACTTTTTTGACGATCTCCCCCTTTTTAAATATCAGACCGCAGCCGTCGCCGCCCGCGATACCGATGTCCGCTTCTCTCGCCTCTCCCGGGCCGTTGACAACGCAGCCCATCACAGCGACGGTGATATTCTTATCGCAATCTCGCAGCTTTTCCTCCACTTCCGAGGCGATCCCAATCAAATCGATCGCCGTTCTGCCACAAGTGGGACAAGAGACGAACTGCACGCCGCCACTGCGCCTGCCGACCGCTTTCAGAATATCCTTTGCCGCGTAGATCTCCTTTACCGGATCCGCCGTCAGCGACACGCGAATCGTATCGCCGATGCCGTCCAGCAGCAGCGCGCCGATACCGGCAGCGGACTTAATCAGCCCCATGCGTTCTGTCCCCGCTTCGGTCACGCCGACATGGAGCGGATACTGCGTTTTTTCAGCGATCATGCGATAGCTTTGCACCGTACGCAAAACGTCCGAGGATTTGATCGAAATTACAATATCGTCAAAATCGAATTTTTCCAGCAGCGAGCAGTGATATAACGCGCTTTCTGCCAGCGCTTCCGGCGTCGGCGCGCCGTACTTCGCAAGGATCTCCTTTTCCAGAGAACCGGAATTTACCCCGATCCGAATGGGGATCCCCTGACGACGGCAAGCGTCGGCAACCGCTTTCACACGGTCGTCCGCGCCGATATTGCCGGGATTGATACGAATCTTATCCACACCGGCAGCAACACAATCCAGCGCAAGGCGATAATCGAAATGAATATCCGCCACCACGGGAATTTTTATATTCTCTTTCAGCGCCGCCACCGTTTTTACGCACGCGGCGTCCGGCACCGCTACGCGTACAATCTCGCAGCCCGCGTCCTGCAGCGCCTGCGCCTGCCGCACGCATCGCTCGGCGTCTCTTGACGGCGTATTCAGCATCGACTGCACGGCAACGGGATTGTTGCCGCCGATCTTAACGCCGCCGATATTCACTTCTTTCGCGATTCTTCTCATGCTTTCACATCCCGTTATTTAAACAAATACACAATATCCTTGACCGATACCACTGCGATCAGCGCCAGCAGCAGGATCATACCCGCCGCGTGCACGTATTTTTCATACTTCGGCAGGATAGGTCGCCTCCTGATCCCCTCAACGGCAAGGAAAAACAGCCGCCCGCCATCCAGCGCGGGAATCGGCAGCAAATTAAACACACCGATATTAATGGTGATAAACGCCATGATCTCCACAATACGTAAAATTTGTTTTGACGCGGCGGCGTCGGACGCAACGCCCGCGATCGCCTGTATCGTACCGATGGGACCGGATAAATCTTTCAAGCCGTAACGCCCCGTAAGCATATCAAACAGCGACAGCCATACGATACGCGCCGTAGACAGCGTGTCAAGCACCGTGTTGCTGATTACCAGCCAAGGCGTTTTTTTCGCACCGTACAGGATAAAATCGAAGATTACGGTCTGTCGTCCCTCGATTTCCTCGGTGGCGAACTTCACGCCCTCCAGCTTTATTTTTTCCCCGTCGCGGATTACGGTAAAATCGTAGACCGCGTCCGTGTCGCGCACCATGGCGTAGCTCAGATCGGTGGAATTGAAAATATGCGTACCGTTCACGTTGATGATCTTATCGTTTTTCTGCAAGCCATAGTCGCAGCTGACGGCGGATTCATAAAAATCCGCAATGGTGCGCGTACCGATCAGTTCCTCGGAGCAATTGACGATCCCCAAAAGGAGCAATCCCAGCAGCAGATTCATCAACGCGCCTGCAGCAATGATAACAAACCGCTGCCAAACCTTTTTATTACAAAATGCGCCGGGATCGTCGGACGCCTCGTCCTCCCCTTCCATACGGTTAAACCCGCCGATGGGCAGCAGGCGCAGCGAATACAGCGTATCCCTTTTTTTAAATTTAAACAGCAGCGGCCCCATGCCGATGGAAAACTCATGCACGGTAACATGATTCAGCTTCGCGGTAAAGAAATGACCGAACTCATGGATAAAAATAATGACGCCGAAAAACAGAACGGCAAACAGAATCGGCCATACTTTTCCCCATATCCCCGCTACGGTAACTGTAAGCAAACAAACAGCCCCTTTTCCTTATAATCTCTTATGAATCTCGGCGCGCATCAGCGCGTCAAGCTCAAAAATATCTTCCGCAGTAAACTCTTTTTTATGCGGCGCAGCGTCCGCTGCGGCACGGATCAAACGCGGAATATCCAAGAACGTAATCTTGCCCTGCCGAAACAACAGATTCGCCTCTTCATTGGCGGAATTCACTGCCGCAGGCGCGAGCCCATCTTCCGCCACGGCTTCGCGGCAAATATGAATACATTCAAAGGTCTCATAGTCCGGTTTATAAAACGTCAAATTACATAATGCGGCAAGATCCAGCTCCGCCACGGGCGAGGCATACCGCGCGGGATAGGTCAGCGCATACTGGATCGGAATGCGCATATCCGGCACACCCAGTTGGGCAATTACGGAATTATCCGCATATTCCACCAGTGAATGCACAATGCTTTCCCGATGCACAAGAATATCCACATGTTCCGGCGCGACGTCAAACAGTCTGACCGCCTCGATCAGCTCCAGACCTTTATTGAACATCGTAGCGCTGTCCACGGTGATCTTTGCCCCCATGCTCCAGTTGGGGTGATTCAGCGCCTCTGCCACGGTGACATGCCGCAGTTCTTCCCGCTTTTTTCCGAAAAAAGGACCGCCGGAAGCCGTCAGAATAATCTTTTTCACCGCCTGATTGCCGGGGCTCCCCTGCAAACACTGAAAAATCGCGGAATGCTCGCTGTCCACCGGCAGAATCGCCGCGTTATGCGCCTTCGCCGCGTTTTTAACCAGCGCGCCGCCCGCCACCAGCGATTCTTTATTCGCCAGCGCAAGATTTTTACCCGCCGTCAATGTCGCGAGGGTGGGATTCAATCCCGCCAGCCCGACGATGGCATTAATAACGGTATCCGCATCAGTCTCCGCCGCGCAGGCACAGATGCCGTCCGCCCCCGCAAGCACCTCGGTATCGGTATCGGCGACTCTGATCTTCAGCTCTGCCGCGCGTTCCTTATCCAGCAGCGCCGCCTTCTTCGGACGAAATTCGCGAATTTGTTTTTCTATCAAATCGATATTCGATCCGGCGGTCAGCGCGGCGACCCGATAGCCGCATTTACGCGCGACGTCGAGCGACTGCGTACCGATCGACCCGGTGGAACCGAGAACTGCTATACGAGAAGTCATATATATTCCTCCGCAATCATAGCCGCCAGTTTACATATCACGCAAAGGCAAGGCCAAACAAACAGACAACTGTCAAAACGATCCATAATACCGCCGTGCCCGGGCAAAAGATTGCTGAAATCTTTCACGCCGTAATTACGTTTTATGACCGATGCAGACAGATCGCCGCACATACCCGCAGCCGACAGAACAATAGAAATCATGGCAATCGCAAAATATGGTGCAAATGATTCATTCGGCGCAATTTTCCTGAAAATAAACAGCAGCAGCAGATTGATCAGCATCGTACAGACGATGCCGCCGATCGCGCCCTCCACGGTCTTTTTCGGGCTGATATTCGGGCTGAGCTTGTGTTTGCCGAACGCCTTACCCGTGAACAGGGCAAAAATATCCGTCACCCATGCACAAGAGAACGAAAGCATCACAAAAAACAGGTTAGCGATCCTGCTGCCCGAAACCCAAAGTGAGGATAACAGTACCAGCGACGCGTACCCCATCGGCACGGCGACGCCTGCAAACAACGACATTGCGACATGCTCGAATCTGGTTTTCTTATATAAAGCGAGCATCAGAATCAACGCAAGCAGCACATAGGCGATCCCAAACAGGAACGGATTTTTCCAAATCAAGGCAAGCGTCTTTGACAGCGCAGGAACCGCCTGAAATCGTTCGCTGCCCGCCGCCAAGGGGATCACACCGGCGACGCACATGGAAATAACCGTCAACGGGATATTCTTCACCCCCGCGACCTTGTGAATTTCAAAAGCAGACAGCACGGCAAGCAACGCCGTCAACACCGGGAACCCCCATGTAAAGATACTGAACAGCCAGCCGACTAAAAATATCGCGATACCGACGCCGGTAATTACTCTCTGTTTCATGCTATCCCCCCGTCACAGCGCAAAATCTTCCACGCTGAATTCTTCAAGCGCTTTTAACTTTTTCGGCTCCCGCTTCAGCGGATCGTATACAAATTTTTTACAGGCATAATCTTTTGCGACCACGCCCATATTCCTGCAAAGAACCTCTGTCCCGGTCGCGGCAAGACGGCCTTTCGCGCAGTGTTCGCAGCGCGGCGTAATCTCCTTACTGAAAAAATTCTGTTTCATGTATATGTCAGTCCATTCTGATTAATTATCATTATTTTAGCACCGTAACATCTGAATTTCAACAGTTCTGTTGATTTTACATACCGAATTTACAAAAAATTCCGATATTCGACATTCACTCGTCCCGCTTTGCGTTCTTCATTTTTAGTACTGCCGATGCATATAGTTGAAATGAATGAAATTTCAATGACGGAGATGACAACATGGAATACTCACCCACCAGACCGGAGCAGTTGGGCAGATACATCGTAAAAAACAAGACCACCGTGCGCGCCGCGGCAAAGGCATACGGCATCAGCAAATCCACCGTACATACCGACGTGACCGAGCGATTAAAAAAAATCAACGCGCAGCTGTATACCGAAGTCAGAGAAGTTCTTGACATTAATAAAGAGCAGCGCCATATCCGCGGCGGGATCGCAACAAAAGAAAAATACAAAAAAATCCGTGATGCGGAAGTTTGAGACAATGTGGCATTTTAATTAAAAAAGATAAAAATGTATTGCTATTAAAATAGAAATATGATACACTGCAATCAATAAAAATAACAAGGAGGGTTTTCCCATGCCCCAGGCAGTAAAAAATTTACTTGAGTACATTGTTCGTGCAATTGAATTTCTTTTTGATCTTTTTGGCAATCTGAAAAATAAGAAAGAGGAAAACGACGCAAGCGCCGAAGCATAACGCGTTATCGTTTTCACCTGCGACTGAAAGGATAAAATTACTATGTCATTGCTGTCAGCGCTTCAGCTCAACGCCGTAAGCGATCAGATGGAAGAAGATTTTTACAGAACGCTTTCGGATATAAAAGAACTGGGCTATGACGGCGTGGAATTTGACGGGATTTTTGACAAGGATCCCTCCGTTATCAGGGATTTTCTGAAAGAGCTGGAGCTGATTCCTGTCTCCGCCCGAGTTTCGTTTGATGCGTTGCAACATGATTTAGACAATGTCATCGCTGCCTATACGGCCATCGGCTGTGGTTATATTACGCTTCCCTGCTTGCCGCAGAGAGCGTTACCCGGCAACGACGTTTTTTTACAGACGGTTGAAGAGATCAAAGAGATCGGTATGGCATTGCGAGCGTCCGGCATTAAGCTGCTCTATCACAGTCAAGCGTATGACTTTGTGAAGGTCGGCGAAGAATACGGATTGGATATACTCTGCCGCATGACTGTGCAGGACGAACTGAAACTGGCGCTTGACGCATACCGGATCGACGCCTGCGGCGCTGCCCCCACGGATTTTATTCAAAAATACGCAGGCAGAACACCGCTGGTATATTTGCGACACGGCATGAAAAATATCCCCGCAATTTTGACCGCATGCAAAAAATCCGATACGCACTGGGCGATCGTCACGTTAAACGATTCTTTGCGGGACAGCGCCCCTTTGGCAGCGGCAGAACGCAGCATTGCATATTTAAAGCCCTTGATGTAATATTTTCAAACAAGAATCCGTCGGTCTCCGGCGGATTTTTTGATTTCATAGGAAACTTCTCCGTTTCCTATGAAATCAAAAATTTTAACGCCCGCCGAACCTGCCCTTCGGGCAGCGGCGATGGCGTAACCGAAAGCTTGAAGCTTCGCCGCCGAAGGCGTGCGGCGAAGCCGCTTTCTTGTTTTTTGCGCCAAAACAGAATACTTTTGTATTTTATCTTGACATTTTGATTTTTGCAAGTTAATATGACGGTATAGTAACGGGAAGAATTTACTTTCCGTTACGGCTGCGATTGCTGCCCGAACTGTCAGGAATACGATTGCTCATGCACCTGCGTGAGCGAGGAACTCTGCAACTGCCCCCAGTGCAAGCGGTATGAAGTACAGGAGACAAACGCGCTGGGCGGCGTTACTGCGGATATTCTGTTTGACGGCGTACGATCCCTGAAAGAGATCAATACCTATACCGAGGACGGCGCATATTTAGCCAGTTCTATTGACAGCGCGGGAAATAAGGTATATTATGTATATAATACAGATAACGGACTGTTGAACTGTCTTTCCTCTGCGGATACGGAGATCGATTTTTCCTACGACGCAATGGGCAAGCTGACAAAGCTGGCGCAGGACGTCAGCGGTCTGTCCAACGGCACGGAAATGGCGAACGAATACGGCTATACCGACGATCGCGTGACCTCCATTACCCACAATGGATTCTCTTATGAATTTGACTATGACATGTGGGGAAATCAGACTGCGGTGCGCATTGGCGAGCGTAAACTGACCGCCTATACCTACGGCGAAGAAAAAGAGGACGCGGCGCTTACAAGGCTTACCTATGCCAACGGGCAAACAATTGACTATACCTATAACGCATACGGACAAATTGCCGCAGTTTCTTATGACGGCGGCGTAACAAACCGTTATGAATACGCATATGATGCGGACGGAACGCTTATATCCGTAACGGATACCGCCGCCGACAGGCGCACCGTATATACCGAAGACGGTTATGAAATTATGAATACCGCCGATAACAGCGTGCTTTTTGCCTGCTCGCTTGGTACGGAGGGCGCGCGTATCTACAATATGTGCGGTGAGAACATAACCGTTACGGAATCGGAGGACTACGACAGCGCCACCGGTATTACCGAAAAAACAAAAATTCAATCGACGGAAATACCGGAAAAGGACACAGACGGCGCCCACTCTACCGTCAATTATAACACAAGCTTTAAAAGCGCCTTTGACTGGTTTGGCAGAACCACGAAAAAAGATATTTCTCTGAAAGTATCCAACGACAAGCAGGAGGAATTTCTGCCCGTTAACGGCGTCTACACTTACGGCTACGCCGATACTGATACGGAAGCGTCAAACCGAATCACCGCCTATACTTATCAGTTCACCGGCGCGGAGATCGAGGGCGTACAGAATTATACTGCGGTGACCGATCGGTACGAATATGACGGAAAAGGCAATATCACCGGCATTTACCGTTTGGACGACGGCGTAAAGACCTATACCAACAAATATTACTACGATGAAGCCAACCAACTGATCCGCGAGGATTACGCGGGCGGCGGCGAAACGATCTTGTACACCTATGATAAGGGCGGCAATATCGTTTCCCGCGTATACTACCCGCTTACATTTGACGAAATTCCGGACGAAGCGGCGCCGATAAAGACCGTCACCTACGGCTATGACGATCCCGTGTGGCACGATGTGCTTACAAGCTATAACGGGATGCCCGTGAAAACCGATGCGCTGGGGAATATTACGGAGCTGAACGGCGTAACCTATGCGTGGACGGCGGGCAGACAGCTCAAATCCACGCAAGACAAAGACCATATTGTCAACTACTACTATAACGCGGACGGTTATATCTCTAAAGTGGAAAGCTACAACACTGCCACCGGCGAGTTTTATCAAAGCTTTGAATATTTTTGGGACAGCAACAAGCTGATCGGTTACAGCGGCAAGTATGATAATCTGGGTTTGACCTTCAGCGGGGACGACACCGTCAACGTCCGCCTGCTCTATGACGCGGAGGATGAATTGCAGGGCGCAATTGTAGGCGACGGTCTCCCGATCTTGTTTGAAAAGAATTTGCAGGGGGATATTGTCGGTTTCGTTGACGGCTTACAGGGCGCAGAATTTGCCACCATGACCTACGACGCCTACGGCGCGTTCGACGGCTGGGATAAGAAGCCGGAAGACGTCAATGATCTGTTTTACGTAATATTTACGCTGTATGCGATCCATTGCCCGTTCTTCTACCGGGGCTATCTTGCGGTGCAGGTCGGCGACAGCTATTGCTATTACCTCGGTTCCCGCTTCTACTCCCCCGAGCTGGGACGCTTCCTTAACGCAGACGTTCATACGGATACCCAACAGGGCGTTGTCGCAACCAATATGTTTGCGTATTGCAATAATAATCCGGTTATGAATATTGATCCAAACGGAGAGGCCTCCTTAACCGTTATTAGCAAAATAAGCAGATTCATTTTAGGTCTAGTTAGCATGGTAACCTCAATTTTTGGTGGAACAACTGCGAGTAAAAACAAGAAAAACAATGCAAAATACGATAACGAAATAAAAAAAGACTATATATACAATCAAAATGATGATACATTTAAAAATATAAAATTTGGCATTGCTACAATGGATCGGGTTGGCTGTGAAATAATCGCAGTGTATAATGCATTCTTTTACTTTAAGAAAAAACAAAATTTATCACAAATTATATACGATTTTGAGACACATGGTCTACAAATGCTTGCTGGAGAATTTGGTTCAAATCCAAATAGAATAGGAAAATATCTCGATTTAAAAAAATGCAACTATACTAAATGTAACTCTCCCACGGCTTTAGAAAGTGCTTTAGGAAAAAATGAATTACTTATTGTATCGTTTTGGAATGAAAGTTATTTTGATGGCTTACACACTGTTGCTGTAGAAAAAAAGGGAGTATATTATTATGCATGGAATTTCTCCTCTAATGCAAAAAAAGGTCAGCGATCCATATTTACTTCATTGGAACAAATTCATGGTGGAAACAGCAAGTATATTGTCGGATATGTAATCCATTCTATGAGGTGAGAATACTCGTGCGGATCAAAAAAAATTTTCCAAAAATAATAAAATTATTCTTTCGCATTTTTATAATTTTTGCGATATTGCTTCTCGCGCTCACCTGTATGCTTGTGACCGGCAGCGTATTGGGGCATCATCAATTCTTTTGGTCTCCGCTGTTGATAACGGAATCCATCTCGGCGGAGCTTCCGGCGGGTGGGACATACGCCTTGAACGGCGAGGTTTACTATATCGATATGCGTTCTTCGGACGCATATCTCTGCCGTCTGGACGATTCTGCGGCAACGCCGCTGCCGTCGGAAACGGCGGACGCCGCGCATATCATCATCGGCGCATATCATGACGCTCTCGTCGTGTTTACCGGCAGTCGTCTGTACTTTGCGGATAACGCGCTGCAAATCACAAATTCCGTCGATGTTGATTGGACGCTCGATTCGCCGCATTTCTACGCCGACGCGCCTGCGAAACGGCTGGCGCAGCGCGCGGACGGCTTATACGTCCTGTTTTCCGACAATACGGGAATACGCATCTATCCGACTGTCGGCGACTTACGGGAAATGCCGTTTCGCGAGGATTCTTACCGATTGAATTTCCATGACGCATATACGGTAAACGCCGATGCGGCGGCTGCCGATGCTGCCTGCATTACCGTGCAGCATGCTGACGACACGCCTGCCGTCTATTATTTACACGGCGTTGACGATTTCGGCTATGCCTGCGCGCCGTTATGCATGGAACGCAAGGATTCGACCGTCACCGCGCTGCTGTCGCGCGTGCAGCGTCCCGCCGTCGGGCGCACCCCGACAAAGGGCGAAGATATAATTTTACAACTGGACTTAGCGTCCGGCGACGATCATGTGCTTTTTATATCAGGAAAAAAGCAGGTCGTTCTCTGTGTCGATACGGATCGGTACCTGTTGTATGACGATACGCAAAAACGGTATATGACCTATGATTTCGCGGGTAATCTGCACTATCAAAGCGAAAAGGTCAGCTATATTCACCGCTACGGCATGTATACCTTTAAGCGCTGCGGCGATCGTATTTTGATTTTTGACCGCGATCAATCGTTTGTCGATGCGATTCCCGCGTCCGGTGTGTTTGATTCCTGATCTTCGTATAAAGCTACCCTTTCGACTCCCGTTTTTCGGGAGTCTTTTTTGGAAATAATTTCCGATCGGCGGCGATGTTTTCGGTCGCATATTTTTCTTATACGCGCAGATACTAGTCACAAAAGGAGTTGATTATTACGGAAAAGCTTACAACCGAAGAGCTGAAAGCGCTCGAAGACCAGTTGAATTGCGAACAGCTTCTGATTAAAAAATTCAAGAGCTACGCGCAGACCGCCACCGATCCCGAGATCAGAACCCAGTGTGAACAGACAGCGGCGCAGCACAAGGCGCATTTCGATACCCTCATGGGGCATCTTACCTGCTGCTAAGGAGGAAAAATTATGAATAGTCAGAGTTTAATGACCGACAAGGAGATCATGGAGGATATGCTCTCCTCGCAGAAAGCGATCACCGGCGTTTACAACACCTTTTCCAACGAGTGTTCGCACCAGAATATCAGAGATGATTTTTTGAATATCCTCCGGGACGAGCATAATATTCAGTCCTGCATCTATACCGAGATGCAGAAGCGCGGCTGGTATGCCCCCGCGGAGGCGCAGCAGCCGCAGATTGATCAGGTCAAGAACAAGTTCCAAACGATCTCCGCATCGTTATAAACGTACAGAGACGCTGTTGCATTCAGCGAAAACCTGATAAAAAAGGGAGATACAAGCCGTACGTGGTTTGCATCTCCTTTTTTCATAAAATATCATATAAAAAATCTAGAACGGCGCCAAAGGCGGCTTCTTCCGTATTGCTGTAATTAACAAGCAGCGAATGCGCAAACGCATCGCCGTTTCCGACAAGACAGTCGGACAGGAACGCCAGTCCGATCCCGTTTTCCGAAGCTTTTTCTTTGATCTGTAGATCTGACAATGGCGTAGTCAGCGCAAGGATAAAGTGCAGCCCCGCGCTTTCCTCCTGTATTTTCAATTTCTCCGACAAGCCGCTTTCCGCGATCATCTGAAAAAACCGTTCCCGCCGAATCCCGTAGGCTTTTTTCATTCTGCCGATGTAGGTCTCGTAATAGCCGCCGCTGATAAATTCCGCCAGCGTCAGCTGTTCTGAGGTAGAGACCGTACAGGAAAAGTCCGCAGATTTTTTTACATACAGCTCCATTAATTCCGGCGGCAGCACCAGATACCCGATACGCAGCGACGGGGAAATCGTCTTGGAAAAGGTGTTCATATAAATCACTCTGCCGTTTTTATCGTCGGAAAATAAGCTGCCCAACGGGTGCCCGTCAAACCGAAATTCGCTGTCATAGTCGTCCTCCACGATATAGCGCCCCTCCTGCTCCGCCGCCCATGCAAGCAGCTCGTACCGTCGCGCCGCTGTCGTGACCCTGCCCGTCGGGAAGTGATGATTCGGGGAGATGTGCAGTACGTCCGCAGTACTTTCCCGCACAGCCGCCATCGACAGGCCTTTGCCGTCCAGCGGAAGATACACGCATGCCGCGCCGGAAGATTCATATACGGTGGAAACCTTGCGGTAGCCGGGATTTTCCATGCCGTAAAGCTTATCCCTGCCCAGAAGTCTGGTGACGGTATAACACAAATATTCCGTGCCCGCGCCGATCACGATGCAATCCGGCGATACGTCAATGGATTTATTCCGCCGCAAATAGTCCGCAATCGCCGCCCGAAGTTCTCTTGTCCCCGACATACCGCAAGGTCGAAAGAAATCCTCGCTCCGCTCGGTCATGATCTTGCGCGTCAGTCTGCACCATTGGGACACGGGAAAACTTCCCGTATCCGTTTGCCCGCCCCGCATATCCACCGCCATCGGCGTATTCTGCGGCAGGGTATAATCGGAGAACCGCTTTTTCAGCAGCGGGACTGTCTCAATCGCTGAGACGTAATATCCGCTCTTTTCCACAGAGTACAAGTAGCCCTCCGCAAGCAAGCAGGCATAGGCATTTTCCACCGTAATCACGCTGACGGACAGATTTTCCGCCAGCCGTCGCTTGGACGGCAGCTTCTCCCCCGCCCGCAGGTTGCCGCTGATAATATCCGATTTCATGCATCTGTAAAGGTAAAGATACATCGGTGTATCGCCTTTATGATCGAAGGAATAGCTTAACATTGTACATTCGCCCCATCTGGTATTATGAAATTTCTTTATTTTGGCACTATTAATAAGATCAAATATCATTATAATGATACAAAAAAAGAAATCAAGGTGGTTCGCATGAAAAACAAAAAAATTCTGAAGTTAGTGATCACTGCGCTGTTTATGGCGCTGACCACCGTTGCGACGCTGGTGGTACAAATCCCCTCACCGACCAAGGGATATGTGAACCTCGGGGATGCGGTGGTACTGCTGAGCGCATGGCTGTTAGGTCCGGCATACGGTACGCTGGCGGCGGGGATCGGCTCTATGCTGACCGATATTATTACCGGTTATGTCGCCTACGCGCCCGGCACACTGGTGATCAAGGCGGGGATCGCCCTTGTCGCTTACTTCTCTTTTAAGGCATTCGGAAAACAGACGGCAGAATCCCGCGGCAAACGCACGGCGGCGCGCATCGTCTCGGGCATTGCGGGTGAGATTGTCATGATCCTCGGTTATTTCGGGTACGCATCCCTGCTGCTGGGTAAAGGGTTTGCCGCTGTGGCAAGCATTCCCGGCAACTGTGTACAGGCAGTGATCGGCATCGTCGTTTCCGTACTCCTGATCGAACTTCTAACGGCGAACAGCAAGATCAGGGCGTTTGTGAAAGACATCAGCTGATTTTTTGATCTTCCTCTTTACTTTTTTCGCGCGAATGCTATAATTACATGTGGTGAATCGAATGGAATATATCTTTGAAAAATTGGAAAATAAACAACTGGAAAATTTGCAAGCGCAGGCAGCTGCCATTGCCGAGGAGTTTTGCGATACTGTGCAGTTAAAACCGGGGCAAATCGTCGCAGTCGGCTGTTCCACCAGTGAAATCCTCGGCAAAAAATTCGGCACCTTTTCCCACCCCGACGCGGGAGAAGCCGTATTTGAGGGTATCTATACCGTATTAAAAAATAAGGGAATCTATTTGGCGGCACAATGCTGCGAGCACTTAAACCGCGCCATCGTCACCGAGGCGGCGGCAGTTCCTAACGCGGAATACGTCAACGTGATCCCGCAGCCCAAGGCCGGAGGCTCCTTTGCCACCGCCGCATATCGCCATTTCAGCGCACCTGTGGTTCTGGAAGAGATTCATGCGGACGCGGGCTTTGACATCGGCGGCACGCTGATCGGCATGCATCTGAAAAAAGTGGCGGTTCCGATGAAATTAACGCACGACCGCATCGGCGAGGCGACCGTACATTTTGCCAGAACGCGACCGAAGTTCATCGGCGGCGTACGCGCGGTCTATGATCAAAATCAATTATAAATGAATTTTTGCTGCAAAAAATCCTCAGCCGCGCGACTGAGGATTTTAATTTTACTCGTTTTTAAACGGATACGAATGCAGTACAAATTCCAGCGTATGACGGGCGCAGGCTTGAATCTCACCACGTGTAATACCGTTTGGCTTACCGAGACTTTCCAGCAGGGATTTATCATATCTGGCGCTTCGGCTGCCGGGAGCGGCGCCGGGCATCAGCACATCGACGCCCGCGCGGACGCGGTAGGCGTTGTTGCGCAAAAGCGGGAAATCGGGATCTTTGTCCGCCCGCATCCACCAGTCCGTCATCACGCAGCCCTGATAGCCCCATTCTCCGCGAAGAATACCGGTCACAAGGTCATAATTATAGTGCGCCCACTCGCCGTTGATCTTGTTATAAGAGGTCATAATATTCAACGGCGCGGCGGTTTTCACGCAAATTTCAAAGCCCTTGAGATAGATTTCCCGCAGCGCCCGTTCAGAAACACGGGAATCGTTATGCGTGCGATCCGTCTCCTGATTGTTGCAGGCAAAATGCTTGGGGCAGGCGGATACGCCTTTGGATTGTATGCCCTTAACGACGGCGGCGCCCATATAGCCGGTCAGCACGGGATCCTCGGAAAAATATTCAAAATTTCTGCCGCAAAGCGGGTCGCGGTGAATATTCATACCCGGCGCCAGCAGAACGTGCGAACCCTTGACTGCCATTTCCTCCGCAAGCAAGCTGTATAGTTCTGCAACAAGAGCGGTATTCCATGTAGAGGCAAGCGCTGTGCCGATGGGCAGCAGCGATGCGGTCACCGCCAGACGGATACCGGACGGTCCGTCCGTCGCGGTCACAGGGCAGACGCCCTTCTCCCGCAGACTTTCCAAAATACCGCCGTAAACCGCGGCATTGCCCTTTGCGCCAAGAGGACTGTTCATGATATAATCTCCGCGGCAAAGCGCCTCCAGCTCCATATCTGAAAGCTGCGCAATAAAGGTATCCATGGAAATACTGCCGTCAGCCACGTCCTTTAATTGATACCCCTGATCACCGATATATGGAATCTCCGCAGGCAGTGACGAAAGAACGCGCGCCTTTCGCGAAACGATACGGATAGGTACGTTTTCATAGGCAATATAGTGCCGATCGCCGACATAGGTTAAGCGTTTAAAAGCGGACGCGGGCTGTACGGCAAGCCGCTGAGAAAGCCGCGCGGTGATGCTATCTGCGGGAACGGAATACGTACCGGCATGTACCAGTGCCCGCACATGTTTGCCGATATAGATATGATAATCGCCTGATTCCAATATATAACAGAAACGGTTCCCCGTCCTGCCGCTGTCGTCATAGGACGCCATACATGCGGTATCGAAAGACAAATGCAAAACCTGCGACGTCTGCGGCGCTAAAGTGTCCGTCTTGGCAAATGCGGCAAGCGCTGCCGCAGCTTTCGGTAAATGTCCCTCCGGCGCGGCATAATAAACGCCGATCACTTCTTTACCGCTGACAGCGCCTGTATTTGTAACACGCACATCAACCGAAATTATTTCATCGTCGCAATGAAAATTTACCGTCTCAATATCAAACGTGGTATAGGAAAGCCCCCAACCAAAAGGATACAAAACGCTGTCCTCGGCAAAAGTTTCAAAGTACCGGTAGCCGACAAAAATATCCTCCCGATAGTTATTAAAACCTTTCTTGCCAAAATTGGCGGACGCGGGATAGTCGGCATAATTGCGGGCAATGGTATCTGTCAGCCTGCCGGAGGGGCATACCGCGCCGGTCAGCACATCGGCAATCGCTCTGCCGCTCTCCATACCTCCCTGCCACACGTACAGCAGCGCAAGGTCGGTTTCCGGCAGCCGCTCCGACCAGGATATATCCATCAGGCTGCCGCAGTTCAGCAGCACCGCCACCTTATCAAAAGCAGCGCATACGTTTTTCAGCATATCCGCCTCGGTCTCGGTCAGATAATAGCTGCCCTCCTCCAGCGCGTTCTCTCTGTCCTCGCCGGAGGATCTGCCGATCACAACAACGGCAAGCTCCGATACCTTCGCCGCTTCCGCCGCCAATTCCGCGGATACGGGCATTTCCTCATGGCAGCGGGGCCACGCGCCCCAAAAGCCGTCATCACGGGGATTTTTTTGGATCCAATCTTTATAAATATTATCAAGCGCGGCATTCAGCTGAATATCTTCACATGCAGCCAAGCCATCGATAAGCGTGTGAAGATAGGGCTGGTTGACGTCGCCGCCGCTGCCGTAGCCCACGGCAAAGTAATCGTACTGGACTCTGCCGAATACCGAGATCACCGCATTTTTCGCAATCGGCAGGATATTTCCATCGTTGCGCAGCAGAACAATCCCCTCGGCAGCCGCCTGTCTTGCGCAGGCGCTCATGCCGTCGGGAATAAACGGATTGTCTTTTTCAATATCCACCGAGGTCTGTGAAACGGAATTCACAACCGTATTGACGAGTCGGTTAACCGTCCGCCGAACCTTTTTTGATATAAGACCCATTTTGAACACCTCAAATTATATTTGAAACAATCTGCGAGCATTTTCCGCAGTCGCAGCGAGGAGCGCATCAACCTCCATACCCCGCGCTTCCGCGATCTTTGCGGCGGAATAAGCGATCATTGAAGAGTCACAGCGCTTGCCCCGGAACGGCACCGGCGACATGTAGGGCGCGTCCGTCTCCACCAGCAACCGATCAAGCGGCACAAAACTTGCCGCCTCCAGCGGCTTTTGGGCGTTTTTAAACGTCACTGCGCCGCCCAGCCCGATATACATGCCCAGCTTCACGATCTCCTTCAGCATTTCCACGCTGCCGGAATAGCAGTGCAGCACGCCCTTCGGCTTATATTTTCGCAACAGCCGCATGGTATCCTCATGGGCTTCCCTGTCATGAACGATCACGGGCATATCAAGATATACCGCCATTTTCAGCTGCTTTTCAAAGCAGGCAAGCTGCGTGGCGCGCGGAACGTCGTCATAATGATACTCCAGCCCGATTTCGCCGATCGCAACGCAGTTTTTATTTTTTAACATCTCGGAAAGCGAAGCGAAATCTCCGGGCGCGATCTTATCCGCTTCCCCGGGATAAATCCCGCACGCCGCTTTGATATAAGGGTATTTTTCCGCGATTTTCAACGACTTTTGCGAAGTGACAATATCCGTACCGCAGGTAATCACGCCCACAATTCCCTTGCTTGGCAGAGACGAAAGCAAGGCTTGTCGGTCCTCGTCAAAACGCGGGTCGTCATAATGGGCGTGAGAATCGAATATCCTACTCATCGGATCTTGTCACCGGGCTGTAATTCGTCGGCAAACAGGACTTTACAGCCGCCGTCCGCCGTATCGCCCGCAAGGATCATGCCGCGGCTTTCCACGCCGCAGAGCTTGCGGGGCTTGAGATTGGCGACGATCACTACATTTCTGCCTTTCAGCGCTTCGGGCTTATAGTATTCCGCGATACCGGAGGCAACCGTTCTGGGGGTGCCGGAGCCGTCATCCAGCGTCAGCTTGAGCAGCTTTTTCGCGCGTTTGATCGGCTCGCAATCCACGACATGGGCAACGCGCAGCTCCACTTTTGCAAAATCGTCATATTCTATTTCGGGCAGGCTCTGCGTTTCTTGCATATCGGAAAGCAGCGCTTTTTCCTTCTCCTGCTGCGCCTGCTGCTTAGCGGTCAATTCCTCGATCAATTTTTCACCGTCGATCCGCGCAAACAGCGGTACGGGCGCGCCGACCTTGGTGCCCACGGGAATCGCGCCAAAAGACCGGATCGAGTCATAGGTATCAATATCCGTGCCGATCTGCCCGAAGATCGCTTTGCTTGTCTCGGGCATAAAGGGCGTAAGCGAAACCGCGAGAATACGGATTCCCTCGATCAGATTATACAGCACCGTGGCAAGGCGCGGCTTGTCCTCGTCTTTTTTTGCAAGCGCCCAGGGCATGGTCTCATCAATATATTTATTGCAGCGCTTTGCAATGTTCAGTACAGTCTCCACCGCGTCGCTCATGCGGAATTCGTCAATATATTTTTCCACTGCGGGGATCGCGTCGAGAATCGTCTTTTTAAATTCCGCGTCGGGGTCCGCCGCCGTACCATTACCGACCAGCACGCCGTCAAAATACTTATTCACCATGGAAACCGTGCGGTTTACAAGATTGCCGATCGTATTTGCCAGATCAGAATTAAACCGTTCAATCATTGTGGAATAGCTGATAGAACCGTCGGAAGCATGCGGCATTTCGGAAAGCAGATAGTACCTGACTGCGTCTACGCCGAAAATCGAGGTCAGGTCGTCGGCATAGATCACATTCCCCTTGGATTTTGACATTTTATCTTCACCGAACAACAGCCACGGGTGACCATAAACCTTCTTCGGCAGCGGCTCCCCCAGCGCCATCAGAATGATCGGCCAATAGATCGTATGGAAACGGATAATATCCTTGCCGATGATATGCACGTCCGCAGGCCAGTATTTTTTATACTGCTCGCTGCTGCCGTCGGGATCATAGCCGAGCGCGGTAATATAGTTGGACAGTGCGTCGATCCAGACATAGATCACGTGCCTGTCGTCAAAACTGACAGGGATACCCCATTTAAATGAGGAACGGGAAACGCAAAGATCCTGCAAGCCGGGTCTGATAAAATTGTTCAGCATCTCGTTTTTGCGGCTTTCGGGATAGATAAAGTCGGGATTTTCCTCGATATATTTTTCCAGCCGATCCTGATATTTGGAAAGGCGCAGGAAATACGCCTCCTCACTGGCGATCTTGACCTCTTTGCCGCAGTCGGGACATTTGCCGTCTCGCAGCTGGGTCTTGGTAAAGAAGCTTTCACATGCGACGCAATAATACCCCTCGTACTTGTCTTTATAAATATCTCCTTGGTCATAAAGCTTTTTAAAAATCTTCTGTACGACCTTTTCATGATAATCGTCCGTCGTACGGATAAATTTATCATAGGTGGTATTCAAAAGATCACAGATCCCGCGAATCTCTCCCGCAACCTTATCCACATATTGCTTCGGGGTCACCCCCGCCTCGTTGGCATACTGCTCAATCTTCTGCCCATGCTCGTCCGTACCGGTCAGGAAAAACACGTCGTAGCCCTGCATGCGCTTAAAACGAGCGATGGCGTCAGTCAATACGATTTCATAAGAATTGCCGATATGCGGCTTACGCGACGTATAGGCAATGGCGGTAGTAATGTAAAAAGGCTTTTTCTTGCACTGATCACACATAAAAATTCCTCTTTTCTATTTAGCTATACATGGTTATTTTACCATTATACAGCATGCTTTTCAAGATATATTTTTCGTACCGTAATATAAAAAAATCACACATTGCAAAAAAATACAAAAATATGTTGACAACACTTTATTTTTTTTGCAGAGTGTGTTAAAATATGGTGTAATTTTATAAGGAGGTCATCTTATGAAACCCGTAAATCTTTACTATAGGGCATATCAGAAGGTCATGTATGTTGCCGTGTATGCCCTGCCGTGGAATTTTCCGGAAATCGTCAAGGGCGCCGGTTCTGTCAAGAAGATTCCGAAAATCCTGCAAAAAAAAGGCATTAACAATGTCATGATCGTCACTGATAAAGGGCTGACAGGTCTCGGTCTGCTCAACGGTCTTTACGCGAGTTTGGAAGACGCCGGCATTGCCTACTCCGTATTTGACGGCGTACAGCCCAACCCCACCACGTATAATGTGGAGGAAGCAAGAGAGCTCTATATTGAAAACGGCTGTCAGGGCGTAATCGCGTTCGGCGGCGGCTCCCCCATGGATTGCGCGAAGATCATGGCTGCCCGTTTGGTAAAGCCCCATCAGAGCGTACAGCAGATGGCAGGGCTGCTCAAGATTCGCAAAAAACTGCCCACTTTTATCGCGGTCCCTACCACTGCGGGTACCGGTTCCGAAACCACCCTCGCCGCAGTAATCTCCGATCCTGATACGCACACAAAGTTCCCCATCAACGATACTTCGTTGCTGCCCGATTATGCGGTTCTTGACCCTGAACTGACCATCGGTCTGCCGCCGCACATTACCTCCACCACGGGTATGGACGCACTGACCCATGCGGTCGAAGCGTATATTGGCAAGAGCAATACCAAGGATACCGCTGAAAAAGCATTGGAAGCAACCAAGCTGATTTTCCGCTATCTTGAAAAAGCATACGCCAACGGTAAAGACCTTATGGCACGTGAAAAGATGCTGGTCGCGTCTCACTACGCAGGTATTGCGTTTACCAGAGCCTATGTCGGTTATGTTCACGCCATTGCGCATGCGCTGGGCGGGCTTTACGGAATCCCCCACGGTCTTGCAAACGCCGTAATTCTTCCCCACGTACTGGATTATTATGGCGAAACTGCGTATGACAGACTTGCAGATCTTGCGGACGCCGCCGACCTTACGCCGGAAGACAAGTCCGCAAGGGGAAAAGCATTGGCGTTTGTTGCCGCGATCCGACAGATGAACGCGGATATGAATATCCCCACCGGATTTACCCAGATCAAGGAAGAGGACATCGACTTTATCGTCGAAAGAGCGCTCCACGAGGGCAACCCGCTCTATCCCGTCCCGAAGATCATGGATAAGAAGGACTGTGAAGCGGTTGTCAGAGGTTTGATTCTGAAAGACTGATTTTAAGCATTATAAGCGTATCCGATACGGGTACGCTTATTTTTTGTCGGATATTGACAGAATAGACAAAATATCGTAAAATAAACCGAGCAATACAAAGGAATGATATTGATGATCGCCGTAAACTATTCAACGCTGAGAGAAAATTTAAAAACCTATTGCGATAAGGTTACAGATGCGGGCGAGACTGTCGTGGTCACGCGCAAGGACGAAAAAAACGTCGTCATCATCAGTCTTGAAGAATGGAACACCTTACAGAAGATGGCAAAGAAAGTGGAATATTTCCAACTTATCGATCCGTCAGACACGGGAATAGACCCCGACCGTGTACTATCGAAAATTATGGACGAATTAAAGTCGATTTGATAAACCCCCGTCTCACGGATAAAAATAGCCGCAGAAGCAGAAATTATTTTATGAAAATACTTGATTTTTGCATTCGTATTGTGTATAATATCTAAGTCGTTCAGATGATAGATAAAACGATCATTAAGGAACGATATCTAAACTATGGAGAGTTGTCCGAGCTGGTCGAAGGAGCACGATTGGAAATCGTGTAAACCGTCAAAGCGGTTTCGTGGGTTCGAATCCCATGCTCTCCGCCAAAAAGCCCTGTATCATTGAGATATAGGGTTTTATTTTTTTAAAATAAAAAAATTAATTCTTTTGTTATCAGTTTCGACACTTTTGCACGTTATATTGATTGCCTCAAATATTTTGTTATAGTATAATGACAAAATATTTATAAGAGGATTTATCATATGAGCAAAAAAACGCATGACGATAAAAGCGGTTTGCACGCACTGAAGAACAATTTTCAGCAATATGCCTTATCCGGCGGTATCATTCTACTAGTTTTGATTTTTATTGGGTCAATTATCCTATCAAAAAATGACAGTACACCCGTTCCCACGTCCGTACCATCGACAAATATTGCGTCGGTACCCGACGTTTTGCCCCTATCAACCGATGACAACACAATTGAACTGGCTTATGTTTTGAATACACATACAAAAAAATTTCATTCTCCGAACTGCGGAGAAGTAAAAAAAATCAAAGAAAGCAACCGCTGTGATATTACCGCGACCAAAGAAAATATTTTAGACAGCGGTTACGCCCCTTGCGGTAAATGCAATCCATAATCCACGAAAAGAGGCAGTTGCACATGACAACTGCCCCGCAAACATTATCAACGGTCCGAAATTATATCTGACGCTCTTTTCCCGCCGTATTTACAGCAACGTCTTTTTCTTGACCGCTTGTGCAAATTGATTCCTTATAAAAGCGCAAAAGCAGCTTTGTCATGAAATCGGCGTCATTTTTCAACACATCGTCCATCAGCGGCGACGCAACAACGGCGGCATACCGCGTCTGCGCAGCTAACAACGCCTGCGTATGCATCGCTAAATCCTTATCGGAACGCGTCATACTGTCTCCCTCATTTCTGACCGAATCATGATTTGATCTAAATGCATTATACCGTAAACAGCCGAGGATTGCAAGGCAGGATCAACGAATATCCGTATTTCCAAAACGTTTTTGCGCCAGTTTGACCGAGACAATTGTAAAAACACAATACAAGCCAAGGCATATCAACGCAAACAGCAGTTTTACGCCGAGATACTGCGGATCGGGAGTATCCAAAATATCCCGCGCAAACGGCACGGCATAGGTACACGCAAGCTCCGCAAATATCAGCAGGAAAACAACGGCGCCGGCTTTCAGGAAATTAACACCGACCTTATCCGTATCCCGAAACAGCCCGACAAAATAGACAAGATGGAACACGCCGTAAATCAAAAATCCCTCGGCAAGCAAAACGATGTTCGCCTCCATGCCCGCCGCATTGGGCACAGAAATCAGATGCCGATGCAGAACAAACAGCGGCAAGGCAATCAGCATTTGCAGCAGCTCGGCGATGACGGCAAACAGTATCTGCGCCGTGACAATCTGCTCTTTTTTGACGGGCAGCATGCAGGTAAACAGAACGTCATGATTTTCCCTGCGGGTCAGCCCCGTAAAAAAGATTCCGAGCGTAAGATAAAAATACATGATCGCGTAAGGATAATTCGGCGCCAAAAGAAGCGCTGAAAGCAAGAGCGAGGCCGGCAGCATCGGGTGCATGCAAAGCCGAAGCTCCTTTTTTAAAAGTTTTCCGATCATCACGCGCGCTCCTTTTCAATATGCACCATAATATCCTCAGCGCCCGCACAAACGGAGGGCATACCGAAATCTGCCGCGTCGGCAGCCTTTATCAGCGCAGAATATCCGTCCTTCAAACGAAGCTCGCCGATGATCTTTTTCCGCTGCGGCTCGGTCAGCGTTTGATATTGCACCAACCGATATGCATCGGTAAAGCCCTGCAGCGTATCGTCCGCAAGGATCCTGCCGTTTTTAATATAGAGGATCCGATCGGCGATCCGATCAAGATCAGAGATGATGTGGGTGGAAAACAGCACCGCTTTGCCTTGCCCGGCAAGATCGAGCAAAATCTCCGCCAGTTCCTCTCTCGAAACCGGATCCAGCCCGCCGGTCGGTTCGTCGAGGATCAGCAGCTCCGCGTTGTGGGAAAGCGCCAACGCCAGCGCGAATTTGATTTTCATACCGTTGGAAAGCTTCTCAAAGACTTGATTCCCATCCAGCGCAAACGCCTGCATATAACGCCGATACAGCGTATCGTTCCATTCGCCGTAAAACGTCTTGACGACGTCCGTGATCCTGTGCAGTTTTTGCTTTGCGTAAAAAGACACACCGGCGCTGACAAAGCCGACGCGTTGTTTGAACACAGCTTCCCTGCCGCGGATATTCTCGCCGCGATACAGAATATTCCCCGCATCGGGCTGCACAAGCGACAGGAGCGCATACAGGGTCGTGGATTTGCCCGCGCCGTTTCTGCCGACAAAACCGGTAATTGTCCCCGCCCGCAGGGTAAACGATACCCCTTCCAATCGAAACGAGGGATAAAATTTGCAAAGATTTTCTACCTCCAGAATAACGCTCATGACAAAACCGCTCCATGTTCATTTCGCATTTGTTCGGCGACCGCCAGAAAAAAATCCGCGTGCATAAGCGCAAGCCCCCGTTCAACATCGCCCAGCACGATCAAATCGTCCCCCGGCTTGATATTAAACACGCGCCTTGCCTTCACGGGAATAACGATCTGCCCTTTTTCCCCGACGCAGACAGTGCCGAATACATATTTTCCTTTCGGCGGGAGCGCGCCGTTTTCTTGTGATTTCATGTTTACAAGATCATCAAGCGTCACGTCAAATATTTCCGCCATATCCGCGCAGCGCTGAATATCCGGGATACTTTCGCCAGACTCCCATTTTGCGACAGTCTGCCGTGAAACTCCCAGCCGTTCCGCCAGCGATTCCTGCGAAAATCCTAACTTTTTTCTAAAGAAAACAATATTCTTATGAATCATACTTTACCCACCTTTCTTAAATTATTGTATCAAACCGGCAGCAAGACGGCAAGCAAGCAGAGTTTACATTTTCAGCAAAAATATGTTTAAAAAAATAGCAAAACACCTCCCGAAAACGAGAGGTGCTGCACAACCGAGATGCATATTAAGTATCAATGGACTTACGGTTTCTCGGCAGACTGCATTGCCGCGGGCAGGCGTTTGCCGCTTGGCGCTTTCTTGATTACCAACATTGTCACATATAAGACCGCAAGGGTAATCGGCGTCGCAAGCATGGCGATGGAGCTGTCGGTAAAGTAGCCGATCACACCGGCGATCAAATATCCCACCGCGGACACTGCTGCGGCAGTCAGCGCATAGGGCAGTTGGGTGGACACATGATTGATATGGTCGGAGTGCGCACCGGCGGACGCCATGATCGTGGTATCGGAGATCGGAGAGCAGTGGTCCCCGCAGACCGCGCCCGCAAGACATGCAGCAATCGAGATGGGCAGCATTTCCTGCGCGGCGCCGAACACGCTGCACACAATGGGAATCAGAATGGTAAAGGTTCCCCAACTGGTTCCGGTAGAAAACGCAAGGAACACGGAGATCACAAAAATAATCGCGGGCAGGAACATTTGTAAAGACGCAGCGGAAGCGCCGACAACATCATGAATAAAGTCCGCCGCGCCTAGAAGTCCGGTCATGCCGGAAAGATTCCACGACATGATCAAAATAATCATGGGCGCGCACATGGAGCGGAAGCCCGCCGGCAAACTGGCGGCAAATTCCTTAAAAGACATAACGCCGCGGGACATATACAACACAAATGTCACCAAAAGGGTAATCAGACTGCCGTATACAAGTCCTTTCGCGGAATCCGCATCGGCGAAAGCATCAATAAAGCTGACACCGGAGAAAAAACCTCCGGTATAGACCATGCCGATAATACAGCTGACGATCAGCGTAATGACCGGGATCACCAGGTTGGACACCCTGGCATTGGGATTCTCATCAACCACGTCATTTTCATCATAAGGACGCTCGCCGGTGGTAAACAGATCGCCGTTCGCCGCATTCTGTTCATGCAGGCGCATCGGGCCGTAATCCACTTTCATGACGGTGATCAATATCAGCATCAGCAGCGTTACCAGCGCGTACATATTATACGGAATTGTTTTGATAAACATCTGAAAACCGTTGATATGCATGGATTCCGGCACCGCAAAGGTCACTGCCGCCGCCCAACTGGAGATCGGGGCGATAATGCAAACCGGCGCAGCAGTCGCGTCCAAGATATATGCCAGCTTTGCACGGGAGACGTTGTGGCGGTCGGTGATCGGCCGCATCACGGAACCGACCGTCATGCAGTTGAACCCGTCGTCCACAAAGATCATGATTCCCATCAGCACCGTGGCAAGCTGCGCGCCGACACGGGTCTTAATATGTCTTGAGGCAAATTTACCAAACGCCGCCGCGCTGCCGGATTTATTCATCAGCACCACCAGCGCGCCGAGAATCGTAACGAACACCAAAATGCCCGCATGAGAAAGATCCGTCAAATTTACAACAAAGCCGCCGTCCGCATGATACATCATGGTATTGAGCGCCAGCTCCAGATTCCCGTTGGAATACAGCATTGCGCCCACAACAATTCCCACAAACAACGAGCTGTAGACTTCTTTTGTTATCAAAGCCAGCACAATCGCCACCACAGGCGGCAGCAACGCAAAGACCGTGGAATAAATACCGGGTATGTAATCCTCCCCCACGACGCCGGGCGTCCGTGCGGTCACAAAGGCAAACACAAGCAGTACCGCCGCAAGCAGCGGTAAAAAATATCGAAACTTCACCTTTTTCACAGGCAGCTCCCCTTTCCCGGGATATAGATTTAACAGGGATTATTATCGGCCTTACTTGACTTTCCCACAAGTAAAGCCGTTTGTTTTTTGTTTGTTTTTATTGATCAGCCGCGTTGAAATTTCCCAGCACCTTGTAAAGCAACCGGTAGAGTTGGATCGCTTCCTCCGGCTCAAGCTTCACACACTCCCCCATACGCTGCGGCACGGTGAGCGCCTGCTCGCGCAGCGCCATGCCCGCGTCGGTGATCTCCTCCAGCAGATTGCGCTCGTCCCGTTCGGAGCGGTGACGGGTGATGTACCCTTTGCTTTCCAGTTTTTTCAAAAGGGGCGTCAACGTGCCCGAATCCAAATAGAGACACGCGCCCAGCTCCTTGACGTTGACCCGCCGCCGATCCCACATGACCATCATCGCGATATACTGGGTATAGGTAAGATCCAATTCGTCCAGCATGGGTTTATAGCGGCGTATAATCTCCTTGGAGCATGCATACAGCGGAAAGCACAGCTGATTTTCAATTTTCAAACAATCGTATTTTGATTCACTCATATAGTATCGCCCAAATTAAAATTCAATCACAACAGGCGCTTCCGTAAAGGAGCAGATCGTTGCTGTCGCGTTTTTCAAATAATACACTATCGTATTATCATCGTCCGCGCTGTACATGGCTTTTAGGTCGGGATATGCGTCCAGCATGTGCGCTTTGGCTTCATAGCGGTCGTCAGCCACCGCCTGCGCTGTCACCCGGATCCATTTACCGTCGGGCGCCATCGCGCTGATCTCAATTTTCGGGTTCGCGACCATCTGTTTTGCAACATCTTTGACCTTGCCGGTCTGGATATACAGCTTATTTTCAAACAAATCGACTGTACCGAACGGGCGGACACGCGGCTGATCGCCCTCCGCCGTGGCAAGATAATAGACGCCTGCGGTCTTTAAAAAATCATAAACTCGTTGCATAAACATCTGCCTTTCTTTTATATTGTAAATGTAGCACAATTGAATTGTGTTGTCAACCGTCAATACAGCTGCATGCAGCCAGCGCGGCAACAGCGCCGTCGGCGGCGGCGGTCATCAACTGTCTGACCGCCTTGGTACGGCAATCTCCGGCAGTAAACACCCCTTCTGTTCCCGTCAGGCAATCCTCTTTGGCGGTAATATATCCAGCCTTATCCAGCGTAACAACATCGGCAAACGCGCTGTTTTCGGGCATCTGTCCCACGGCGATAAATACGCCCGCCACAGGCAGTACCTGCACGCTGCCGTCCAGCTTGTTGGTGACTTCGATTCCCTCCAGCTTGTATTTACCGAGCAACGCAGTAACGTTGGCATTGAGAATAAACACAACATTTTCCTTTTTTCTGAGCGCTTCTACGCCCTTTTCCTCGCCGCGAAAGCTGTCGCGCCGATGGATCAAATAAACCTTGCTGCAGTAATTGGAAAGGAACATCGCGTCCTCAACGGCGGTATTGCCGCCGCCGACCACCGCGACCTCTTTTCCCTTGAAAAAAGCGCCGTCACAGGTCGCACAATAGGAGACGCCCGCGCCGACCATGCTTTCCTCTTTTTCCAACCCGAGCGGTCGGTTTTTCGCACCGGTGGCGAGAATGACCGCCTTGCAGGCATAGCTGTTTTTTGCGGTAAGGACAGTCTTTTGATTATGCCCGCCGTCGGCAACGGAGAGGACCTTCTCATATTTTATCTCCGCGCCCAGCGCCTTTGCCTGATTGTACAGATCCGTTGCAAAGTCGAAGCCGGAGATATGCTTGATCCCGGGATAATTCTCTATATCCGGCGTGTTAATGATCTGCCCGCCGTAAGACTTCGCTTCCAGCACAAGGACTGTTTTCCCTGCGCGCAGGGCATATATAGCCGCTGTCAAACCGGCGGTACCGGCGCCGACAATCACAATGTCATACATAATTTTCATTCCTTTCAAAAAATCCGGTCTGTCCCAACGGCAGACCGGAAACATGACTCAGTCAAGCAGCGCGAGGATCTCGTCCTTGCCGATCACACCGACGGAACGCTTTACGGGCTCGCCGCCCTTGAACACCAGCAGTGTGGGAATGGACGCAATGCCGAAACGCTCTGCGATTTCACCGGCGTCATCAACATTGACCTTGCCGACCTTAAAGCCGCCGGTCGCCTCCTCCGCAATCTCATCGACAACGGGAGAAAGCATCTTGCAGGGGCCGCACCAGGACGCCCAAAAATCCACAAGCACCGGCACCTCAGACGCAACGACCTCAGCGTCAAAGTTTTCTTCTGTCAGTGTAATAACGTTCATAATCATTAACCTCCTGTGTTTAATACTGATATTTTATACAATTTTATCAAAAAAATCAATCACTGTAATCCCTGTCAATAGAAATATCCACTTCGTAACCGGGATATTGTTGCTTGATCTCCGCGGCAATATCATTCCGCAGGCGCAGTGGATCGTCTACTTTGAAATCCATAACAATATCAAAGTGAATCAACAGCGTCTCCGGCTCCACATACAGCCCGTGTATCTGCAGCACACCGTCATGCGCCATAACGGCTGCGCTAATGCTCCGCAGCATTCTGCCCATCTCGCTGTCGGAGGTATTCACCGCGTAAATACCGACCGTAAGGAATACGCCATACTCTGCCAATATACGTTTTTGTATACTACGGCAAAGCGCGTGAATCTCTCCTGCGGACATGGTGTCGTCGATCTCGATATGCACCGAGCCGATTCTGTTTTCGGGCCCGTAGTTATGCAACACCAAATCATAAGCGCCACGTACGCCGTCAAACGCGCTGATCTTTGCTTTCAGCTCCTTTGTAAAGTCGCCTTCTTCCCGCGTGCCGAGAATGCGGTTTAACGCTTCGATCAGCATTTCCACACCGGATTTCACGATCACCACAGAAATCAACGCGCCCAGCCAACCATCGACCGAGATTTCCCACAGCATCATCACAATGGCGGAAACCAGCGTCGCCGCGGATATGATCGCATCAAAGGAGGCGTCCTTACCCGAAGCGATCAAGGAATCGGAATTGACTTGTTTCCCCTTATGCTTAAAATACGCGCCCAACAACAGCTTAACGATCACAGCGACCGCGATAATCACAACGGACACCAAAGTAAAGCTGGCGTCCTCGGGGGTAATAATCTTCTTTACAGATTCTATGAAAGAAGAAATACCGGCGGCAAGCACAATCCCCGCAATGATCATCGTGCTGAGATATTCGATCCTGCCGTAACCGAAGGGGTGTTTCTTGTCGGCAGGCTTTCCCGCCAGTTTCATGCCCACGATTGTGATCACGGACGACAGCGCGTCGCTCAGGTTATTTACCGCGTCCATAACGATCGCAACGGAGCCGGAGATCAAACCGATCACAGCTTTGAACCCGGCAAGCAGTACGTTAGCGCCGATCCCCACAAAGCTGGTTTTCACAATTTCAGCTTCCCTGCTGAACGCTTTGCTCTTCTTCTTGTCCATAGCAGTTTAAAGCAGCTCGGCAACTTTCTTGTCGATCTTTTCCGGGGTATCCATAGAGCCGAAGCGCTCTACGACGTTACCCTCTCTGTCAACAAGGAACTTGGTGAAATTCCACTTGATCTTGCTGCCCATAATTCCCTTTTTCTGAGACTTCAGATAGGTGTAAAGCGGGGCTTCATTCTCGCCATTCACGTCGATCTTCTTAAATCTGGGGAAAGAAGTATCATACTTCAGCGTACAGAACTCGTGAATCTCCGCATCAGAGCCGGGCGCCTGATTGCCGAACTGATTGCAAGGAAAGTCAAGAATCTCAAAACCCTGCTCCTTGTACTTTTTATAAAGCGTCTCCAAGCCCTCATACTGCGGCGTAAAACCGCAGCCGGTTGCGGTATTGACAATCAGCAGCACCTTGCCCTTATAAGCTTCAAGCGAGACCTCGTTGCCTTTGTTGTCCTTTACTTTGTAGTCATAAATGTTCATTACCATAACTCCTTTGTAAAATTAAATTGTTTACAACCTAATTATACACACACAGCGGCAGATGTCAATACCGAAAATCAAAAAAATCGGAACGATCATATGACCGTTCCGGTTTAAACGCAAGGGTAAAATTATTCTGCTTCTTTCTGCTTGGCAAAGCATTCACTGCAAAGAACGTCGGGCTTATTGCGCAGCGACGCGGGAACTCTTGCAGGATTACCGCAACTGGAGCAGGTAACATCGATCATTTCACGGCCGGACTTACTGGCTGCCTTTCTGGCGTCACGGCAGGGTTTGCAGCGCTGGGGCTCGTTCTCAAATCCCTTTTCCGCATAAAACTCCTGTTCGCCGGCTGTAAAGATGAATTCATTTCCACACTCTTTACAGGTGAGTGTTTTGTCTTCGTACATTGGTTTATACCTCGCTAAATTAATTTTTGTTTCATTCCGACAACAGGGGAAAAAGAATGAAACACATGTCATGTCCCGGCAAGTGCACCGCAAGCGTTGTAAAGCCGTAATTGGATTCTCATAACATTCATATAATACTTTATATTTCCGCTTTTGTCAATAAAAATTAAGAAAAAATCCATATTTTTTTATGCACAAAAGCATCATTTTTATCGAATAATCACAAAACTTTGGATAAAAAGTCTTTTAAACGATCATTCTTGGGCTGGGTAAAGAATACGTCCGGCGTGTTTTCTTCCAGAATCTTACCCTCGTCCATAAACAATACCCGCGTCGCAACCTCTCGGGCAAAGCCCATTTCATGGGTAACGACCACCATCGTCATACCGCTTGCAGCAAGCTCTTTCATAACGTCCAGCACTTCGCCGACCATTTCCGGATCGAGCGCAGAGGTTGGCTCGTCAAACAGCATGATCTCCGGATCCATTGCCAGCGCACGCACAATCGCGATCCGCTGCTTCTGTCCGCCGGAAAGCTGTTGTGGGAAAGCGTTCGCCTTATCCCGCAGCCCGATCCTGTCAAGCAACGCGTACGCCTTTTCCTCCGCCTCCGCCTTGCTCTTTTTTAAAAGCTTAATGGGACCGAGCG
This sequence comes from Clostridia bacterium, assembly GCA_017480115.1. GTDB lineage: Bacteria > Bacillota > Clostridia > Oscillospirales > Acutalibacteraceae > RGIG2774. Next base: position 53,995 of record JAFVBH010000033.1, read on the forward strand.
TGATATTATCCAGCACCGAAAGGTTGTTAAACAGATTAAACTGCTGAAATACCATACCGATACGCTGCCGCGCCAGATTGATATTCAGCGCGTTATCTTTGTATATCTGCTTCATCAGCGCGTGATATTCCTTGCCCTCATGCTTTTTCAAAAGGTCTTCCCTTTTGATCTTCATAATAATATCCGTGGATAACTCGTCGTCGCTCTGACCCGTTCCCTGCGCTTTTGCAGCAGCAAACAATTTTTTATAGGTATCGGAAACCTTTATAACGTCAAAATGCAGGTACGGATCGACCGGCGTGACGAGATCATCGTCCACCCACACCTCGCCGTAGGTCGGATGCTCCAACAGATTGATACACCGCAGAAAGGTGCTTTTACCGCTACCGGAAGGACCGATCACAACGATCTTTTCGCCCTTATCGATCTCACAGGAAACGCCTTTGAGCACTTCAAGCTTGCCGAAATTCTTATAAATATTTTTAACGCTTATCACTTGCTCTCAGCCTCTTTTCCATAAGTTTGATAAGTCCGGTGATCAGAAGCACCATTACGATATAGATCAGCGCCATGGCAAGATACGGCACCATAAACTCGTAATTGGACGAACCGATATAGCTGAACGCATTATAAAGATCCATCGCGCCGACAAAGTTGACAACAGACGTTTCCTTAATTAAGGAAATAAACTCATTGCCCAGCGTGGGGAGGATATTTTTGACCGCCTGCGGCACAACAATCTTCATCATCGTTCTGCCGTAGCCGAAGCCCAGAGCTCTGCCCGCTTCCATCTGCCCCGGATCCACCGACTGAATGCCGGAACGCATAATCTCGGAAACATACGCGCCGGAGTTAAAGCCGAAAATCAGCACGCAGACGACCAGCGAACTGAGCTTGATATTCAAAAGCGGAAACAGTATGTAATAGCCCAGCAGCAGCTGTACCATGATCGGCGTACCTCTGAAAAAAGCGACGTAGACCGTGGCGAGTTTATCCAGCACCCGCACAACGGGATTGTTTTTCGGCACGACACGTATGATCGCGATCAGCGTACCGATCATAATGCCGATCAGCAGGCCGACCACCGCGATGGTAACGGTGTTTCTGAGACCGGCCAATACCTTGGTATACGCGCCTTTATCGATCAGCGTAACCATAAACCGATCGATTTTTCCGGAAAAATCCATAGTTGATCCTTTCTCTAAACCAAAGAAAACCTAATCCTTTCTCAGGATAAGGTTTTCCTTGCAAAAGCTTAACTGTTCAGACTTATTTACCGTTCACAGCGTCCGTAATGAAAAGCGCAGGCGCCTGATCGATAATAACGTACTTTACGTTGCCGTTCAGCATATCCTGCACCGCAAGCGCGCCGTTGGAATAAGGAACACACTCAACCGGCAGACCGTCAAATTCCCAATCCTCGTCGCCCTCAACGAAGAACTGACCGGTTGTGCCCTTCTGCACGCCGATCTTGTCGGCAGCGGTCAGACCGTTCAGGATCGCGACAATATCGTCGCCGGTTGCAGCCGCGTCAAACGCAGTCTCATCGGCGGGAACAATCAGCACCTGAGAAGCGGTATAGTAGGAATCAGAGAAATTAACAGACTGCTTTCTGGTCTCGTTCACGGTCAGACCCGCAATCGCAATGTCAGCCTGCCCTGCCTCAACGGTGGGAAGGATCGCGTCAAATTCAATGTTCTTGATAACAAGCTCCTTGCCGAGATAGTCCGCAAGACCCTTGGCAAGCTCCATATCGATACCGATATAATTTTCACCCTCGGTGGATTCAAAGGGCGGGAACGCCGCGTTGGTAGCGACAACCAGCTGATCCTTGCTGCTGTCTTCCGCAGCGGAAGAGATGACAACAGGCTCGCCGTCGCCGAAATAATTATTGATGATCTTCTCCAGCGTACCGTCCGCCTTGATCTGCGCAATGTACGAATTTGCCTTTACCAGCAGTTCTTCGTCGCCCTTGGATACGCCGAACGCATATTCCTCGTCGGTAAGAGAAACATCGATAGTCTTTACAAGGTCCGCCGTCACATTGGCACCCACCGGCGTCTGAGCGTCGTCAGGTTCTTTTGTCTTATCCTTGCCGCAGGCAGCGAATGCGCTGACGACAAATACGAGCGCGAGCAGAACCGCAAGAATTTTTGCATACTTTTTCATCAGTATTGCCTCCATAAAATGAATGAATTTGTGTTTTATAAGGTAAACAACACTAAAATTATAGCATAAAAATACACTTTGTCAATATTTTGCGGTATATTTTCTCAATTCTTATTCATATACCTTTTCCAAAATTTAATACTTAAACGTCTCCAGCGCGGTTTCCTCTTGCATGGTAACGGTCTCTTTCTCATACAAACTCTTATATTTATCCTGATAATAACTCTCGGGCACACAGTCAAAACTGCCGTCGGGGGCAAAGGTGATCATCGTACAGCCGCGCTGAGAACCTAATTTATAGATGCCGTAGTAGGCAAGATAGTCAACGCTCTTACCGTAGGTCAGTCGGATCCCCTTATAGTCCAGCGAGAAGTTATTCAAATGGTCATGCCCGCAGAACACCGCCTGCGTAGAACCCAGCGCCTGCATGGTCTCAAAGAGGTTATCCTCGCCGATGCCGCAGCAAATCACCTGGCTGCCCTCACCCGCGATACCGTAAATATGCTTCACATTCTCGGTATCCGTAAAGCCGTTGTTCAAATACTCAACCCATGCGTCCCTGTATTCCACCAGCGGAATATGGAAGAACATGGCAGACTTCACCGTTTCGGGGGCAACGATACCTGCCGCGGCTGCTACCGACTGATTTTCCGCATTATACGCCGCCAGTGTATCGGCATACCAGTCGATCTGGTTCTGGTGGATATTGTCATACTTACGCATAAAGCCGGTAAAATCGTCCTTGGTATAGGAATGACTGTCCAGCACGTACAAAAGCTGGGTAATGGCGCCTTGCGTATTCTTTACGGTAATGATCTGATTGCCGACGCCGTCTACGTCCTCCGGTCCCGGCTGGAATAGGCAGTATTCCAACCCGCTGTTGGTATAGTAGTCGCCCATCTTCTCGCGGGGATAGAAGCTGTAGACCTCGGTATCATGGTTACCGAAACACATCGTCCAGTATACGCCCAGCTGATCCATCAGCGTAGCAAATATTTTTGCCGAAGCTTTATTATTGAACGTACCGGACTGGAAAAACACGGGATAACCTATGTCGCCGGTCACAATCACCAAATCGGGCTTTTCCGCCGTGATCATAGCGGCAACGGCGTTCAGCGCCATTGCGTCCTTTTTTAAAGACATCCAGCCGCCGCCGATATGTACGTCCGTCAGCTGCATCACGCGCAGCTCACGATCCGTAACAAACGTATAATTGCCGTGGGCGTCCTTTTCGGGCACCAACTGATTTTCATACGCAACCTTAGCAAAGGACAGCGCTTTTTTTGTATTCGCCTTGTTGCCGATCACGGATACGGTACCGCCGATCACACAAATACAGGCGAGCACCAAAATAATAATTCCGATGACCTTTAAAGCGCGCTTGCCTCCGCCCGGCTTCTTTTCTTTCTTCTCTTTCATAAAGCTGACTCCTTTGTACATATATATATTTTTATATCTGTCTGCGCCTGTATCTGCGCTGTAAGCGCGTCGGCGTCAAAATCAACCGTTTGAAAAAACGCATACCCCTCAGTCTCATCGCCATCCCGCATATACTTGATATAAAGAAGCTGATCGGCGAGCTGCTGTTCCTCGAAAACGGCGTTGACCCGCGCACGTAATGCGGCCGGCACGTAATTGATCAGCGCTGCGCCGGCGGCAATTACAATTTTTACAGCGGGAACAACGATCATCACGCTGATAAGCAGCCCGAACAACGCGTCAAAGCTGAAGGATCGGGTGCCGGAAAGGATCAGGGTCAGCACTGTGACAGCGGTAATAAAAAAATCCAAAAGGCTGTCGTAAGCGGTGATCTTCATCACCGGCGATTGCGTATACCTATATGCCATGCGCAGCAGGAAAAACATACCCAGCTTCACCGCCGCAGTGAACACGAGCACATAGAGATAGGTCATCGTATACCAAACCGGCGTGGGATACATGAACCGCTCTAACGAACTGTATGCAAAATAAAGCCCCGTCAGCACCGTAATGATCGCGATCAAAAAAGAAAAGATCTGTTCGCCCTTTCTTAATACGGTCCGGGAATTTCTGTCCGCCGTGCGAAGCATAATTCTGAGACATACGAACGTCAGCAGCACCGAAAGCGAATCCAGCAAATTATTGACCGCGTCGGAATAGATCGCAATGCTGTTGGTCGCCAGACCGATATAAAGCTTGACGCCGAACAAAACCAAATTAATAAGAAACGCAAGCATGCAATATCTGCATACCGCAACGGTTGTCTTCATAACAGCCTCCCGAAATAAATCAAGCTGATATTAATATAATACCAGCTTGAGCAACAACTGTCAACTTATTTTATCTTTTGCGCGTATTCGACAGGTTATTTTCGTCCGTTATCGGCAAGTAAAGTTTTCAGATAAAGGATCGCCTCTTGATACCCGGTAAAACCTTTACCGTAAATGGTTTTGACCGCGACCGGAGAAACATAAGAAATCTTGCGAAACGCCTCACGGGCGCTGATGTCGGAAAGATGCACTTCCACAGTGGGAATGCTGACTGCCTTAATAGCGTCGGGAATCGCGACGCTGGTATGGGTATACGCAGCGGGATTAATGACAATACCGTCAGTATTGCCGTAGGCAGCCTGTATCCGATCCACAATATCCCCCTCGTGGTTGGACTGATAGGTCTCGCAATCGATGCCGTTCTCGGCGCAAACCGTCTCCACGTACGCGATCAGCGCCGTAAAATCCTGTTTGCCGTAAATACCCGGCTCCCGAATCCCCAGAAAATTGAGGTTCGGACCGTTGATAATCAGAAATTTCATTCTTTATCCTCCGGTAAGAGATGGTTTTTGATCGTGTACGCCGTCTTTTTTACACCCGTGCATTCCACCGCGTAATCGCACCACGCGTTGTAAAGCGGCAACCGTTTTTCTGCCAGCGCCTCCACCCCATTCTGACAGGAAAGCGGTCTGCCGCTGATGGGCAAAAGCGAAAGGTCGCGGCTTAAAAAGACAATGGTGCTGTTTTGATGCAGCAGCGCGTAATTTTCCTGCCGGGTGACAACCCCGCCGCCGGTAGAAATGATCTTGCCGCTTAGCTTCGAGACCTCCGCGAGCACGGCAGTCTCAACGGCACGGAACGCGTCCTCGCCGTCCTCGGCAAAGATGGCTTCGATGCTTTTTCCGGCTTTTTCCGGGATCAGCAGATCCGTTTCGATCAGCTCCCTGCCGGTAAGATTGGACAATACCTTGCCGATGGAGGATTTTCCGCAGCCGGGCATGCCGATCAGAGCGATATTTTTTGTCTCTCGCTCGATTTTACGAATGATCTCGGGAATCAGGCTATCGCACAGCCGGCAATCCAAAAACAGCTCCGCCGCGCGCTTTGCCTGCGTCACCAGCATGGACAGCCCGTTGACGTGCTTCAGTCCCAGTGCCTCGGCGTCAAGTATAAACTTTGTTCTTGACGGATTGTAGATCAGATCCGCAACGCCCCGGCAGCGGGGAAAGTTCGCCAGCTCCACAAGCGCGCTGCCGTTATGCGGATACATACCGACCGGCGTGGCGTTAATGATAATTTCCGCGTCATAATGCCGGTCAATATTGGTATAATTGTTTTCAAGGTTCAGATCGATAAAGGTTACAGACGCCGCACCCATGTCGCGCAGCACCGCAGATACGGTTTTGGACGCGCCGCCCGCGCCGAGAATGATCGACTTTTTGCCTTTCGGATCGATCCCCGCGCTTTTCAGCATATAGGTAAAGCCGTAATAATCCGTATTATGCCCCTCGATCTTGCCGTTTCTGTAAACGACGGTATTCACGCTGCCGATCTTCTGCGCGGTCTCGGAAAGATCGTCGCAGAACGGCATCACGGTCTGTTTATAGGGGATCGTGACGTTAAACCCGTCCAAACCGGAATTTTTTACGAACGCTTCCACGTCCTCCGGTTCTTTTTCATAAAGTAAATATTCGTAATCGCCCAAATGACGATGAATCTGCGGGGAGAAGCTGTGTCCCAGTTTTCTGCCTAAAAGTCCGAATTTCTTCATCATATAATCTCCGAATAACTGCCCAAATATTTAAAGCTTTCACAAAGCCCGTCCAGTTCGCAGATGAGCTTTACGAACTGCTCGGAATACACCTGCGTGTCCAGATCGAAATAGAACATCCATTCAAAATCCCGGTCGGGGATCGGGCGGCTTTCCAGCTTGATCAGATTGATCCCCAGCGCGAAAAACCGCGACAGCACCTTGTAAAGCGAACCGGGCTTGTTGGAGGTGACCGCCATGATGCTGGTTTTATCCGCGCCGGGATAGATTTCCAGCTTTTTGGAAATGCAAATAAACCGCGTGTAGTTGTTGCCGCTGTCCTGCACGGACGTCTCCAGCTCCGACAGCCCGTACAGCTCCGCGCAGCTGTGGGACGACAGGGCGGCGACGTCCGGTCTGCCGCTCTCGGCGACGGTTTTTGCGGCGACGGCGGTATTTTCAACGATATGTACCTTGACGTTACCGAGGGATTTTATATAGCCCGCGCACTGGTTAACCGCCTGTTCATGGGAGTAAATCTCTTTAATATCCGCCTTTTTAACGCCCTTCGGCGCGAGCAGACTGTGGGAGATGCGCAGACGGGTACTGCGGACGATATAGAAATTATGCGCCATCATCAGATCATAGATTTTATTGACGGAACCGGCGGTGCTGTTTTCAATCGGCAGCACGCCGAACCGGCACATGCCGCTTTCTACGGCGGCAAACACATTTTCCCATGTTTTACAATAGACGATCTCCGGCGTTTTAAAAAGCTTGTCGCACGCCTGCTGGGAATATGCGCCCTCCACGCCCTGGCAGGCAACGGGCGCGTATTCGGGGAACAATTTATCGGTTTGCTCGATCGCGCGCAGAATATCCTGCTTCAACGCGCAATCCGGGCGCAGAAAGCCCTCCTGATACGCCTTGCTCAGCTCAAACAGCTGGGAAAACAGCACGCCCGTATAGGGGCGCATATCCGCAGAACTGATTTTTGAGATCTCCGCCAGCTTGCTGCGCTCCCGCGCGGCGTCCAGCACCGGCAAGCCGTTCTGCATTTTATATTCCGCAATATTTTTTGCGATCTCCATGCGCTCGGCAAACAGATCGATCAACTGCCGGTCGATACTGTCGATGCGCACCCGAAGTTCAGATAAGTCCATGGTCTCTCCTCCGCTTCAATGTTCCGGCAATGCGTCGTATACGGCAATTGCCGCCGCCGCCTCCACCACAGGCACCGCCCGCAGCACCACGCAGGGGTCGTGCCTGCCGTGAATGACCAATGTGTCGTTTTGCCCCGTCGCGAGATTGACCGTGCGCTGCGCCTTTGCAATCGAGGGCGTCGGCTTGAACGCCGTCCGGAAGATCACGGGCATACCGTTGCTCATGCCGCCCACAATGCCGCCCGCGCGGTTGGTATAGGTTTTCACATTGCCGTTTTCGTCAAAATAATATTCGTCGTTATTTTCACTGCCCCGCAGATACCCTGCGGAAAAGCCCGCGCCGAAGTCAATGCCCTTGACGGCGGGAACGCCGAAAATCGCCGATGCGATCTTGCCGTCCAGCCCGCCGAACCCGCCGTTGCCGAGTCCCACGGGCAGCCCGACGATCTTGCATTCCACAATTCCGCCGATGCTGTCGCCCGCCGCGCGAACCTGCTCGACCGCGGCGGAAATTTTTTCCGCCGCCGCATCATCATATACGGCAATATTGTTTTGTTTGATATCAGCAAACAGCGCCCGCTCCTCATTGACCGGATCAAAGGGCGGATCGCCCGCACCGCCGATATTAACGATATGTGCGCAGATTTCTATGCCCTGTCGCTTCAGGATTTCAATCACAATCCCGCCGATGATACAAAGCGGCGCGGTCAGACGGGCGGAAAACTGTCCGCCGCCTGCAATATCGTTATGCCCGTCAAACTTCACTGCCGCCGGATAATCGCTGTGCCCGGGGCGGGGCTTGATTTTCAGCTCCGAATAATCCTTGGAGCGGGTATTCTCGTTATAGATGACCGCAGTCAGCGGCGCGCCGTTGGTCACGCCGTCGGTCACACCGGAAAGAAAGACCGGCGCGTCCTTTTCGCTTCTCGGCGTCGTGAGATTTCTGCCGGGCGCGCGCCGCGCCATAAATGCCGACAAAGCGTCAAAATCGATCCGCACCCCTGCGGGGAGTCCCTCACAGGTCACGCCGATGGCAGCGGAATGGGATTGCCCGAAGATCGAAAGCTTTAATCTGTTGCCATAGGAAAATGCCATAGTATCATTCCTTTATCAGAACGCCGCCCAGCCGTTCAAAATCCGTCCAAAACGACGGGTAGGATTTTTCAACGGCGGAGGCGTTGGTTACCGTCACCGGCTGTTTACATTGCAGCGAAGCGACCGCCGCAGACATCGCGATGCGGTGATCGTTGAAAGAATCGCACGCGCCGCCGACCAGCGCAGCGCCGTGAATGCGCAGCCCGTCCGCCGTCTCCGCCACATCGCCGCCCAGAGCGGTCAGCAAAGTGCGAACAGTCATTAAACGGTCGCTTTCCTTGATACGCAGACGCACCGCGTTATAGATATTGGTTGTGCCCTCCGCAGCGCAGGCGACAGTCGCCAGCACGGGGACAAGATCGGGGATATTGCTCGCGTCAATATCGATCCCGCGCAGCGCGGACGGATATACGGTACAGCGCCCGTTATCCCTGTCTATATCCATACGCGCGCCGAAACGGGCAAGCAGATCGATCACCGCCTTATCTCCCTGCAGGGAATCGAAATCCAGTCCCGTGACCGTGATCGGCGCATGCGCGCAGGCGCCCGCGCAAAGCCAAAACGCCGCGTTCGACCAGTCGCCCTCCGCCGTCACCTGCCCGGCGGTGCGGTAAACGCTGTCCGTATTAATTATATATTCATTATCGAGAAAATCAATATCTATCCCGAATTTTTTCACCGCGTTCACCGTCATATCGACATAGGACCGGGACTCAAATTTGCCGGTGAGTCGTATTCGGCTCTCCCCGTCCGTTAAAGGCAGAGAAAAAACAAGCCCGCTGATAAACTGCGACGACACGTCGGCGGCAATGGTATAGGTTCCCGCCGGCAGCGTTCCTTTCACAAAAAACGGCACGCTGCCCTGTTCGGAAAGCGAGACGCCGTGGCTGACAAGCGTCTCATACAGCGGCGAGAGCGGCCGTTCGGGCAGCCTGCCCTCGGGGATAAACGCCGTATCCACGCCCAGCGCGGCGGCGACGGGGATCAAAAAACGCAGGGTCGAGCCGCTTTCCCCGCAGCGGCATACCGCTTGTTCCGGCAAACGGTCTCTGCTCACCGGTACGATGTGAAAACCGCCGTCCACGCGGGTGATCCGCGCGCCGAGCGCGTTCAGACAATCCACGGTTGCGGAAATATCCTTGGATATATCCGTGCAGGTAAGCTCGGTCTCACCGTCCGCAAGCGCAGCGCAGATCAAAAGACGGTGCGCGGCGGATTTTGAGGTGATCGCCCGTATTTCACCGCCGACGGGCGGCTTTGCAATCGTAATATTCATCAGATCCCAGCCCTAATAAAATCGCTTAGTTCATCGACGGGTAGCTCCACCACACGGCATTTGCCGATCTCGGTCGGCACGACAAGTCCGATGGTGCTGCCGCGGCGCTTTTTATCCGACAATGCCTTTGCCGTCAGCTGCGGTTCCCCGTAGGGACAAACCGTCGGCAGCGCATACCGCGCCACCATGTCGATAATTTTTCCTGTACAATCTTTTGTACAATAGCCGTATGCCGCAGACGCTTTGGCAACGGCGCACATGCCGATGGCAACGCCCTTGCCGTGACTGATCGTAAAGTCGCTGTTCGCCTCTACCGCGTGCCCGATGGTATGCCCGAAATTCAGGATACGGCGGAGCCCCGTATCAAACTCGTCCTCGGCGACCACGTCCCGCTTTATTTCCACGCAGCGGGTGATCACCTGCTCCGGATGCGCTTTTACGGGAGATTGCAGCAGCGCAAATAACGCGCTGTCCGCGATCACGGCGTATTTGATGACCTCCGCGCACCCGTCTGCAAAGATTTCGTCGCTGAGAGTATCCAGCGTTTCATAATCGCAGATTACCGCTTCGGGCTGATAAAACGCCCCGGCGAGATTCTTACCCGCGTCCAAATCAATGGCAGTCTTACCGCCGACGGAGGAATCCACCGCCGCCAGCAGCGTTGTCGGCAGCTGCACGAATTTCATACCGCGCGTGTAGCTTGCCGCCGCGAAGCCCGCGAGATCGCCGACCACGCCGCCGCCCAGCGCCGCGATAACATCGGTTCTTGTAAACCGACGCCGGGCAAGAAAATTCAACAGGCGGATAAATTCAGCCGCGCACTTGGATTGCTCCCCGTGGGGAATCACAAATTTCTCCACGGCGTATCCTGCCGCCGTCAGTGATGACGTCAGCCGCCCGGCATACAGACCGTCCACAATATCGTCGGTGACAACGCAGACCTTTTCGCCGCCTGCCGCCGCTTTCATGATTGCGCCCGCCCTGTTCAGCGCGCCTTTTTCTATGATAATATCGTAATTTTTTGAAGCCTTAACGCTTACGGTCGCCAACGCCGTCAACCTCCTCTTTGATCTTTCTGCCCTCCGCGAGCAGGGATTTCAGCCTGTCCGCATCCTGCTGCTCCAGCGCTTCTTTATATTTTGTCAGTTCTTTGATATAGGTGTCAAGCTCAAATATCAAATTTTCCCGATTTTCCAAAAACAATTCCGTCCACATCGTCTCATTCAGCCATGCCACACGGGTCAGGTCCCGATAACTGCCGGCGGAAAAGCCCTTGTGACTGCGGGCGGTGGGACTTTTGATAAACGCATTGGACACGATGTGCGCCATCTGCGAGGTAAAGGCGATCAACCGATCATGTTCCTCGGCGGTGGTAACGGAAATATGCCCGAAGCCTGCCGGCGCAAGCAGCGCTTTTACGCGCGACAAATATTCCATATCGACGCCGGGCTTGGGCACCAGCACCATCGGCGCGCCGTTAAACAGCGTGGGAAAGGAGTATTTAAACCCGGAAAACTGCGTGCCCGCCATGGGGTGCCCGCCTACAAATTCAAAACCCGAAGAGGCGGCAATGGCAAAGCATTTTTCACAAACTGTTTTTTTGATACCGCAGCAATCAATCACGACGGTATGCGCAGCGATATGCTGCTTGTTCTTTTCCAGCCACGCCACAGTGGAATCCGGATACACGGTGATCAGGAGCAGATCACACATTGGAATCGTCGTCTCGTCCAAAATCCCGTCCGCAGCCCCCGCCAGCACGGCGAAATCCGCAGTCTGCGTTGTTCGGTTGCTGACGTAAACCGTCCAATCCGCGGCCTTATATGCCTTTGCCATCGACCCGCCGATCAGCCCCAGCCCCACAATACCTGCTGTCATTTTTATCCCTTCCTTTTTGCAAAAATGAATGATGAATCATGCGTAATTTCGGAACGCTGCGCGTTGATTTTACAGTATCAAACGAACTGCGATTTAAATTGGGCGCGGGCGAAGTCCGTCCGCAATCATGCGTCATTCATTTTTCATGATTCATCTCTTTCTGAAAGAATCCGTCTTACTGCCGCAGCCGTGTCCGCAAACTGTTCCGGCGTCAGGGACTGCGCCCCGTCGGAAAGCGCGTGCGGCGGGTCGTTATGCACTTCGATCATCAAGCCGTCCGCCCCTGCGGCGGCTGCCGCCAGCGCCATAGGCTTTACAAACCGCGCGATACCCACCGCATGGCTGGGATCCACGATCACCGGCAGATGGGTCTGCTCCCGCAGAACGGGCACAGCGGAAATATCCAGCGTATTTCTTGTGACGGTTTCATACGTCCGTATGCCCCTTTCGCAAAGGATCACGTCGTTATTGCCGCCCGCCATAATATATTCCGCGCTCATCAGCAGCTCCTTGACCGTAGCGGAAAGCCCGCGCTTTAACAGGATCGGCTTATCGGTTTTGCCCAGCTCTTTCAAAAGGTCAAAATTCTGCATGTTTCTCGCGCCGACTTGAATAATGTCAACATTTTCAAAATATTGCAAATGACCTGCGCTCATGATCTCGGTCACGATGGGCAAGCCGGTCTCGCGCTTTGCCGTCTCCAGTAATTTAACGCCTTCCTCCCGCAACCCCTGAAACGCATAGGGCGAAGTGCGGGGCTTAAACGCGCCCCCGCGCAGGATCGTCGCGCCCGCCGCCTTGACTCTTTTTGCAATATCGACGATCTGCGCCTCGGATTCTACCGAGCAGGGCCCCGCCATGATCTGAAAATTTCCGCCGCCGATCTTCACGTCGGGCGTGATCTCGATCACGGAGTCCATGGGGTGAAACTTTCGGTTCGCGCTCTTATAGGGCTCGGAAATCCGCTTGACGGATTCAATAATGTCCAGCCCCTCCAGCAGCTCAATATCCACCTTTTGCGTATCGCCCACCAGACCCAGTACGGTATTATACTTGCCCTTGGACACATGCACGTCAAGCCCTAAGCCCTTGAACCAGGCAATCAGCCCTTCGGTTCTTTTTTCATCGGTTCCCTGTTTTAATACTGCGATCATATCGATTCTCCTTCTGTATACAAAAAAGCTGTGCAGTGATTTACTGCACAGCCCAATTCGCTGAAATGGTATCGCACGAATTTTTCCACAGCAGAAATCACTCTTACTTACACCGGGTAAAGTAAAAGTAATCATAATAATATGCAGCTGTGAAAGTCATGTTCTTCATTGCGAAACCGTCCTTTTGTATAATTATACTCCTTCCTTACGGAATGTCAAGAAAAAAAACGGGGAAAGGTGCATAATTCTTGCATTTAATTTTGTCTAACTTTCACAATTTAAAGTGATGCGGTAATAAAGCAATCTATAATAATGATTGAAAAAAACATTGCTATATGATACAATTTGTTTATATGAACGGAGGGATTCTTATGGCCTTAAATAAACGAATACTGAAAGCTGCGGATCGCAGCGGCAAGCCGCTGTTCGGCAAAACAACGCTGATCGGCACCCGCTATTACACGGGCACGGACTGCTACGCGTCCGGGCAAGGGATCACCACCGACGGCACATATTATTACTGCACGGGAACCGTCGTGCCTTTTAAATTCAACGGTCTTACGAAAATTGACATGCAGACCGGTGAAATTCTGCTGAAAAAAGAAAAATATCTTCCCGAGGAGCTGGCGCTGCAGGGCTTCAACCACTACGGCGGCTGCACCTACTTTGAAAACAAAATTTACGTCGCCATCGAGGACGTGGAGCGCAAGCACCCTTGCCTGGGCGTATTTTCCGCCGAAACACTGGAATTTACCGGACAGTATAAAATTCTGGGACCGGAAATTCAGCCCAACGGCAACCTGCCGTGGTGCGCCGCGGACAGCAAAAACAGATTGATCTATACCGGCTATTTCGACCACTGCGACCATATCAATGTGTTTCATATCGACGATCTAAGCTTTGTTAAACACATACCGATTAACAGAATCGTGGAAAAAACGCAGGGCGCGGAAATGTGGAACGGGTTGATCTATATCTCCTGTCACGATACGTGGAAGAAGAAGCATATTTATTCTATCGATCCCGCCACGGGCAAGGTGCTTACGGTCATGGAACGGGACGCGGGCAAAAATGTTGTGGAATCCGAGGGTATGACGATCTGCCCCATGGCGGACGGTTCATTTTTTCATCAGTTGGACGTGATCTATCCGTTGGGGCTTGCGATCCGCAGATATTCCGCCACAAAAAATATTGAAATTACCGCGAAGTAATATTCACGGTTTTTCCGAGAGGAGCGGTCAACATGAAAAAAATAGAAAAGCTGCTGGCAAAGCCTTGGGCGGCGTACACCTTTGCGGCATGCTGCGCGGTGCTGCTATATGTGATTCTGAACAATCTTCCCGTGATCGGCGGGTGGATTTCCGCCGCGTGGAAGGTGCTGTCCCCGGTGGCCGTCGGTATCGTTGTGGCGTATCTTCTGAACCCGATCTCCGATTTTTTTGAGCTTAAGGTATTTCGCAAAATGAAAAAGCCCGGCGCGGCGCATCTGTGGTCGGTCATCATGACCGTTGTGTGCCTGGCTCTGGCGCTGGCGCTGCTGCTGTGGGCACTGATCCCGTCGCTGGTTAAGAGCATCTCCGGTCTGATCTCCAACTGGGAAAGCTATACCGAGAAAATCCAGACATTGATCGATAAGGTCATCGCTCTGGCGCATAGCCGTAATTTTAATCTGGATCTTTCCAATATGTCGAATCTGGTGCATTCCGGTATGTCAAAGCTTGTGGATTGGCTGAAAAACAACGTGCAGACCATTCTCAGCGCCGCCGGCAGCGTCGGCTCCAGCGTGTCGAATTTTGCCATCGGCGTGGTGTTCGGCGTATGCTTCCTTTTTGCGGAAAAAACATTGGTACGACTTATCGCAAAGCTGCGCGCCGCACTCATAAAAAAGGACCGGCTGGAACGCAACAACGATCTTTGGCGGCGGTGCAGCGGCGTGTTCAACCGCTATGTCCGCTGCACGCTTCTGGACGCGGTGATTATCGGTTTGGGCGCGTTTATTTTCCTGCTCATTATGCGCATGCCCTACGCCGCGCTGATCGCGGTGGTCGTGGGCGTCACGAACATTATTCCCACGTTCGGTCCCATGATCGGCGGCGCGGTCGGTATGTTCTTCCTTGTGCTGGACAAGCCCCTGAACGCGCTGTGGTTCTTCATCTTTATCTGCGTTTGGCAGAGCATTGACGGCATGATCATCAAACCCCGGCTGTTCAGCGGGTCCCTCGGCATTCCCGGCGTTTGGACGTTGGTGCTGATCATTCTCGGCGGCAAGGTCGCCGGCATGCTCGGCATTTTGCTGGCAGTGCCGCTGGCGGCGATCCTTGTGATTATCTATCATGAAAGCATTGCCCCGCGCATCAACCAACGCATTGAAAAAATCAACGCGGAACCGGCAGGTGCAGACGAACCGACGACGGCGATCGAGCAATAAACTACGCGGTGCGTTCAGTCAGAGCGCACCGCAGTTTTTGTACAGAATTATTGAAATATCTCGTTTAGGATCAACGTATCGCTTCCTTTGCCGATCAGAATATCATGAACAATGACAATCCGGTCGCCTTGAATCTCTGCACCGGGGACAACGGCATGTTCCAGAACAGCGTAGTCTGTCTTGCTCAGTTTATAGATATTCAGCGCTGTACCGCTGATCGTTTCATACATGATATAGACGCAGCCATCGCCCGGCAGCACGAGCAAATCGAGAATGCGGTCGTCGTCCTCCGGCGAGAACACAAGCACATCCTCACCGTTGCCGTTCAATTTCCAAACAGCAGAGGGTACGCGCTTGCTTGCAAACAGATCACCGTCGATATCAAAAACGTATTCATAAATCTGTGTATCATCTTTTGTTTTTTCGCGTCGCCCAATCCCGTCGCCACGGCACAGAACGCTTTCCCCGATGTCCGTATCGATCTGCCAAACGCTGAGCGTGTCCTTTGGATCGGTATAATAAAACCGTCCGCCTCCGTCCATGGCGTAAGTATTGAAATTATTATAATCCTCCCACACAGTTTTGCCGGAATTTCGCTCAATCAAATATGTCATATCGTGGCAGGCGACAAGCACATATTGCTCGTTTGCGCGCACAGTCCAAGGCGGTAAATCGCTCACCGTATCCATGAGCGCTCCCTCGTCATCATGCGGCAAAGAGGCGAAAGAAAAGATATGCCGGCGGGACCCGTCTGCTTTCAATTCATACAAATCGAATTCCAGATTCTTCTGCGCTTCCCCGCCGTTGTCGGTCAGGTAAAACACGCCGCCGTCCGCCGCATAGACCTTTGACAAATGTTCCTCCGACCGCAGCTCTGTTGTGATTTCGGTCGTGACATCGTATGCGAACAGCGTTCCGTTTGAAACGTAATACACCGTGTTCCCGTCTGCCGAAAAATCGCCGCCGTTTGTGATTGCGGACAGGTTAACAAGCAGTCCCGTATGATTCAAATACGGATCTTCCGTTAATACCTCGGTCGTGTCCTCCGCTGTCGCGGGTTCCGCTTCTTCACCCGACAATGTCCCGCCGCCCGCACAACCGGCAAACAGCAGAGAAAGTATAACGATCATCATGAACGCAAGCGCGATTTTCTTTTTCATTTTTTGCCCGCCTTTCCGCATACATTGTAAATAAAAGCTCCTTATCGTGTCAATATGCACGATTAAGATGTCATAAATTTGTAAGACAAAAAGGCAGACGCGCAGTCTGCCTTTCAATTGTGTATATCACATATTCCGTTACAGAAGTTCCGAGAGTTTAACGGCTCTGTGTTCCTCGACGCTCTTGCGGGCGGCAAGGCCGATCAGCACGGACTGGAGACCTGCCTCGATGCCGACCTTGACGGGCTTATCGTTCACGACGGCATCCACGAAATCGCGCATTTCTGTGGCGAAAGATTCCATATATCTTTCAAGGAAGAAATAGAGGGGCTTTTCGCCGGTGATGCCGTCCGCA
Organism: Clostridia bacterium; assembly: GCA_017480115.1. Taxonomy (GTDB): domain Bacteria; phylum Bacillota; class Clostridia; order Oscillospirales; family Acutalibacteraceae; genus RGIG2774. The sequence continues at coordinate 70,672 of JAFVBH010000033.1, forward strand.
TTGGAAAGCACCGCAGTGGAAAGGGTGTCGTTCGCGGTAGCGACCATGCCCTTAGAGCCGAACACCTCTGCCCGCTGATCATAGCCGTAGGCCGCCTTGCGGGAGTTGTCGATCACGGCAAGCGCGCCGTTGGCAAGCTTCATGGTAATGATCGCGGTATCCACGTCGCCCTGTTCGCCGATGGCGGGATCGACAAGCACGGCGGAATTGACGTAAATCTCCTCGACCTCGCTGCCGGAAAGGAAGCGCACCATATCAAAATCATGAATGGTCATATCCAGGAAGATACCGCCGGAGACCTTGATGTACGCCGGGTTGGGCGGCTCGGGATCACGGGATGTAATCTTGACGATATGGGTCTCGCCGATGCTGCCGTTTTCAACAGCGGCGCGGACGGCGGCAAAGTTATGGTCGAAACGGCGGTTAAAGCCCACCTGGAATTTAAGATTTTTACCCTCCAGCGCCTTTTTGACCGCATTGATCTTCTCGATGGAATGATCGACGGGCTTCTCGCAGAATACGTGCTTGCCCGCGTTGATGGCTTCCACGGAGATGGAAGAATGGGTATCCGTGGAGGAGCAGACCAAAACCGCGTCAATGGCGGGGTCCTCAAGGATCTTATGATAATCGTCATAAATCTCCTTCACGCCGAAGCCCTCAACAAAGGCTCTGGTCTCGTCGTTCATAAACGGATCGGCAACCGCCTTCACGGTCGCGTCCTTGACGCGGTAAGAGATCGACTCCAAATGTACCTTGCCGATTCTGCCCGCGCCGATAATACCAATGTTAATCATGGCAAATCGTCCTTTCTTTATAATTGACAATTGATAATTTCAGATGCGATAAGCCCTATGCCCCGTTTTATATATAAAACCTGTTTTTAAAATAATATATAATCGGGTACGGGCAGCGTCCGTCCGAAATTGTTCATTCTTCACTCTGATTTTACAAAGCAAAATCAGATGGTGCCGTCCCAAGTGGAAACCTCGGTATTCTTCATTTCCTCCTCGTCGAACCAGCGGGTGGTGACGCACTTACTCTCGGTGAAGAAGCGGTACGCGTCCTTGCCCAGGCAATGCAGATCGCCGAAGAAGCTCTGCTTATGCCCTGCGAACGGGAAGAAACCGATAGGCACGGGGATGCCGACGTTCACGCCGACCATGCCGCCGTCGGTATGGCGGACGAACTCACGGGCATAATAACCGTTCTGCGTGAAGATGACGGAGCCGTTGGCATAAGGGTTCGCGTTCATAACCGCAAGCCCCTCCTTAAAGGACTTGACGCGCTTGATGCAAAGCACGGGGCCGAACACTTCCTCATCGCCGATGGTCATATCGGCGGTGACGTTGTCAAAGATGGTGGGGCCGACGAAATAGCCGTTCTCATAGCCCTCGACCACGCAATTTCTGCCGTCCAGCACCAGCGTCGCGCCCTCGGCGACGCCCTTGTCGATGTCCGCAAGCACTTCCTTATAGTGCTTCTCATAGGTAATGGGGCCGAGCTTCGAGGTTTTGTCCCACGCGGGGCCGACCTTGATCTTCTCCGCCTGCTTCTTCAGCTCGGCAACAAACGCGTCGGCAATGGATTCCTCCACCACGCAGCAGGACAACGCCATGCAGCGCTGACCGGCGCAGCCGAACGCGGAGTTGATCACGCCTGCGGCGGTACGCTCGATGGGAGTATCCGCCAGCACAAGCGCGTGGTTCTTCGCCTGGCACAGGCACTGCACGCGCTTGCCGTTTCTTGCGGCTCTTTCATAAATCAGCTTGCCGACAGGCGTGGAGCCGACAAAGGTAATGCCTTTGACGTCCTCGGAATCCAAAATGGTATTGATCTCATTTCTCGAGCAGGTGACGATGTTTAAAACGCCGTCGGGTACGCCTGCCTCTTTGTAGAGCGCCGCCAGTCTGAGCGCGGTTCTCGGGGTCAGGGTCGCCGCTTTCAGCACCATGGTATTACCGGTGGCGATGCAGACGGGCGCCATCCAGCCGAACGGGATCATTGCCGGGAAATTCACGGGCACAATCCCCGCGAACACGCCCAAAGACTCGCGGTACTTCACGGTATCGTAACCGCGTGACGCGTCCATAATGCTCTCGCCCATCATCAGCGACGGCACCTGCGTGGCAAGTTCGGTGCCCTCCTTCGCCTTGAGGACGTCGCCCTCGGCTTCCGCCCAAACCTTGCCGTTTTCCTGCGCAACAAGCAGCGTCAACTCGTCCATATGCTCGATGATCAGATCACGAATCTTATAGAGAATCTGCGCGCGCTTGACGGCGGGCGTTGCGCTCCAGCCGGGGTACGCAGCCTTCGCGGCGGCGATCGCCTCCAGCACCTCGTCGTTGGTGCAACAGGGCGCCTGCATGGTGACCTCGCCGGTGCTGGGGTTGTGCAGATCGGTCCACTTATCGGTCTTGGACTCTCTGTACTCGCCGTTTACAAAATACTTTAATTTTTCAACAGCCATGAGTAATAATCTCCTCCATTTGTTATTTTAATTGATGAATGGTGAATAATGAATGATTGCGGACGGGGCAAGCCCCGTACCCCGTTTATAGACGTTTAAACGAAAAATTACACTCGTCAAAAGCCCACGGACGGATTGTTATTGCGTTCTTTCTTTGATCGTTTCTGTAATCAAACACGAAGCGCTTCCGAAATCATTCATTCTTCATTTTTCATTGTTTACAGTCCTGCTTTTTCCGCAATGTACGTTCTCGCCTTGATGGCGTATTCCAGCGGATTGGCGATCGCGGGATCCTGCTCCGCCTCCACAAGCACATAGCCCTCATAGCCCGCGTCGGCAAGAATGTCAAAAATAGGAGCGAAATCGATCGCGCCGTCGCCGGGGACGGTAAACGTGCCTAGGCGCACGCCCTGCAGGAACGACAGATGCTCCGCCTTGACCTTTTCGATCACCGCAGGACGAATATCCTTCAGATGCACATGCTTGACGCGCTTGACGTATTTTCTCAGAACGCTGAGATAATCCTCGCCGCAGTATGCAAGATGCCCGGAATCATACAGCAGGCTGAAAACCTCAGGATCGGTGTTCGCCATCAGGCGGTCGATCTCCGCCTCGGTCTGCACGACGGTACCCATGTGATGGTGCAGCGTCAGGGCGATCCCCATATCCTTGGCGACCTTGCCCAGCTTGTTGATACCGGCGCAAAGTCTGTCCCATTCCGCGTCGTTCATCACGTATTTCGCCTCAAAAATGGGCTTATCGGTACCCTGAATGGAGTAGCTCTGCTCGGAAATACCGACGACCTTTGCGCCCATTTCTTTCAGGAATGTAATGTGTTTGATGAAATCCGCCTCGACCTGCTCGTAGGGCCGGGTCAGCAGAAAGGACGAAAACCACGCGTTGCAGATCTGCATACCGCGCAGCTCCAGCGCTTTTTTCAGCACGGCGGGGTCCTTGGGGTATTTGTTGCCGACTTCACAGCCGGTGTAGCCTGCCAGCGCCATTTCGGAAACGCACTGCTCAAAGGTGTTTTCCGCGCCCAGATCGGGCATATCGTCGTTTGTCCACGCGATCGGCGCAATGCCGAGCTTTACTTTGTTTTTGTCAAGCATCAGTATTTCCTCGCTATCTTTCTGTGATTTTCTTTATTTTCATACGCAGCCCGCACGGATTCGCTTGTCGATACCGCCGGTACGCCCACGTGCCACCACGCGCCGTAGCCGTCGGTCATGGTCTTGGGCAGAACCTTAATATCGATCAGGGTCGAAACGGTCTGTTTTTTACTGTCTTCCAGCGCGGCTTTCAGCTCGTCAAGATTATGCGCGGTATAGGTTTTTACGCCGTAGCCCGCCGCAACAGCGGCGTAATCCACAGGCAGAAGCGCGCCCTGCAGATCGCCGTTTTCATCGCGCCTGCGGAACTCTGTCGCCAAATTGCCGACGCCGTTGGACATTTCCAGATTGTTGATGCAGCCGAAACCGCTGTTATCGAACAGCATCACATTGATCTTTTTACCCTCCTGCACGCTGGTGACAAGCTCGCTGTGCAGCATCAAAAAGCTGCCGTCGCCGCACATGGCGTAGACCTCCTGCCCCGGCGCAGCCAGCTTGGAGCCGAGGGCGCCCGCGATCTCGTAGCCCATGCAGGAATAGCCGTATTCCATATTATACGCGTAACGGGTATCCGTCGTCCACATGCGCTGCAGATCGCCCGGCAGAGAGCCTGCGGAACCTACGCAGATCGCGTCCGCGTCGATGGTCTCGCGAATCAAGGCAACGGCGGAGACCTGCGTCAGCTCCGTGCCGTACATTTTCGCAAATTCCGGAATCGTTCTCGGATCGCCCGCTGCAATCAGCGGCTTGAAATTATCGTCATAGCGGTATGCCGCCAGACGCGCCATTTCATCGTCCCAACCCTTTTTCGCGTCCGCGATTTCGGCGGTATAGGCCGTTTTATAACCGATGGCATTCAGCGCGGCGGACAGAGCAAGGATGCCCTCCTTCGCGTCGGCGACGATCTTGGTCGCGTCCAGCTTATACGCGTCAAAACGGGAGGTATTGATCGTTACGAACCTTGCGTCCGCGCGGAACAGCGACTTGGAGGCGGTCGTAAAGTCGGAAAAACGGGTGCCGATGCCGATAATTACGTCCGCGTCCTTGGCGACGGCATTGCCGGCGGAATTTCCCGTTACGCCCAAGCCGCCGAGGTTATAGGCGTTGGACGCAAGGCAGGCGGATTTGCCGGACTGGGTCTCGGCAAAGGGGATATTAAAATCGGCGCAGAACTGCTCCAGCGTCTCGCCCGCTTCGGAATACCGCACGCCGCCGCCGCAGATCACCAGCGGCTTTTTCGCGGCGGCGATGACCGCCACGGCGTCCGTGACTTCCTCTTTTACCGGCAGGGGTCTTGTGATCTTATGTACACGCTTGGCAAAAAACGTGTCGGGATAATCGTAAGCTTCGCCCTCCACGTCCTGCGGCAGGCAGATCGCGACCGCGCCGGTCTCCGCCGTGTCGGTCAGCACACGCATGGCGTTGAGCATGGCGCTCATGAGCTGCTCGGGACGCTGCACGCGGTCCCAATATCTGGTTACGGCTTTAAACGCGTCGTTCGTGGTCGTGGCAAGGGAATTGACCTGCTCAAACTGCTGTAAAACGGGGTCGGGCTGCCGGGACGCAAACGCGTCCGCCGGGAACAGCAGCAGCGGCACATGGCTGACCGTCGCGGTCGCGGCGGCGGTGACCATATTCGCCGCGCCGGGGCCGATGGAGGAAGAACAGGCGATGATTTTTCGGCGGTTATTCTGCTTGGCGTAAGCGGTGGCGACGTGCGCCATACCCTGCTCGTTTTTTCCCTGATAGACGGTCAAAGCGCCGCGCTCCTGATCCAGCGCCTGCCCGAGACCGACCACAATGCCGTGCCCGAAGATGGTAAAAATACCGTCCACAAATTTGGTCTCTTTCCCGTCAAAGGAAACGTACTGATTGTCAAGGAATTTGACAAGCGCCTGTGCCATTGACATGAGTGCCATACACTATTTCTCCTTATATCATTCTTTTGTAAGCCATTCGTGCGCGGGAGCGACGAATCTGGTGGTTTTGTACCAGGGGTCGCCGTCGATGTGACGGATCATCCAAACATAGTACATTTCATAGCCGGGGGCGGCAGCCTGCTGATGATCGTCGCCGGGCTGAATATAGCAAGCCGAGCCGTGGGTGCTTTTGTAGGCGTTCTCGCCGTTAAAGCACGCGCCGAAGCCCTGCGGCTTATCAAACATATAATAATAGACCTCCGGCTGCGGGTGGTGATGCGGCGGGTAGCTGGACCACTTGCCCGGCTGGGTAAAGACCTCGCCCATGACCATATTGGAATAGGGGGCGTTGTCGTAGTCAAACATCGTGGAGACGATACGGTGTCCCGCGCCGCCCCACTGCCCTTTGCCGAACTCCTGATACAGGCAGGTCTCCGGGGTATAAAATACGGGATCAAAAATGCGGTCGTTATCGGTCTGCTGGAACAGGACTTCACTGTCCGTTTGCGCGGTCACGGTGATCTGCGTATTTTTACAAACATGCAGCGCATACGGCAGACGCTCGAAAGGATCGCGGCGCTTGCCGGTCGCCCTGTTGCCGCCCCATGCAAATTCCGCCTCGCCGCTCAGCAGCAGCGCCGCCGTTTCATTGGCGGGATCACAGATCGTAACGGACGCCCCCGCAGGAAGCTTCTGCACCCAAATCGTCAAGCCCATTTCGGCGTGAAAGCCGTTCATCTCACAGACGGTCTTTTTTCCGTTTTCGTCATAAGATAAATATTCTAACATAGCAACCTCTTACGCGCGGGCGACCATTTCGCCGTACTCTTCTTTTTCCTTTTTAATAAATTCCTTGACCTGCTGAACGGAGGGCATATCCTGCGAGCAGGCGTGACTGGCGACCAGCATCGCCGCGGACGCGGAACCAAACTCCAACGCGTCGATGATCTCATAGCCCTCAAACAGACCGTACAGGAACGCGGACGCGTAACCGTCGCCGCCGCCGAAGGATTTCAACAGCTTTACGGGGAACGGCTTGATGGAATAGCTCTCGCCGTCGTTGGTATAGGCGGTGGAACCCTCTTTGCCGTGCTTGATGATAACGATTTTCGCGTTTTGCGCGTGCCAGTATGCCGCGGTTTCCTTATCGCTCATGCCGGGACGGATCAGACGCTCGGTTAAATCATATTCCTCACGGGAGCCGAGGATAATATCCGCCTCGCGGGCAACCGCAGCGTAATAGATCGAAATTTCATCGGCGTTCTTCCAGTTATACGCGCGGTAATCTATATCGAAAATCACGGGGACGTTGTTGCGCTTGGCAAGCATCACCGCTTTGAGCGCCGCCTCGCGGGAGGGGCTTTCCGCCAGCGCGGTGCCGGAGATCAGCAGCGCCTTGCCCTCGCGGATATACGCTTCGTCAATATCGGCAACGTCCAGCTTCAAGTCTGCCGCATCGTTACGGTACATAAGAATCGAGCTTTCGGTCGCGCTCTTGATCTCGGTAAAGGTCAGCCCGATCTTCTCCCCGTTAGAGCAGCGGGTGATGTGCGAGGTGTCGATCCCCTCGTTTGCGAAGAAATCCGTCACGAACGTCCCCATCTGATCGTCGGACACGCGCGCAAAAAAGCCGCATTTCTTGCCAAGACGCGCAAGACCTACGGCAATATTGGCGGGAGAACCGCCGAGATAGCGTTTAAAAGTGGTGCTTTCATTCAGCGGGCAGTTGTAGTCTACGGGATTCAGATCCACCGCAACTCTGCCCAGCAGAATCAGATCATACTTTTTGCTTTGGTCAAATTCTATATATTTCATAGGAAATCTCCTTTCAATGACGGCTGTTTACCGGTTGCTGAATACCTTGATATGACGCAATACGTTATCATACACGCCGCGCGCCATTTCCGAGGATAATTTAAAATAGTCGGGCGCGTCGACGGTATCCGTATACGCTTTCGCGTAACGCGCCAGATGATCGAAGCTTGCGGTGGCAATGTTGATTTTTCGGATACCGAGCGCCACCGCCTTGCGGAACATTTCGTCCGTAATGCCGGTGCCGCCGTGCAGCACAAGCGGCGTGTCAACGGTCTTGTCGATCTGTTCCAGAATATCGAACCGCAGCGCGGGCAGTACCGGATAATTCCCGTGGGCGTTGCCGATCGCGACCGCCAGCGCGTCCACCCCCGTTTGTTCGCAAAACGTCCTTGCCGCCTGCGGATCGGTGCAGAGGATCTTATGCTCGGCAGTGTCGCCCTCATTGCCGCCGACCACGCCAAGCTCCGCCTCTACGGAGGCGCCGTACCTTGCGGCTTTTGCAACGACCTGCCCGGTCATCGCGATATTTTCCTCAAAAGGGAGCAGCGACGCGTCCAGCATCACCGAGGTAAAGCCGTAGTCCAGCGCCGCCTGAATACAATCCAGAGTCAAGCCGTGATCCAAATGCACGGCAATGTCCACGCGGGCATGCTGCGCGGCGGAGACCATCATCGGCGCCATCAGTTCCAGCGGGGAATTTTTCAGCCGTTTTTCGGCGATCTGCAGGATGATCGGTTCGCCGCTGTCCTCTGCGGCGGCAACCGCGCCCATGACCATTTCCATATTGCCGACGCTGAACGCGCCCACCGCCTTGCCCTGCCGCTCGGCGGAATCCACCAGTTTTTTTACCGTAACTAAAGCCATTGTCTCACCGACTCAATATGTACTCAATATCACCGTACATATTATCACATCTTGTTACGAAAAATCAATATGTTTTATGATAAATTCTGATTTAGCTGCGTAGCAGCTAAATCAGAAATGAAAAATGAATGATGAATAATTGCGGAAATCGCTTCGCGATTTGGATTTATAGACACAAAATGGGCGCACAATCTTGTAGGGATGCCCATTGGGCATCCGTCAGGTTATGCGCTGAATCGCCGGACGGCCGGTGGCCGTCCCTGTTATGTAAGGTCTCCAGTCAAGGGGCTGAACATAAAGTTAACAGACACTTAACAAACA
>JAFVBH010000034.1 GCA_017480115.1 Clostridia bacterium
ACGGCAAGTGGTTCGCGACCATCACTTTTCAGAAGAAAACCTACCGTCTCGGCACATTTGAAAGAAAAGAGGACGCCGTCGCCGCGCGCAAACAAGCCGAGGACCGCCTCTTCGGCGAGTTCCTGGATGGGTATTACAACGGAAGCAAAGCTTTCTCGTCGTTTTTTTCAGACAATGACAATACAAATACAATATAGTGTAAAATATAAAAATGTTGGTTTATAGCGATATGCGCCGGATAGACACCCGATGAACTACGATGACCAGCTCGTCCGGTAAATCCTCGAATGCGTAGTCGTCGAATCAAAGGAACAAATCAAAGTCGAATTCATCGGCGGGCTCGAAATCAGTCAGCCGCTGGAATAACGATTTGGGAAAATCGACAGGCACAAGGGGATCGTTTTGATGATCCATACGATCCCCCTTTTTGTATAGCAGATCGGGAATCAGACTTTATGAAAGAACGGACTTTATTTCATAATTCTCATTTGTTATTGAGAAATCTTTTCTTTTGCGGTATAATCGAACAAACAAAAGAGAGGGAGATTATTACATGAATGAAAAAGAAATCGGCGAGCTTCGCCGACATTTGCGTGCCGACCGCTGCGCTGTGAACGCGCTTTACGGCTGCTTCGTCAATGACAAAAAGGAAATCGTTTCCACCTTCCGGCAGTCTCTCGCCATGACGCCCTCGGACGATGCGGAAGCAATTCTGAATATTGTACGCAAGGCGCTCTCAGGAACGGTCGGCAAAAATCTGCTGTCGTTGCCTTTTACGACCGAGCAGGTCATGGACAGCGATGAGCACCGCCTGTTCTCCGCGCTGCGGCAGCAGGACGAAACCGGAGAACAAGCGATCATGCAATTGTTTGAACAGACTGCCGCAACGCTGCGCATGGAAAGCCCGTATCTGATTTTGCTGGCGCAGGACAGCTATGATGTGCCGGCGTTCGGTAAAGACGGCTTAGATGGAGCTGAAAGCACGGATGTGTTCACATACTGCATTTGCGCCGTTTGTCCCGTGAAAGAGACAAAGCCCGCGCTGGGGTTCTTCCCGTCAGAGAATGCGTTCAAAAGTTTGATGTCCAACCGTGTGATTGCCGCGCCGGAGCTTGGATTTATGTTCCCGTCTTTCGATGACCGCTGCGCGAACATATACGACTTGCTTTATTACACAAAAAACGCCGGAGCAAATCATCCGGAATTTATCGAGGAGGTCGTTCATACCGCAGTGCCAATGCCCGCCGATTTGCAGAAGGATACATTCAACGACGTTCTGGAATCCGCACTCTCCGATGCGTGCAGTCTTGATGTGGCGATGGAGCTGCGGGAGGCAATTTGCGAGCAATTGGAGGATGCGAAGATGGCGGATGATGATGAACCGCCGGTGGTTTCCAAAAAGGACGTCAGTCGGATTCTTCGTAAATGCGGGGTAGAGGAATCGCGCGTTGAGACGTTCGAGGCAGAATATCAGGAGGCGTTCGGCAATACCGACCTGCCGCCGAAGAATATTGTGAATCCGAAGCAAATTGAGGTGCAGACGCCCGATGTGCAGATCCGCGTCAACCCCGACCGCCCGGACTTGATTGATACGCGCACAATCGACGGGATCAAATATATTCTCATCCGCGCCGAGAACGGCGTGTCCGTGAACGGGATGCAGATAAAAATCGGAGAATAATCGTATTTCAGACGCAGCAGGATAAACATGGTTTGAGTTCAAATCCATACACTGAAAACCGAAAAAATCTTTTTTATAGTGATTTGACAAATCCGAAAAGCCTTGATGTCATTGAAGTTCAAGGCTTTCCTTTTTGCCCAAACTTGGGGTGATTTCCTTGTGAAATGGCTGAATTGATGCTCTGATTCAGCATCAAAATGGCATCTGTTCCGGAACGTTTTTCAACCGTTCCGTCTGCTGCATCATCAAAATAGCATCAATATCACAGCCTGTTGATTTTTCTTTCTCTTTATGATACTATTCAAAAACGAGGTGATTCATATGCTCACAATCGGAGATTGGGTTACGCAATACAGTGCGGGATATTGGAAAATCATAGATATCAAAGACAAATATGCTGATTGTGATATGCAAACTGAAACTGCAAATTGGAAAAAGGGCGATTCACTGGGACAATGGGTTATTCTGAAAAAAGGATTTACACCTAAAATGAAACCGAGCATTCGGTGTGAATTTGTAGACGCATTATGGTGTAAAGAATTGTCAGAAACAACTCTTGAAATGATTGATGCATATTTTGCAGAACATCCGGATTTTCAAAACAGCTTTAACAGCGCAGAGATTCATCTTAATCCAATGATTGTGAACTGCTGGATTGCGTTATCGGACGAAGAGGAACAAGATTTCAATAATCTTCTTTCCGGTTTGCCGGAATCTTTTTCATTAGAACAGTTTTGGAGTTATGCAGCAAAATACAAGAAATATATAACAACCCCTCCGGCAAACTTTGTTCTTAATTTTTCTTGCTACCCTTGGAATCTGGACATCGGTTTTAATCAGTTGTTTTTCAAAGCAGAATTGCAAAAAATAGAATTAAACCAGCCGAACAGAAGGTGAACTCCTCTGTTCTTTTTACAGCTAGAAATCGTTTGTAATCCCGTTCAGCCGTGATGTATCTGTTTTGACATAGTACATCTCGGTAATTTGCGAAGTGCTGTGACCGAGCAGTTCGGCAACTTGGCGCGGTGTCAAGAATTTTATCGAGCCGTCGGGCTGCTTGATGCCGTTCACAAGGTTTGTTGCAAATATATGGCGTAGGCAGTGCAGACCTTTTTGTTTGTTTCCTCCGGCTTTGAAGATTCTTTAATACCGTTTGCGAACACTCACCGGGCGGGCGTAGTTTCCGTTTTATCGGCTACAGGGGGCAGATTTTCCTCGAAGAGATTTTTAATCCAGCCCACCCGCACAACGCCATACCCGCAATTCTTCCGTAAGTCAAGCGAAAAGAATCATGGAAAAGATCTATTTCTTTGCTTAGCAGTGCAATTCTTGATCCATTTCAGTTACGGTTCTATCATTTTTCTAATATGTCCATCCGTATCGTTTTGAAATGTTGATAAATCGTAACCAAACTCACGTCCCAGCAAAACTGCAAATCTGCGAACCTTGGGATTTTTTGATTGCGAAAATATAACAAAAAGATCAGGAGCATGAATACTTTGATAGTTTTTAAATAAAACCTCAGCAGCAATTTCCTGTTGAATTGATCCCGCCGCTTTGCATAAAAGATTACACAAAAACGAATAGTTGTTTTCATTCACAGATAGCAAATTTAAAATTTTATGTTCATCGTACAAATTATTATAGTGTTTATCTATAGCAGACTTTATTGCGTTTTCAGGAAGTGGAATATTATATTTATAAGCAATTGATAATCCAGTCGAGACAAAAAGAACATCATCGGACATAACGGCATTTTCCACTTCCTCTGCAAGCTCCGATGCATATGGCATACGAAAGATTTTTTTTAAAACATATAGTCGTCGATATTTATCTTTATCGTGTATATGAGATTTTAAAATTTCGTATGCGGCATGATTCTTCTGTTGAGTCAGTGCTTCACAGGCAACTGCAAAATCAGGCATTTTATTTGAATTGCACATTATCGCAAGTTGCGCTATAGATAAATGATAAGGTATGGGAAATCCGTTTTCGCTCTCTTTCATAAAACCACTCACCTCAATTTTTAACTACTCAATCTATCATATCGCGTAAAAAATGTCAATCATCAAAATTGATATAATAAAGATAATGCAAAATGCGGCTGGTTTTGCCTGCCGCTGTGAATCATCGAAGCGCAATTTTGCCCCCTCGATTTTCTCCTGCTGTACTATTGCCCCAAGATTTTTACCGAATATTACGCTTATTATACCGCTATATTTCCGGTTTAGTCTTGTGGTGAAGGTTCTGGCACTCCGGTTTAAAAGTATTTTGAATTTATTTCGCCGGCGCTTTCTCGCGCAGGGAATAATCTACTCAAATACGATGTCCCTTAAGGTATATACAGCGAGTTGATTTTATTCTCTCCGCGTGGTACAATGAGAAAAAACTTCGGGCGGTGGGTGTATGGCGGCGCGGATTCTTGTTGTAGAGGACGACGATTTTTTAAGAGAGGGCATGACGGAGCTGCTGGGAAAAGAGGGCTATACCGTCTCTGCCGTATCGAATATTGCGCAGGCGGGCGTTGCCGTCAGGGACGGACGGTTCGAGCTTTTGCTGCTGGACGTGATGCTGCCCGACGGCAGCGGGTTTGATTTCTGCGAGAAGATCAGAGCGGACGGCAGCCGAATCCCCATTTTGTTTATCACCGCCTGCGACGACGAATTGCAGATCGTGCGCGGGCTGGACGCGGGCGCGGACGACTACGTCACGAAACCGTTCAAGCTGAGAGAGCTGCTGTCCCGCATTCGCGCGCTGCTGCGGCGCAGCGGCACGGCGGTTTATGAGAGCCGCGGCGTTCTGTTGGATCGCGACAGAATGACGGTCAAGCGCGACGGCGAGACGATCTTTTTAACGCCGACGGAATTTCAGATACTGTCCGTGCTGATCCGCAACAGCGGGATCATCGTCACGCGCGGTCAATTGCTCGACCGCATCTGGGATAACGACGGCAATTTTATCGACGACAACACCCTGTCGGTGCATATCAGCCGCCTGCGGGAGAAGATCGGCGGCGCGCATATCGTGACCGTACGCGGCGTGGGCTACCGCTGGGAGGACGCAAAATGAATCTGCCTGTGATTATACTTTCCGTGGCTGTGGGCGCGCTTTTCATTCTGTTGATCGTTCTGACGGTGCGCAGAAACCGGCGCACGGATACGCTTGCGGACAGCATCGAGGATTATTTGCAGACCGGCAAGCGGACGATCTTCAGCGTCAGGGATGACCGCCTTGCCCGTTTGCAGAACAATATCAACGATTTGGAAAGCCGTCTGGAGCTGGAAAAGCAAAATACTGCGGCGGATAACCGCCGTAACGCCGATTTTGTGGCGGACGTTTCCCATCAGCTCAAAACGCCGCTGGCGGGCATCCGTCTCTACTGCGAAATGCTTGCCGCCGAGGATCGCACGGATTATTCCGCAAAGGAATTGCTGCTCATAGAAAAGACGGAAAAGCTGATCGCCGGACTGTTGAAATTTCAGAAATTGCAGGCGGACAGCTTTGCCTTTGATTTTCGGGAGCATTCGTTATTGCGCCTTGCAGAGGAACAGCTTCATGACTTTCGGCCGCTGTTCCCGCAAAAACAGTTTTCCGTGCGTGGTGACGCGGTTCTGCGCTGCGACGCGGACTGGCTGGGCGAGGCGCTCGGCAACGTCATAAAAAACGCCTGCGAGCATACCAAAGCGGACGGCAGGGTAGATATTTTGATTGAGCAGTCGGAGAATTTCGTGACGCTGACCGTATCGGACAACGGCGGCGGTGTGCCGGAGGAACAGCTGCCGAAGCTGTTTGAACGGTTCTTCCGCAGCGCCAACGCCTTGCCGACCGGCGCGGGGCTCGGGCTTGCCATCTCCCGCGCGATCGTCGAAAAGCACCACGGCACGGTCTCGGCGGAGAACGGCGCGGAGGGACTTCATATTATCATGTGTTTCCCGATTCTGGACGGGAATATTAAATTATGATTCAGACCTACAGACGGTCGCGCGCCGAAGAAATAAAATCCAAATCGCGCAGCGATTTCCGCACCTCCTACTTCCTCCCTCATACCTCCTACCTGAAAAGAGCTCCCCGTGGAGCTCTTTTCTTACGAAATCTTAAGCTTGCCGTCACCGAAACGTAAGGTTGACGGGGTAGACTGTTCTCATAAAACAGAAAAAGGAGTAACAACTATGGCGAATATCATCGAGTGTCACGCGCTGACAAAGGAATATTTAAGCGGCGAGTCGGTCGTCAAGGCGGTGGATCATATCTCCGTCGGCTTCGCGCAGGGGGAGTTCTGCGCCATCACCGGCCCCAGCGGCTCGGGCAAGTCCACCTTTCTGCACACGCTGTCAAGCCTTGAAAATCCGACCTCCGGCAGGGTGATCTACGGCGGGGAGGATCTGTCGAAGTACAACGACAATCAGTTATCGATCCTGCGCCGCCGCCGCTTCGGCTTTGTGTTTCAGGCATACAATCTGGTGCAGGAGCTGACGGGCTACGAGAATATTTTACTGCCCGTGATGCTGGATAAGAAAAAGCCCGATGAGAAATATATCGATAAACTGATTGACATGCTGGGCATCGGCAACCGGATCGGGCATCTGCCCTCGGCGCTCTCGGGCGGACAGCAGCAGCGTATCGCGATCGCCCGCGCCCTTGCCAACAAGCCGTCGATACTGTTCGCCGACGAGCCTACGGGAAATCTTGACGGAAAATCGGGACGGGAGGTTTTATCTCTTTTAAAATACGTCAGCCGTGAATTCGGCATAACGCTTATCCTTGTTACTCACGATCTCGGCGTAGCGGAGCAGGCGCAGAGGGTACTGACTCTTGCCGACGGAAAAATCATACGCGACAGCAAGGTTGGTGACCTGGCATGAAAAAGAAACTCACGACCACTTCCCTTGCATTGGGAAATTTAAAGAAACGGAAAAAACAATATATTACTTTGCTCGTCGGCATAATACTTGCGATGGTGTTTTCATCGGGAACGCTGTTCTTCATCTCCTGTCTGTTCTCCTCGCAGAACGAGCTGTGGCGCGTTCGCTATGGAAATGCAAACTATATTGCTTTTGAGCTTACGGAGGATAATTTCGCAAAGCTGGACGCGCAAAGCAATCTCGCGGACTACGGTCTTGCCCACGTGCTGGGCTACGGTTATACAGAGGAACAGGAAAAGGGTTCTGTCATCGCATGGCTGGACGATTACGCGAAGGAGCTTTACGCGCCGGTGCTGCTCGACGGAAAATATCCCGAGTCTGTCGGCGAGATCGCCGCCGAGCAGGACGCGCTTCTGTGCATGGGGCTTGCGGACAAACAGATCGGCGATACTGTATCGCTGCATTTGCAGGTGCAGGACGGACCGGATCACCGTTTGACCGATGCGGTTGAGAAAACCTATACCCTTGTCGGCATTCTCGGCGACAAGCGAAAGTATATCAATAATCTGGATCCGGAAAAGGACGGCTATGTACCGGCAATATTCACCTGCGCCGGGGCGCAGACGGAGATCGGCGGCAAAGAAGCGCTGAGCGCGTATCTCGCAGTAAGAAAGGGAGCCGCAGAACATCTCGATCTGTCATATATGAATTTCACTTCAGTGGATCAGAATAGATTCGGGGATGCGTTCACTTCCCTGCTGGAGAAGTCGGTCTTTTCTGCAGTGATGTCGGGCGTTTTGATGCTGGCGTCGGGTCTGGGGATCGTGAACGCGTTCAACTCAAACCTGAGCGAGCGCAAGAAGCAGATCGGACTTTTGCGCGCGGTGGGCGCGACACGGCGGCAGATCATCGGCATTTACGGGCGGGAGAGTTTTATCCTGAGTCTCATTTCCGCGCCTTTAAGTCTGCTTATATCCTATTTCGGCGTGAAGCTCATTACGGGATTTATGGACGATTTTGTTTTTCTGCCGTCGTGGCGGGTGCTGCTGGGCAGCCTTGCGGCGAGCCTTGTATTCGTGCTGCTCGCTTCGCTCATTCCGTTGTTCGCCGCCTCGCGTATCAGCCCGATGCAGGCGATCCGCAATACGGAGCTGAGCCGCAAAATGCGCAGAATGAAGATCAGGTCTAAAAAGCTGTTCAAGGTCCCAAAGCTGCTGGCAAAGCGCAATCTGAAATTTTACCGCCTGCGTATGGCGCTGACCTCGCTGATCCTGGCGGTCGCCGTCTTTATTTCCTCGTATGCGTTTACCTATCTGCTTTCAGCAAGCTATACAGTTATGTTCGACGATTATCATATCGGACTCGGCGCGGATCAGTCGTTCGAGCCGTATTGCAATACGATCCGAACGATCGGCTATACGGAAAACGACAAACAGACGCTGCTGGATGATCCGCTTGTCGCGTCCGTCAACGGCAAAGTAGCGATCAACGCAGTCATAACGGCGGATCACTATACGGACTATATGCGCCTGCTCAACTATAACCTCTCTTACAGCCTGTTCGACGATGATTTTGTGCAGAACATCACGGCGGAAACCTACGGAGAGCTTGACGCGCACGAGGCTGCGGCATGGACGGATTTCAAGGAGAAGCTGAACCTGACGAACGCTGCCGCCGTATCCGTGGCGGCGCAGGACGAACCGGTCGTGGCGGGGCTTGCCGAATCCGTGGTCGAGGGACGGATCGATCTTGACAAGCTGAACAGCGGCGAGGAGGTCGTTCTGATCGCGCCGAAGGAGCTGTGGGCGGGTCTGCATTTTTTGGACGTGGGCGCGGGGTATTATTTGCAGGTGTATCCCCAAAAGATCACGATCGACGGCGAGGAGCTGACGTGGACGGAGACGGCGACGCTGGATATGCACGTCGGGGACGCGCTGAATCTGACGGTCGTCAATATCGACGATGCGGATGAAAACGGCTTTATCACGGAAAATTATACCCGCAGGGATAAAACCGTGCGCATCGGCGCGATCTGCTATACGGCGGACTATACCTTTTGGCCGGACGGCGGCAGCCAGTGCGGCGTGATCACAACCATGGACGGGCTGCGAAAGCTGACGGACACGTATAAATACAAATTCCTCAATGTGACCATGGCGGGTGAAGTCACCGCCGAGATCGACGCGGACATGATGCGCCTGATCGACCGCATTACCTCCGGCGTGCCGTCCGATGTGCAGTCCGCGTATCAGTTGGCGCAGGAGGAACGGCAGAGCCGCAGGCAGATGATGATTGCCATTTCCGCCATCGTGATTCTGATGCTGAGCGTCGCAGGCAGTATGATCAATAACGCGCTGACCGCCCGTATCCGCGAGGGCAAGCGGGAAATCGGCACGCTGCGCGCGGTGGGCGCGTCCGCGTCCGACCTTGTGCGCTCCTATGTGATCGAGCTGTTGCATATGCTGGGTATCGGCTCGACTGTCGGTTTTGCGGGTTTCTTTGCGCTGTGGTTCGGCGAGGCGATGGGCGACTGGCTGAAATATCACTTCACGGAAAAGCCCGTGTTCGAGACGCTCTCGCTCTGGCAGACACTGCTGGGCGTACTGCTCCTGTTCGCCGTCTGCGCGTTCAACCTTTGGCGGCAGATACGGAAGCAGATGAAGTACAGTATTGTGGAGAATATTAGGGAGTTGTAATAAATTCGGAATGCGGAATTTCGGAAGGGACGCGGGTCTCCTGTGGAGACCTCTGCCGTAGGCAGAAGCGCCGACCGAGCCGACAGGCGAGATTATGCGCCCTTGAATTTTAAGTATTTGGTGGATTTTATGAGAAGAATTTTAGTTATTACTGTTAGTATTGTAGTCTTTTTTAGCCTGATATGTGTCTGCTTCGCTGCGGAGGTGACAACGACCGTGCCGACGACGCAGCGGGCGACGGAGGCGGCGCGGGAACGCGAGCCGGAGCAGACCGTGCCGGAGACCACGGCGGATACCTCCACGCCGCGGCTGATGGTGACGGCGTACACCGTGGAGAACGGATACGTCAAGCCGGACGGCGCGGCGAAGCTCTCCGTGACGATCAAAAATACCAACCAAAAGCGCGGCGTGCGCAACATAAAGTTAAGTCTGTCCGATCCGAGCGGCGAACTGCTCCCCGACGGCATGGGCACGGCGTATGTCAGCCGTATCGGCGCGGGCGCGAGTTATACCTATGAGACTACGCTTTCCGCGGCATATACCGCCGCGGTCGGACGGCACGAGCTGACGCTCTCCATGGAATATGAGGATGATACTTATATGTCATACATCGCGTCCGACGTGCTGCGCGTGGACGTGCGGCAGAGCGTCAAGCTGGATTTCGACGGCGCGCAATTGCCCGTCAAGGCGGTGCAGGGCGACACGATCTCCCTGTCCGTCAACCTGATGAACACCGGTAAAAGCCGGTTGTATAACTGCAAGATCGATTTCGACGTCGACGGTCTGTCCGCAGGCGGCAGTACATTTGTCGGAGAGATCGAGGTCGGCGAGAGCAAGGCGGGAACGGCGAATCTGCGGGTATCGACCGAAAAGCTCGGCGAGGTCCATGGGAAGATCACGGTCAGCTACGAGGACGACTACGGGAAAGTCTATACGCAATCGGCGGACGTTTCCACTGTGATCGAAAAGAAGGTCGAGGTCGCGGCGGCCGCGCAGCCGGAGGAAGAAAAAAAGAACAGCCTTTGGTGGCTGTTTCTGCTGCTGGGCGCGCTCGGCGGCGGCATATTGGGCTTCGGCATTCCCTTTGCTGTCAACGCCGCAAAGCAGCGCAAAGAGGACGAAAAGCGGTTGTAATAATAAAATCACTCGGAAATCCATAGACGGGCTCTCTCTCCGCCGACGGCGGAGCGGGAGCTTGTCTTATTTCACACGAAACTTCTCCGCAGCGTTTGATTGCTTTTGTAAAATATCGGAATATTTTTGCGCGAAAATTCGATATTTTTGCAACGAGTATTGACTTAGATATAAAATCTTGTTTAAATATTAAACAGAATAACGCAAGAAAGTGGATTTTATGAAACGAAAATTTAAAGTAACGATGAGAACAATTGCTTTGCTGCTCAGCGTTATAATGTTGATGCAAATTCTTCCGTTAAGCGTCATGGCGGAGAATTTCACAGAAGCGGAAGAAAGCCTGACGGATGTGAATTTCGACACCCAAGTCGAAATGTCCTACATCGTCGGTGAGGACGAATCCAAACGTGACGAAACGACGAAGCACTTTCGTTGCGGCGACGGCAGCTATATCGCCGCGTCGTACAACTATCCGGTGCATTACGCCACGGCGGACGGCTGGCAGGAGCTGGATTTTACCTTAAATAAGACAAAGAACGCCGACGGGGAAACGGTCTATACGACTGCGGACGGGCAGAATTACGACGTGTCCGTGCCGCAGGATATTTTTGCCGACGCACTGACCTATACCTACGGCGATTACGCCATCGGCATGACCTATCTGGGGCAGACGGAAACGGACGCGGCGTATACGGAAGCGACCACCGAGGAACCCGTGACGGGCGCGTCCCGGGCGCGCAGACAGGCGGTAAAACGTCCGGCCGCCAAGTCCTCTGCCGTGCAGATCAAGAGCGGCGGCACGGCAAAGAAGGCAAAGCTGAAGCCGTCGAAAATGAGCGTCGAGGAATACAACCAAAGCGTTATGACTCTCGGCAACGCGAGCGCCGCGCTGGCATATTCCATCAAGGGTGAAGATACGACGCTGGACTACGCGATCACGTCCGCCGGTATCAAGGAGGATATTGTCGTAGACGCGCCGCAGGACAGCTATATTTACGCGTTCCGGCTGGACGTCGGTACGCTGACCCCCGAAATTACCGCAGAAAACGAGATTTGTCTTTTGAACGCGGACGGCGAGACGGTGTATACCGTCGAAGCGCCGGTCATGACCGACGCGGCAGGGGCGGAGAGCGGCGAGATTCGGCTGCGTTTGTCGCAGACGGACGGCGATTACCGCTTGGAGATCGAAGCCGACAGCGCATGGCTGAACGCGGCAGAGCGGCA
>JAFVBH010000035.1 GCA_017480115.1 Clostridia bacterium
ATCTAAGCCAACATAGAGTATACTGTTCATTGTAAGGTCTCCTTCTTGTATGCGGTAATGCTGTATTTGTTTTTTACAACTAATCATTTTACAGATAAATCCACGATCCTACAAGAGGGGACCTTACATATTATCTACAGGGTTGTGTGCCCACCTTTCTAAAAAACCAAATCGCGAAGCGATTTCCGAACCTCCTCTCTCTTCCCTCTTACCTAGATTCTGATTTGTCGCAAAGCGATAAATCAGAATTTACCATTTATATCGTTATAAAATTAACAAAAACTTTTTCCGAAAGGATTGATTTATATGGCAAAACCGCTGGATCAAGAATATGATCAAATGACAAAAACGGCGTCGCCGCCGTCCAAAAAAGTACGCAACTGCCTGCTCGCGTTTCTGATCGGCGGAGCGATCTGCTGCTTGGGACAGTTATTTTCCACCCTCTATGAAAATTTGGGATTAAATGAGGACGAAGTCAAAGCGGCGATCCCCATTACGCTGATCATACTGACCGCAATACTGACAGGCTTGGGGTTGTTTGGCAATCTCGCAAAGTACGGCGGCGCGGGCACGGCTGTACCAATCACAGGCTTCGCGAACTCCGTGGTCTCCCCTGCCATGGAATTTCAGACCGAAGGCAGAATTCTCGGCACCGGAGCGAAAATGTTTACGCTTGCCGGTCCCGTGATCACCTACGGGTGTTCCCTCGCGGCGATCTATGGATTTATTTATTACTTTTTTATTAGGTAAATCAGAATTTAGGTAGGAGGTAGGAGGTAGGAGGGAAGAGGGAGGAGGTTCGGAAATCGCTGCGCGATTTGGGTTTATAAATTAAAATATCGGACTTCGCTTGTAGGGACGGCCATTGGCCGTCCGTCAGGTTACGCGCAAAATCAACGGATGCCCAATGGGCATCCCTACAAGATTGTGAGCCCATCTTTTTGCAAATCCAAGCCGCAAAGCGGCTTCCGCAACTTCTCTCTTCTCTCTCCTAACTCCTCACTTGATTTAGCGGGCGTCAGCCCGATAAATCAGAAGTTACCACATGAAAGGAGCAACTCATGCCCAACAGAATCGGACGATATGTGATAGAATTACCGACACGCCCCGAGATCATCTCCTGGGGATCGGCGGTGGGAAAAACGGAAAGCGAAGGGCCCCTTGCTGCGCATTTCGATATTTGCTACAACACAGATAAAGTGTGCGACGGCACATGGGAGGAATGCGAAAGCCAGCTTGCCATGGACGCGATCAACAAAGCGTTCAACAAAGCGGGAAAAACCTTTGACGACGCGGACATCATCTTTGCCGGCGATCTGCTGAACCAGTGCGCCGCCTCCGCTTTTGCCGTACGCAGCACGGATATTCCCTTTGCAGGGCTGTTCGGCGCTTGCTCGACTATGGCGCTGTCGCTGGCGCTTGCCGCCTTATCCGTGGACAGCGGCGCTGCGCGACTGGCGGGGGCAGCTGCGTCCTCGCATTTCTGCTCTGCGGAACGGCAATTCCGTTTCCCGCTGGAATACGGCGGGCAGAAAACGCCCACCTCCCAGCATACGGTCACGGGCGCAGGCAGCGTTCTGGTTTCCGACGCGAAAAACGGTATGCCCTACGTGAAGAACATTATGATCGGCAGGATCCGCGATCTGGGCATTAAGGACGCGAACAATATGGGCGCAGCCATGGCGCCGGCAGCCTCGTGCACGATTGCGGATTTTTTACGGGATACCGGCACTACCCCCGCAGACTACGATCTGATCCTGACCGGCGATCTCGGCGTGGTAGGAACAGAGCTGCTGCACGAGCTGATGCTTACCCGTGAGCAAACGGATATTACCGACGTACACAACGATTGCGGGTTGATGATCTATGACACCGAGACGCAGGACGTTACGGCAGGCGGCTCCGGCTGCGGTTGTTCCGCTTCGGTTCTGACGTCCGTCATTTTAAAAAAAATAATGCGCAGGGAGTATCGCAATATCCTCTTTGTCGCCACCGGCGCGCTGATGTCCACCACCACCGCGCAGCAGGGCAACAGCATTCCCGGCATTGCCCATGCGGTGCAAATTTGCATGGATTGATCGCAGAAAAAATGTTTTCAGGCTGTTCTGATCGCTTCAGAGCAGCCATTTTCTTTTTTTACAACACCTATTGTTCAGATATGTTTTTATTGACTTTTTACCCCCATGCGCAGTATACTATTAAAGAATATTTTGCCGCGCAGGCAAACAAATTTTAAAGCTATCGAGGGGAGCTTATGCAGACAGAACGACCCGTCGCCGTCGGTTATGACGTCGCACATCAAAAATTACAAAAGTTAAAGACCAATCTTGGAGCTTTGGGCAGCGTTGCCGTCGCCTTTTCCGGCGGTGTGGATTCCACTTTTTTACTGAAAGTCGCCCACGACGTTTTGGGGGATCGGGTGCTTGCCGTCACCGCTACGTCGGAAACCTTTCCCGCGCGGGAAGCACGGGAGGCGGCGGCATTTTGCGAGGCGCAGGGGATCCGCCATTTGTGCTTTGAGTCGGGCGAACTGAATATCCCCGGCTACCGGGAAAACCCTGTGGATCGCTGCTATCACTGCAAACACAGTCTTTTTAAGGATATGTTAAGAATAGCGGAGGCAAACAACCTTGCCGCTGTCGCCGAAGGCTCCAATACAGACGATAACGGCGACTATCGACCGGGACTGCGGGCGGTCAGCGAGCTGGGAATCAAAAGCCCCCTGCGGCAGGTCGGGCTTGCCAAAAGCGAGATCCGCGCGCTGTCAAAGGAAATGGGGCTGCCGACCTGGCGCAAGCAAAGCTACGCGTGTCTCGCCTCCCGGTTTGTTTACGGCGAGCCGATCACCGAAGAAAAGCTACGCATGGTGGACATGGCGGAGGAATTTCTGCTCAACAAGGGCTTTTGCCAGCTGCGCGTGCGTATCCACGGCAACCTCGCGCGCATCGAAGTCCTGCCGGAGGAAATGGAACGGGTATTTGCCTGCCGTGAAGAAATTACAGACGCGCTGAAATCTTACGGATTTCAGTACGTATCCCTCGATCTGCAAGGCTACCGTACCGGCAGCATGAACGAAGTGTTATCAGAGGAGGAAAAAAGATGAAAAGAATTGTTTGCCTGACGTTGACCCTGCTGTTGCTGCTGAGCGCGTGCGCGCCGCAAAAGACGCAATCGACGCCTGCTGTCGAAACCGGCGCTGTCGTCGCGCTGTCCCGCTCGGTGGCGGAGCTTTGGCTGCTGTCCGGCGGAACGCTTGCCGGCATTACGGAGGACGCGACCGATCTTGACGCGGCGGGCGCGGTGACAATCGGAACGCTGACCACGCCGAGCTTAGAGGCGATTTTGGCGCTGTCGCCCGATCTTGTGCTGCTGACGGAGGATCTTGCCGCCCATCGGGAGATCAAGGAATCGTTGACCGGTATGGGAATTACGGTCCAATCAATCGATATAAACAGCTTCGACGATTATGACAGCACGATGCAGACGCTGACCGCTCTCACCGGCAGAGAGGATCTTTATGCGCAAAACGTAACTGCGGTCAGGCAGCAGATCAACGCGGTCGTCAAAGACGCGCCGTACACAAACAGACCGAAAAACGAAAAACCCACCTACCTTGCGGTGCGGGTATCGGCGACGAAAAACAAGGCGCTGAAAAACGATTATTTTGCCTGCGATATTTTTAACGATTTGGGACTTATCAACATCGCCGCAGACAACGACACGTTTGACGAACTGAATTTGGAGGCCATCGCCTTTGCGCAGCCGGACTACATATTTGTTGTTTTGCAGGGCGACGAGGACAAAGCGCTCGACAGCTACCGCAAGGCGTTGGAATCCC
Source organism: Clostridia bacterium (assembly GCA_017480115.1). Classification (GTDB taxonomy): domain Bacteria; phylum Bacillota; class Clostridia; order Oscillospirales; family Acutalibacteraceae; genus RGIG2774. The sequence continues at coordinate 3,839 of JAFVBH010000035.1, forward strand.
ACGACGTTTGGGGCGCGCTGGAGGCGGTAAAGAACGGCAGGGTACATATTCTGCCAAAGGATTTGTTCCAATATAAACCCAACGCAAAATGGGGAGATGCATACAGCTATGCCAGCGACGTCATCAACGGCGAAAATCAATAAATTTCTGCTCCTCGGGATCGCAGCGCTGCTTTTATTTCTGATTCTGTCCGTATCGGTGGGCGGCTCCGGCGTCACAGCGACGCAGGCGATCAAGGTTCTGTTCGGCGCGCCGGACGCGCAAAACGTGAAGCTGATCGTATTTTCCGTTCGGCTGCCCCGGGCGCTTGGCGCGGTCTTTTGCGGCAGCGCGCTGGCGGTTTCGGGGCTGCTTTTGCAGGCGGCGCTGGACAACTCGCTGGCGTCCCCCGGCATCATGGGCGTGAACCACGGCGCGGGGCTTTTGGCGCTGGTCGCCTCGGCGATCCTGCCCTTTTCCTTTGCGGGAAGAACGCTCTTTGCCTTTGTAGGGGCGATCCTCGCCGCCTTGGGCGTGTTCCTGATCTCAAAAAAAGCGGGGGTATCGCGCACATCCTTGATACTGTCCGGCGTGGCGGTATCCGGCATGCTGACGGCAATGATCAATCTGTTGATTTTTCTGAAGCCGGCGCTGGTCACCGACCGGGTCGCGTTCAGCCTGGGCAGCTTGAGCAGCGTCACTTTTTCGCAGCTGGTGATCGTATGCCCCGTGGTTATCGCAGGAATCCTTTGCGCATTTCTGCTTGCCGGCGGCGTCGATCTGTTCGCCCTGGGCGATGAGACTGCGCAGGGACTTGGGCTGCACACCGCCAGACATCGGATCTTTACGGTATTATGCGCTTCCGTGCTGGCAGCGGCGGCGGTGAGCGTCTGCGGGCTGATTTCTTTCGTGGGGCTGATCGTACCGAATATGGTGCGCATGGTCAGCAAGCATACCAAAAGCGCGCTGCTGCTGTGCAGCGTTTGGGGCGGCGGATTTTTGCTGTTCTGCGATTTTGCGTCCCGTCTGCTGGTTTACCCCTATGAGATGCCGGTGGGGATTCTGCTGTCCCTTTTCGGCGGGCCGTTCTTTATTTATATGCTGATGAAACGCAGGAGGCGGCTGTAAATGCTGGAATTTAAAAACGTCACCGCCGGTTACGGCGGAAAAACGGCGCTGCGCATCGACAGTCTCTCGCTGCCTGCCGGACAGATCACCGCAGTGATCGGCGTAAACGGCAGCGGCAAATCCACGCTGTTAAAGACGGCGGTAGGCATCGTGCCCCACCGGGGAGAGATACGCATAGACGATACGGACGTATCCGCCCTCTCCTGCAAAGCGCGGGCAAGACGGATCGCGTATCTGCCGCAAACGCTCACAGCGCCGGATATGGACGCGTACACGCTGGTCTCCCACGGCAGATATGCGCGGCTGGGGCGGTCCAAAACCCTGAGCGCGGCGGACAGGGACAGCATTGAAGCCGCGATGCGACTGACCGGCACATGGGAGATGCGGGACAAGTTTTTAAAGCGGCTTTCCGGCGGCGAACGGCAAAGCGTCTATCTTGCAATGGCGATCGCGCAGGACACGCAAATGCTGCTGCTGGACGAGCCGGACACCTACCTTGACGTGCCGCATCAGTTGAAAATACATACGATTCTGCGGCAGCTGGCGGACGACGGCAAGGGAATCGTCACTGTCTCGCACGACATTGCAAAAAGCTTCTCCCAAAGCGACCGCATTTGCATTTTGTCGCAGGGCAAGGCAGCGGCTTGCGATACGCCTGCGGTCTTATCGACAGACGATCGGCTGTATGCCGCGCTGGGCGTCCGCGTCGCGAAAACGAACGGCAATACCCTGTACGATTACGCATTAACGCTATGAAAACATTGATCATTTTAGCCTATGCGCCCGACAAGTACATTGACCTGCTGCAAACGGAAATGAAAACTGCGGGCAGCTTTGACCACGTGCTGCTGTCCTATGCGGGCTGCCGCGCGCGCAACGCATATCCAGCCTGCTCCCCGTCCGCGATCGCAAAGCGGGCGAAGGGCGACGTCACCGTTTTGCCGCTGTTTATGACCGACGGCGCGGTTTACAGCGCCGCAAAAGCGGAAATTGACGCATCGGTACGGGCTGCGCACCGCGCCCCGCTGCTGGAAAATAAAAAAAGCATCGACGGTTTTGCGTCGGCGCTTCGCACGGTATGTATCGACAATGCTGCGACAGGCTGCATTTGGGTCGGACACGGCAGCCATGCCCGTGAAAACAGCGGCTATGCCGAGCTGCAAGCGCAGCTTGGCGCGCATACAAAAATCGCGTTGCTGCACGGCAAACCGGATATACGAGAGGCGCTGCAAACGCTGGAAACGCCGTCGGTATCGCTGTTCCCGCTGATGTTTACGGCGGGGCATCATGTACGCAAGGATATTTGCGCCGCAGACAGTCCGGTTATGCAAGCGCTGCAGGCAACCGGCAAACCCTTTGCCCTATCGAAACGCGGTTTACTGGCGTATGGGGAGTTTCGGGCGTATTTACGAATGCGGAATGCGTAAAGCGGAATGCGGAATTTCGGAAATCGCTGCGCGATTTGGTTTTATAAATTAAAATATCGGACTTCGCTTGTAGGGACGCCCATTGGGCGTCCGTCAGGTTACGCGAAAAATCGACGGATGGCCAATGGCCATCCCTACAAGCGGGTGCGCCCATTTTCGTCTATAAATCCAAATCGCGCAGCGATTTCCGCAATTATTCATTTTTCATTTTTAATTCTTCATTTCTGATTTAGCTGCTACGCAGCTAAATCAGAATTTACCTTATAAAATACAAAACGCACACAGCCAGCCAAACGCAGATGAACACCGCCGCCACGGCGATGGAAATCCACTCCTGTTTTTTCATCATACGTTCCCCTCATTTCTCGGCAATGCTTTTTAAGGTATCGAACAAAATATCGGGCATCGACACCTCGCCCATGGGATATTCCCGGTGAAGCGATTTGTATTTCGGCAGCCCCAGCCGGTGATACTTTAACAATTCGTATTCCGTATGCGCCCCGAGCGATTGCACAAAATCCCGTATCGCCCGAATATCGGCGGCGTTGTCATTCACGCCGGGAATCACCGGCGTACGCACGCGCATGGGCAGGTCGGGATACGCCCGCCGTACCGCGGCGATATTTTGCAAAATCCGTTCGTTGGATACCCCGGTCTGTGCTTTATGTACCGTATCGTTCATCGTTTTAATGTCTGTATACAGCACGTCAAGGTGTTCGGCGACGGCGAGGATCGTTTCCTCGGCAGCGTAAGCGGACGACTCCATACAGGCGCCGATCCCTCTGTTTTTTGCTTCTTTCAGCAGCGCAATGGTAAATTCCGGCTGCATCAGCGGTTCGCCGCCGGTAACGGTCAGCCCGCCGTCGGAGTTATCGTAAAACACACGGTCTTTTTCCACTTCGTTCAGCACCTCGTCCACCGTCATGGCGCTGCCGATCACGTGCAGCGCACCGGAGGGACAGGCTCTTTTTACCCGCTTACTATCCGGCGGAATGCGGTGATCCCATGTGATCATGTCTCCGTCGGAGCCGATGCCGTGATCCTTCAAAAACAGCAGGCAGCCGCCGCAGGAGATACAGTCCCCCGCCGTCCAGCCCAGCTCGGGCGACGGCTTTTGCGACTCGGGATTGGCGCACCAGCGGCACCGCAACGGGCAGCCTTTCAGAAACACCGCCGTGCGGATACCGGGACCGTCATGGATCGAGCAATGCTGAATGTTGAAAACCGTGCCTGTCATGCGATGCTTTCATGCTCCGTTCGTAAAATAATATCGTCCTGCAGCTCCGGCGACAGCTCTACGAAATATGCGCTGTATCCGGCGACGCGCACCAGCAGGCTGCGGTAGCTTTGCGGGTCTTTACGCGCTTTAAGCAGGGTTTCCTGATTGATAATATTGAATTGCAGATGCCACAGCTTCAGATCGCACCAGCTGCGGATAAATTTGATCAGCAGCTCGTCGCCCGCTTCGCCCTGCACCGAGGACGGCGAAAGCTTGATATTCAGAAGTCTCGACGCGCGGTTGTCAAGGTCGGTATTTTTGGTCGTGTAGTTGGACAGCAGCACCGCCGTGGGGCCGTTTACGTCCGCGCCCTGCGAAGCGGAGGAACCGTCGGACAACGCGGTCCACGCTTTTCTGCCGTTGGGCAGCGCGCCCACGACCTTGCCGAAAGGCACATTGGACGACTGAGAAACGTACCGCACATCCATGTGAATACCCAGCTGTGCGGAATGGTCGTGCGAATACTGCGCGGCGATCCGATCGATCAGCTTGGCGTAGCGGTCGGCATAGTCGTCGTTATTGCCGTAGGCGGGCGCATGCAGCAGCCGCTGCCGAATGATCTCATAGCCCTCAAAATTATTATCAAGGGCGTTTTTCAAATCGTCAAAGGTAAAAATTTCCTCGTCAAAAATATTCTTTTTGATTGCCGCGACAGAATCCGCCGCCGTGCCCAGACCGATCAGATCAAAGAACCCGACGTCTACGCCGCCCTCGATATGCTTGGCGTGCAGATCGGTGCAGGTCTCCATGCAGCGGCGGTGCAGCGCGGAGCCGAGCGGAGACGCAAAGTGCTTCGGGCGTGTATGATTGGCGACGTACTGCTGCTTGAACGCCATGCGCAGGCAGTACTGCTCCTGCTTCACGAACGCCTCGAGGAACTTGTCGAAGGTGTCGAACTCCTTCAGCTCGCCGGTCTCGATCGTCAGCAGCTCATCGCCGTATTTCCGCATTCTGCCGTTATACAGCGCCAGCTCCAGCACCGCGCCCAAATTGATAAACGGGCAGGGCGTCGTGAAGGTGTCGAGATTGGGCATGCGCACCTCGGTGCAGCCGGAGACCGCGTAATCCCGCGCGGAGGCAAGATCCGCGCCCTTGGACTGCAGCACCGGCACGACCTCTTCGTCGTTGATAAGCTTGGGGAAACCGGAACCGTCCTTGACGGTCTTTGCCACCTCGCGCAAAAATTCCTCGGGGGAATTTTTATGGATACGCGCCGCCAGATCGGGATAGTTGAGCGGGAACTCCCGTTTGTTTTCCAGTAAAATATAGCTTAATTCGTTGGTGGCGTCGTTGCCGTCCGCATCCGTGCCGCCGATGGTGACCGCCTCCCAATGGGCGTAACCCTCGTTGAATTTTACGCCCGCCGGGCTGACGTACAGATCCTGATACTGCGCCATATTCAGCCACAGGCACTCGAACAGCTCCTTTGCCTGTTCGCGGGTAACACGCCCTTCCTCGGCGTCCTTTTTATAGTATTTCCATAAATACTGATCCATTCTGCCGTTGGAAATGGTGGCGCCGGTTTTTTGCTCCAGGCGGGAAAATACCTGAATAAACCACTGCGACTGCACCGCCTCGTAAAAGCTGCCGGCGGGATACGCGGGCACCTTGGCGCAAATACGGGCGATTTCCGTCAATTCCGCTTTGCGGACGGGATCGGTCTGCGTCTGCGCCAGCGCCGCCGCTTTTTCGCTGTAACGGCGGGCAAAAAGTATGATTGCGTCGCATACAATAATAATACCGTGCAGGAAATCCGCCTTATCTACGCTGTCGTTCGGGTCGTCGGGATCCAGCGCGGCAAGCGCGTCCTCCGCCTCCTGCCGAATGGCGAGGAAGCCGCGGTCGATCCCCGCAGCGTAGTCATGCACCCACTGCAGCGCAGAGCGCATGGACGAGGTCTCGTTGACAATATAGCGGGAAGAAAACAGGTCCTTGGGATCATACGTGACTTTGAGAACGTCCGCAGGCAGCGAATGCGCCAGATCCTCATAATAGGTCTTGCCCGCCCAATAGGGGGCGATCTCGTCCTCTATGACGCGAATATCTTCCTCGGCGATCTCAAAGGGGGACTCGGCTCTGGACTTTGCCTGCGCCGCAAACTGCGTCAAAAAGCAGCCGTCCAGCTCGGGATAGATCAATCCGTACTTCCCTGCCTTGCCTGCTCTGCCCACCAGCAGCTCGTCGTCGCCGATGATGATTTCGATATTGGCGGCAATGTGGTACAACGCCTTTGCCCAGCGCAGCGACAGCGCCTGCCCCTCGGTCTGTTTAAAGGATTCCGTGAAGTATTTTGCGCGTTGTACGTCTACAGATGAGCGGGTATCTTTAAAGCTATCGTAAATTTTGGCGATCCGCGCGCTGTTTCGGGCAAAAAACGGTTTGCCACGATGCGCCTCAATACGTTGTTCCTGGGGGGATAATAATTTCATCAATATTCTCTCCTTTAAAAAATAAAACTTTGCAGAATTAAGAGCATCTGCGCTATCGCCCTCTTATCTGTAAAGTCGGGTAAAACAATCTTTTATTTAGCTCTTGACAACATTCTTAAAGTGTGTTATAGTATCAACCATTAAAGCATACGTGATTAATAGGTTTTATCTTGTGACAATTCTAACACAAGGCATCGGCTTTGTCAAGGTGGTATCAAAAAAAATATGGAGAAGCTTCAGGATAAGCGGGAGGCAGCGATTCAGAAGTGCCTGCGGGAGATAGAATCGGAATTGCACTCCGCGCTGAAATACGGAACGCTCACCATCGTAGTACAGGACGGCATTCCCGTCCAGATCGACAAAACGGAAAAAAAGAGATTCGTATGAGTGTAAATAAAAAGCAAAAAGATGAACGGACGGCTCGTATAACGGTGGCTGCGGAGTTACCTCAAACGAGATCTCTGCCTTTTATCATGGAGTGATATTGGATATGCAAGAACAATGTAACAAGCCGGATATTTCTACATCGCTGCTGCATATGCCGCAGGCGGCGGGCACATTCGGCGCAACCACGGCGCCGGTATTCCAGACCTCGGCGTTTGCCCACAGCACGGCACAGGAGCTGGAAAATATATTCGCCGGCAAAACGCCCGGTTTTTCGTATTCCCGGCTGGGCAATCCCACGCTGGAAGCGTTCCAGCGCATGATGGCGGCGGCGGAGGGCGGCTTTTCCGCTACGGCGTGCGCCTCCGGCAGCGCTGCGGTCGCCATGACGCTGCTGAACATACTCTCGAGCGGCGATGAGATCATCGCTGCTGCGGGGCTGTACGGCGGCACGCTGGATTTTTTCAAGGATATAGAAGCATTCGGGATCAAAACCGTTCTTTTAGAGGATATAACCTATGAGGCAATATCCGCGGCAGTCACCGAACGAACGAAGGCGATCTTTGCCGAAGTCATCAGCAATCCCGGCTTAAAGGTGCTGGATATTCAGGAAGCGGCGCGGGCGGCGCATGACCATGAACTGCCGTTGATTGTGGACGCAACCACAATCACCCCGATTCTGGCAAGACCTGCGGAACTGGGGGCGGATATTATTCTGCATTCATCATCAAAGTACATTAACGGCAGCGGCAGCGCCATCAGCGGCGTGATCGTGGACGCGGGCAGCTACAAGTGGACGGCGGAGAAATTCCCCGTTATGGGCAAGCATCTGCGGTTCGGCAAAGCGGCATTCACCGCACGGCTGCGGGACACCGTATGGCGCAATATCGGCGCTTGTCTCGCCCCTGCCAATGCATTCCTGAATATTACGGGACTGGAGACCTTGCAGCTGCGCATGGAGCGTATCTGCGAAAACGCCTTGTCGCTGGCACGGCATTTTCAAGAAACAGGCGTCAGTGTCAATTATCCCGGGCTGCCGGGCAGCGCGGAATACGCGAAAGTGCAAAAACAGCTAAAAAACGGCATGGCTGGCGGTATTTTAACGATTCGTACAGGTTCAAAGGCTGCTGCGTTTCAGGTGATTGACGCGCTGAAGTATGCGCTGAACGTGTCAAATATCGGCGATACCAAAACGCTGGTGGTACACCCTCATTCCACAATTTTTATTCACTCAACAGAGGAAGAGAAACAGGCGGCGGGCGTATATGACGATATGATCCGCATCAGCGTCGGCATTGAAAATATCAGGGATATCATCAATGATTTCGACCGTGCGTTAAAGGAGGCAAAGTAATGGCGACAGATTACGCGGCGTTAAAAGCGGGCGGCTTCATGCGCCAAAAACAGAAAAACACGTTTTCCCTGCGGTTAAAGGTGATCGGCGGCACATTGACGACGGAGCAGCTGCGCACCATTCAGGCGGTCGCCGACCGCTTCGGGCAGGGCTACGTCCATCTCACCTCGCGGCAGGGCGTCGAGATCCCCTTTATTAAGCTGGAGGATATTGAGACGGTCAAAGCGGAGCTTGCAAAAGGCGGGGTCTCCCCCGGCGTCTGCGGTCCGCGCGTGCGTACCGTTACCGCCTGCCAGGGCGGCAAGTGCTGTCCGTCGGGCTGTATCGACGCCTATGAGATCGCCGAAACGCTGGACAAACGCTATTTTGGCAGACAGCTGCCCCATAAATTCAAATTCGGCGTTACCGGTTGTCAGAACAACTGCCTGAAAGCCGAGGAAAATGATGTGGGCGTGAAAGGCGGCATGATCATAGATTGGGAAAAAGACAGTTGTATATTCTGCGGCGTGTGCGAAAAAGCCTGCCGCAGCGGCGCGATCACCATTACGGAGGACAATATCACGGTAGATGCGGCACAATGCAACAATTGCGGACGCTGCGTGACCGCCTGTCCCACAGGCGCATGGCATGGTGAAAGCGGTTACATATTGTCTTTCGGCGGCACATTCGGCAACAGCATTCAGAAAGGCAGCGAGCTTCTGCCTATTATAAAGGATACGGATACCCTGCTGCGCGTGACCGATGCGGCGATCAATTTTTTTGACGAACATGCCAAGCCCGGCGAACGGTTCGCCAAGACCATTGAGCGTACAGGCTGGGACGCATTAAAAGAAAAGGTCGGTGAAGCATACAATGGCTGAATTTAACATTACAGATACCGTTGACATTACAGACGTGGTCTGCCCGGTCACCTTTGTCAAGGCAAAGGTCGCGCTGGAGGAACTGGACGACGGCGATATACTGTCGATCCGCATGAATGACGGCGAGCCGGTACAGAACGTGCCGCGCTCGATCAAAGAAGAGGGACATCAGATCCTCAAGCTTATCCATAATGCGGACGGCACCTATAATCTGATCGTCAGAAAAGTAGAAGAATAAACAGAAAAGGAGCAATATATCATGACAATTACAGTCGCAGGCAATAAAAAGGAATACGCGGAGGGCCTGACGGTCAAGCAGCTGATCGAGGCGGAGAATGTGGAAAATCCATTGTACGTTACCGTGACGCTGAACGATGATTTCGTCAAGTCCGACGCGCTGGAAACCACCGTTATAAAAGACGGTGACGCGGTAGAATTCCTCTATTTCATGGGAGGCGGCTGCTGATGGCGTTCACCAACGAACAGCTGGAGCGTTATTCCAGACACATCATCTTAAAGGAAGTCGGAGTAAAGGGACAGAAAAAACTGCTGAACGGCAAAGTTCTGATTATCGGCGCAGGCGGTTTGGGCGCACCGGCGGCGCTGTACCTTGCGGCGGCGGGCGTGGGCACCATCGGCATCGCGGACGCGGACGTGGTGGATCTTTCCAATCTGCAGCGGCAGGTGATCCATTCCACGGAGGACATCGGTAAGACCAAAGTAGAATCCGCGAAGGAATCCATGCTTGCCATCAATCCCGACATTCAAGTCAATACTTACCGTAAGTTTATTAACAGCAGCAATATTCTCGATATTATCAAAGACTATGATTTTGTAATCGACGGTACGGATAATTTCCCCGCGAAATTCCTGATCAACGACGCATGCGTCATGGCGGGCAAGGCGTTCTGCCACGGCGGCATTATTCGTTTCCGCGGGCAACTGATGACCTATGTCCCCGGGCAGGGTCCCTGCTACCGCTGTGCCTTTAAAAATCCGCCGCCCAAGGACGCCGTTCCCACCTGCAAGCAGGCGGGCGTCATCGGCGCGATGGCGGGCGTCATCGGCTGCTTACAGGCGATGGAGGCGGTCAAGTATCTGACCGGCGCGGGCGAGCTGCTGACCGGGCATTTGCTAACCTATGACGCGTTAAAGAACGATTTCAGAAAGATCAAGCTGCCCAAGGACGATAACTGCGCCGTTTGCAGCGATCATCCCACGATTACGGAGCTGATCGATTACGAACAGGCAGTTTGCGAGGTGAAGCCCCATGGTCACGCTGAATAATGAAGATTATGAAAAAATCCTCGCCCATGCGATTTCCTGCCTGCCGGAGGAGGCATGCGGATTGATCGCCGGTGCAAAACACGGTGAGGACGCGGAAATACAAAAGGTGTATTTGCTGACAAATACCGACCACAGCAACGAGCATTTTTCCATGGATCCCATGGAGCAGTTGGCGGCGGTCAAGGATATGCGGCAGCACGGGCTTGTGCCGCTGGGCAACTGGCATTCCCACCCGGAATCCCCTTCCCGCCCCAGCGAAGAGGATAAGCGGCTCGCTTACGACAGCGCCGCGCATTACATGATCCTGTCGCTGATGGATCGCGCGCATCCGGTGCTGAACTCTTTCCGCATCTACGGCAGCGAATCCGAAAACGAGGGGCTGGAACGAAAGGAGTCAACTTGAATGTCATATCTTGACAGTGACGTACAAAGCATAACCGCCGCTGACTTTGCGGCGTTGGACTTCGACTCTGTAACGCTGGTTGACGTACGGGAGCCGGACGAGGTATTGATCCATGGCATCGAAGGGGCGATCAATGTCCCGTTCTCAAAGTTCCCCAATGGGCTTGACGAAATACCGAAAGGAAAACCCGTTTATGTATTCTGCCGCACCGGCGATTGGAGTGAGCAGGTGGCGGAGATCCTCGCCGAGCGCGGATATGACGCATATAATGTCCTCGGCGGCTATAAAGCCTATGCGGAGATATTGAACGGCGGTCAGGCAGAAGCCGCGCCCTCGGCGGCGCAGGCGGCGAATACAGCGCAGGCGACAGCGGAACCGATTTTTATCGACGCGAAAGACTTAAAGTGCCCCGGCCCCATTGTAAAGGTCGCGGATGCCCTGCGGTCGCTGCAAAACGGGGACACGGTCTATGTGGAAGCGACCGAGGACGCGTTTGCCTCCGATATCGCCGTATGGTGTGAGCGAACGGGAAACCGGCTGTTAAAGCTGGACGTGAAACCTGCGATGATCGAAGCCACGATTCAAAAGGCGGAAAAGCAAGCGAACGCTGCCGCATCTGCGGGCAACGACAAGAATTTCGTCGTATTCAGCGGCGATCTGGATAAGACCATTGCAGCGTTTATTATGGCAAACGGCGCCGCCGCCATGGGCAGAAACGTGACCATGTTCTTCACCTTCTGGGGTTTGAATATCCTCAGAAAACCGGAAAAGGTCTCCGTAAAGAAGACCTTTATCGAGAAGATGTTCGGTTTTATGATGCCGCGCGGCACAAAAAAGCTCGGGCTTTCCCGCATGAATATGGGCGGTATGGGCGCAAAGATGATCCGCGGGATCATGAAACAAAAGGGCATCAGCTCGCTGGAGGAGCTGATCACCGACGCGATCGCGCACGGCGTAAAGGTCGTCGCCTGCCAGATGTCCATGGATATTATGGGCATTCATCAGGAAGAGCTGATCTACGGCGTGGAGCTTGGCGGCGTCGCCACCTTCCTCGGCGCGGGCGAAAAATCCGATATGAGTTTGTTTATTTAACTATTTCCTATATAGAAAAACCTCCTACAGAAAACAGAGCAGTGGAACCTATACTTCCCACTGCCCTGTTTTCATTTTGCTTTCGCACAAGAAAGCGGCTGCGGCGCGGCGCTGACGCTTTCATTCTACGCCATCGCCGCTGCCTAAAGGGCAGGTTCAGCGGACGTTAAAATCCTTTTTTTCATAGGAAACGGAGAAGTTACCTATAAAAAAAGCACCCTTACGGATGCCTTTTCCTATCGTTCCGGATATACTGCGCTGTTACTCGTTGGAATCGCCGTCGTGCACATCGTCCTTGGCGGCTTTTTCCTTGCGGGTCTTTCTTTCGCCGCCCTTTTTCGCCTCTTTCTCGGCTTCCTGCGCCTTTCTGAGGGCTTCCTTCTCCTTATTCACCCGCTCCTGCGCGGTGTTATTGGACTGAATCGCCCAACGGGTAATTTTCATCTTTACGCGGTCGGAACCGGTCTCGATCACCAGAGAATCGTCTTTTACGGTTACAATCCTGCCCATAATGCCGCCGATGGTGGTGATTTCGTCGCCAATCTGGATCGAATCGCGCATTTCCTGTTCTTCCTTCTGGCGTTTCCGCTGGGGACGAATCATAACAAAATACATGATCGCAAACAGAGCGACCATCATGACGATCGTCATCACCGAGTTGGGCGTTCTGGCGCCTGTCGCATCAGAAGTTGCAAGCAACGCAGGTATCAAAGAAACATTCATTTTATTTCCTCCAAAATCAAATTCTCGTATATTATACAGTTTTTTTTATATCATTGCAATACAAAAAGTAATTTTTTTAAATTCTCTTGTCCAGAATCCCTGCATATTGATCAAAGAACGCCGTAAATGTGCCCTGATCGAGATTGTCCCGGATCAGCTGCATCAAGTGATTATAAAAATACAGATTGTGCATGACCGCAAGGCGCATGGCGAGCATTTCCTTTGCCTTAAACAAATGCCGCAAATAGGCGCGGGAGTGATGCTGACAGACCGGACAATCGCACGCGCTGTCAACAGGCGTATCGTCATGTTCGTATTTTGCGTTATTGATATTCAGGATCCCCTGCATGGTAAACAGATGCCCATGGCGGGCGTTTCTTGAGGGCATTACGCAGTCAAACAGGTCAACGCCGCGCCGCACGCCCTCCAAAATATTGACCGGCGTGCCCACGCCCATAAGATAGCGGGGCTTATCGGCGGGCGCATACGGCTCCACGGCAGAAATAATCCGATACATCACCTCGGCAGGCTCCCCCACCGCAAGTCCGCCGATGGCGTAGCCGTCAAGATCGAGCTTTGCGATCGTCTGCATATTTTTCACACGAATATCGTCATAGGTCGCGCCCTGATTGATTCCGAACAGCATCTGCTGCTTGTTCAGTGTGTCGTGCAGGGCGTTGAGCCGCGTCATTTCCTCTTTACAGCGCAGCAGCCATCGCTCGGTCATGGCGCAGGATTTTTCGGCGTAAGCCCGCGGCGCGGGATTTTCCACGCATTCGTCGAACGCCATTGCGATGGTAGAGGCAAGATTGGACTGAATCCGCATACTTTCCTCCGGTCCCATGAAGATTCGGCGCCCATCGATATGAGAGGCGAACGTTACGCCCTCCTCCTTGATATTGCGCAGCTTCGCAAGGGAGAACACCTGAAAACCGCCGCTGTCGGTCAACACCGGTCCCCGGAACCCCGTAAACTGCCGGATACCGCCCATCTCCCGCACCAACGCGTCCCCCGGACGCAAGTGCAGATGATAGGTATTGCACAGCTGAATCTGACAGCCGATATTCATAAGATCATAGGCGGACAGCCCGCCCTTAATCGCGCCGCAGGTGGCGACGTTCATAAAGCACGGGGTTTGCACCGTGCCGTGGGGCGTTATAAATTCGCCTCGTCGGGCGTTACCCTCTTTTTTTATAAGTTTATACATAAATCCACCGCTTTTTTTGAAGTGAGGACAGTATAACACATTTTTTTCCCGCAGGCAACCGTCTTTTCCGATTACTCGCTACATTTGCCGCCACAGATCGGCAAAGTTTACAAAATGCACCGCAAAGAAGTCCGCCATCGGCGCGGGGATACAATTCCGCGACAAAATATCATCTAAAATCGATGCCATAAGAGGATCGTCTGAAATATCCGAATAGTAATATTCATAGGTCAGGCATGCGCCGCAAACATCGTAGGTGCAATATGCAACGCCGTCCTCCGATACCCTGTTTGCCGGTTTTATCATAGATACATCACCTTGCTTCTTTTTAATGACAAAAATCTTAACATATTCTTCAAGAAATTGCAATATCTAATGACAATTTTTTTGTCATTTAAAATATTCGCAAAATTTCACACAACAAATTTGACCGATCATCTTGATTATTTACGGCTGAGAGAATATAATAAGAAAATATCAGATAAAATGCATAAATATCCAAAGCAGGTGAACAGCGCATGTATAGAATTGTCAGCAAACGATTGCTGAATCCCACTGTCGCGCAGATGGAGATAGACGCGCCGCTGGTGGCGCGAAAAGCGCAAGCGGGACAGTTTGTGATCCTCCGCGTCAACGAAAACGGAGAGCGGATCCCGCTGACCATTGCCGGAACCGATAAAAAAGAGGGTACCGTCAAGATCATTTTTCAGATTATCGGTGCGACGACCAAGCATTTAAGCGAAAAAAACGAGGGCGACTATATCCTGAATTTTGTAGGACCTTTGGGAAATCCCACCGAGATCGAGGGGCTGAAAAAGGTCTGTGTGATCGGCGGCGGCGTTGGCTGTGCGATCGCGCTGCCCGTAGTACAGGCGCTGCGGGACAACGGCGCGGAGATCACCAGCATCATCGGCTTCCGCAATAAGGAACTGCTGATTCTTGAGGAAGAATTTCGTGCCGCGTCGGACGTAGTGCGCGTCATGACGGACGACGGCTCCTATGGAGAAAAAGGCACCGTTACCCAGCCGCTGAAGGAACTGCTGGACAGCGGCGAGCGATTCGATATGATTTTCGCCATCGGACCGATCATTATGATGAAATTTGTATCTCTGACGGCAAAGCCCTACGGCGTGCCGCTGACGGTATCTATGAACCCGATCATGATCGACGGCACGGGTATGTGCGGCGGCTGCCGCCTGACCCTGCACCGGGACGGCAAACGACTGATGAAATTCGCGTGTGTGGACGGTCCCGATTTTAACGGCTACGAGGTGGATTTTGACGAGTCCATGTCCCGCGGCATCATGTATTTTGAATTTGAACATCATGCCTATGACAAGGCGTGTAATTTGATAAGAAAAGCGGAAGGAGCAAATTAACATGGCAATCGTTCCCAAAAAACACCCCCTTCCCACCCAGGCGCCGGAAATTCGCGCCCATAATTTCCGCGAGGTCGCTGCGGTCTATCCCGAGATCATCGCCGTGACCGAAGCGGAGCGTTGCCTGGGCTGCAAAAACAGACCCTGCGTCGCGGGCTGCCCGGTCAATATCGCAATCCCGGACTTTATCAAAAAGATAACGGAGTCCGACTATGAGGGCGCGTACGAAATTATTACGCAGTCCTCTTCCCTGCCCGCCGTTTGCGGGCGCGTCTGCCCGCAGGAGACTCAATGCGAAAGCAAATGCACGCTGGGCATTAAATATGAGCCGGTCGCCATCGGCAGGCTGGAACGGTTCGTTGCGGACAGGCATAATGAACGCTCGCAGATGCTGCCCCGCCCCATCAAGCCCAACGGACACGTCGTCGCCGTGGTGGGCGCCGGTCCCTCCGGGCTGACCTGCGCGGGCGATCTGGCAAAAAAAGGCTACAAGGTCACGATTTTTGAAGCGCTGCACGCGGCAGGCGGCGTGCTGATCTACGGCATTCCGGAATTTCGGCTGCCCAAGTCCATCGTGGAGAAGGAAGTGCAAACCCTCAAAGCGCTGGGCGTGGAGATTCAGACCGACATCGTCATCGGCAAAACGCTGACCATTGACGAGCTGTTTGAATACGGCTATGAGGCGATCTTTATCGGCTCCGGCGCGGGACTTCCCAATTTCATGAACATTCCCGGCGAAGCCTACAAGGGCGTATATTCCGCCAATGAATTTTTAACGAGAAGCAATCTGATGAAAGCCTACCGCGGCGAGACGGAGACCCCGATCATGAAGGGCGGCAAGGTCGCCGTCGTGGGCGGGGGCAACGTCGCCATGGACGCGGCGAGAACCGCGCTGCGGCTGGGCGCTGAGCATGTATATATCATCTACAGACGCTCCATGGAGGAGATCCCAGCCCGTCGCGAGGAGGTTGAGCATGCGCAGGAGGAGGGTATCGATTTCCGGATTCTATGTAATCCGACGGAAATTTTGGGCTACAAAAATCCCGACGATCCCCGCGATCCCCGCAACGGCTTCGTGACCGGCATACGCTGTATCCGCATGGAGCTGGGCGAACCGGATGAAAAAGGCAGACGGCGCCCCGTCCCCGTGGAGGGATCGGAATTTACACTGGACGTGGATACCGTCATCATGGCGATCGGCACCTCGCCCAACCCACTGATCAAAAATACCACCAAGGGGCTTTCCGTCAACAGCCGGGGCGGAATTATCGTTAACGAGGCGGGGCTGACCTCCCGCGACGATGTTTATGCCGGCGGCGACGCGGTCACCGGCGCGGCAACCGTCATTTCCGCCATGGGCGCCGGCAAACTGGCGGCAAAGTCCATTGATGCAATGATTATGAATAAAGATTCAAAAAATGAATAAACCCTATTGACAAACGCCGAAAACGGCGTTATAATACGGTAAACCGTTGAAGTGAAAGTAAAAACAGATATGCGCTCACAGAGAGTCCGCGCCGCTGAGAGTCGGGCAGCAAACAGTCTGTTATAATGGGTCACTGAGGGCGCGGTCAAAGGCAGTTGCCGAGTATTCCGCGACGAACAGGCAAGCGTCAGTTGCCGGGGATATGTCAGTATCCCGTAAGGGTGCAGCGCAGCTGCAAATCAAGGTGGTACCGCGGATTAAGTTTATTCGTCCTTGACAGAAGAATCAACGCTTCTGTCAAGGACTTTTTTATTGGAGGAACAACGTATGTATCCCGATATTGAAACACTGAAGGCCCTACAGGCAAGCGGCAAATACGATATTGCGCCGGTATCGGCGGAAATTTTCTCCGACAGCACCACGCCGGTGCAGGTCATGAAAATTCTGCTAAACGCCTCGGCGCATTGCTATATGCTGGAAAGCGCCGATAACAATGAGCGTTGGGGCAGATACACCTTTTTAGGCTACGCCCCGAAGATGGATATTACTTGCCAAAACGGGGACATTTATGCCGACGGCGTGCTTGTACGCCACGGAAACCCGGGGGAATATATCCGCGATCTGTTAAAAACCTACCGAAGTCCCGCGCTGGAGGGGCTGCCCTCCTTTACCGGCGGTCTTGTGGGGTATTTTTCCTATGATTATCTCAAATATTCCGAGCCGACGCTGCGGCTGGACGCGGAGGATACCGAGGGCTTCAAGGACGTGGATCTGATGCTGTTTGACAAGGTCATCGCCTTCGATCATTTTCGGCAGAAGATCGTGCTGATCGTCAATATTTCCCTTGGGAATATCGATGCGGAATACCAAAGAGCCGCGCGGGAGATCGAAGCCATGACGGAGCTGATCCGCAGCGGCGCGCCGAAAAAGGAGCTTGCCGGCCGCTGCAAAACGCCGATCAAGCCTTATTTTACCGAGGCGCAGTATTGCGCCATGGTGGAAAAAGCAAAACGATATATTTATGAGGGCGACATCTTTCAGATCGTACTGTCCAACCGTCTGGAAGCGGAATACGAGGGCAGCCTGTTCAACACCTACCGCATTCTGCGCACGCTGAATCCCTCGCCGTACATGTTCTACTTCCGCGGCTCCGATATGGAGGTTGCGGGCGCGTCGCCGGAAACGCTGGTCAAGCTGCAAAACGGCACGCTGTACACTTTCCCCCTGGCGGGCACAAGACCCCGCGGCAAAACAGAGGCGGAGGACAGGCAGAACGAAACCGACCTGCTCGCCGACCCGAAGGAGCTGGCGGAGCATAACATGCTGGTAGATCTGGGCAGAAACGATATCGGCAAGATCAGCAAGTTCGGCACCGTTTCGGTGGAAAAATATCATCAGATTCTGCGTTTTTCCCACGTTATGCACATCGGCTCCACCGTGCGCGGCGAGATTCGCGACGATAAGGATCCGCTGGACGCGGTGGACGCAATCCTGCCTGCGGGCACATTATCCGGCGCGCCGAAGATACGCGCCTGCCAGCTGATTAATGATCTGGAGAACAACAAACGCGGCATTTACGGCGGCGCCATCGGTTATATCGATTTCACCGGCAATTTGGATACCTGTATCGCGATCCGCATCGCTTATAAGAAAAACGGGAAGGTATTCATCAGAAGCGGCGCGGGAATCGTCGCGGACTCCGTACCGGAGAAGGAATACCGCGAATGCCTGAATAAGGCGGCGGCGGTCGTCAACGCGATCAACACATCGGAGGCGGATCTATGATTTTACTGATCGATAATTACGACAGCTTTTCCTATAACCTGTATCAGCTGATCGGCGCTGTGGAGCCGAACATCAAGGTCATACGCAACGACGCCATGACTGTGCCGGAGATCGCGGCAATACAGCCGGACGCCCTTATCATTTCCCCCGGTCCGGGCAGACCCGAGGACGCGGGTGTATGCGTCGAAGTCGTCAGACAGCTCAGCGGCAGGTTCCCCATTTTGGGCGTATGCCTGGGGCACCAAAGCATTTGTCAGGCGTTCGGCGCGACGGTCTCCTACGCAAAGGCGCTGATGCACGGCAAACAGTCCGCGACAAGGATTGATAACGATGACCCGATTTTTAAGGGATTGCCGGATACGATCTTAACCGCAAGATACCATTCCCTGTCCGTGGTCGACGATACCCTGCCCCCATGCCTGAAAGCCACCGCCTATGCCGACGACGGCGAGATTATGGCGGTCAGCCACCGGGATTTCCCCGTTTTCGGTTTGCAATTCCACCCCGAGTCCATCATGACGCCGGACGGAAAAGCAATATTGAAAAATTTTTTGTCCCTGCAAAATCCAATGAAAGATGAATGATGAAGAATGAATGATTTCGGAACGCTTCGCGTTGATTATAAGAAGAACGCCTACGGCGTATCCCCCCCCAACCCCAATCTTGGGGGCGAGTCGGTGCTTCTTGTTATAAGCAAAACTGCTCACAACGCGAGCAGTTTCCTATATAATAAAAAAATCGTTCACCCGTTTGCGTTTCTAATCTGAATTTCTATAATTTCAAATCTCCGTCAGGAGATTTCCGCAATCATTCATCATTCACCATTTATCATTCATCTGAATAAAAAGGAGTCTTTTTTATGATTAAGGAAGCCATCATCAAGATCGTTGACAAACAGGATCTGACCTATGACGAGGCGTATGCCGTCATGAATGAGATCATGAGCGGCGAAACCACCGCCACCCAAAACGCGGCGTTTCTGGCGGCGCTCTCGACCAAGAGCACCAGAGCGGAGACCATCGACGAAATCTCCGGCTGCGCCTCCGCGATGCGGGCGCACGCCCGAATGGTTGACACCGGCATGGAAACGCTGGAGATCGTCGGCACCGGCGGCGACGGCGCGCACAGCTTTAATATTTCCACCACTGCCGCTATCATTCTGGCTGCCGGCGGCGTTAAGGTTGCCAAGCACGGTAACAGGGCGGCGTCCTCTGCCAGCGGCACGGCGGATTGTCTTGAAGCGCTGGGCGTGAACATCGATCTCTCCCCGGAGCAGTGCGTTATGCTGCTGGACAGCGTCGGTCTGTGCTTTATGTTTGCGCAAAAATACCATACGTCCATGAAATATGTAGGCGCGATCCGTAAGGAACTGGGTATCCGCACGGTATTCAATATCCTGGGGCCGCTCACCAATCCCGCCAAGCCGACCTATCAGCTGCTGGGCGTGTACGATGAAATGCTGCTGGAACCGCTGGCAAAAGTTCTTACCGCACTGGGCGTGAAGCGCGGCATGGTGGTTTACGGACAGGACAAGCTGGATGAAATCTCCGTCAGCGCGCCCACAGCAATCTGTGAGTTCTGCGACGGCGTTTATAAAACCTATACGATCACCCCGGAGGATTTCGGGCTGCCTACCGCGCAAAAATCAGAAATCGTCGGCGGCACACCGCAGGAAAACGCCGAGATCACCAAGGGGATCCTTGCGGGAACGGTCACAGGCGCAAAGCGGGATATTGTGCTGCTGAATGCAGGGGCAGGCTTGTATATCGCAGGCAAGGCGGCGTCCTTCCGGGACGGCGTTGCACTGGCGGCGGAGCTGATCGACGCCGGCAAAGCGGCCCAGAAGCTGCAGCAGTTGATTGAGGCGTCCAATCGATGAATATTTTAGACACAATCGCGGCGGAAACGAAAGAACGCGTTGCCCATGCAAAAAAAACGCTCCCGCTGTCGGAGCTTCGCGCCCGCGCGGAGCAAATGCCCGCCGATGCGGCGTTCCCGTTTGAGCGCGCGCTGCGGGAGGGTGACGTCTCCTTTATCTGCGAGTGCAAGAAAGCGTCGCCCTCCAAAGGGCTGATCGCGCCGGAGTTCCCCTATTTGCAGATCGCGAAAGACTACGAGGCGGCAGGCGCGGCGGCGATCTCCGTTTTAACCGAGCCGCTGCATTTCCTCGGCAAAAACGAATATTTGCAAGCCATTGCGAACGCAGTGTCGATCCCCTGTCTGCGCAAGGACTTTACCGTGGACGACTATATGATCTACGAAGCAAAAACCTTGGGCGCGGCGGCGGTACTGCTGATCTGCGCCTTGCTGGAACCGGCGCAGCTGCGGGAATATCTCGCCGTTTGCGACGCGCTCGGGCTGTCGGCGTTGGTGGAAGCTCATGACGAGGCGGAAATCGAAAGCGCCGTATCCGCAGGCGCGCGTATCATCGGCGTGAACAACCGCAATCTCAAAGACTTTACAGTTGACGTGCATAACAGCGAACGGCTGCGCCGGCTGGCGCCGCCCGCGGCGCTGTTTGTGGCGGAAAGCGGCATTCAAACCGCAGCGGATATTGACGTTTTACGCAAAGCGAACGTCAACGCGGTGCTGATCGGCGAAACGCTGATGCGCGCGGCGGATAAAAAAGCCATGTTGAACGCGCTGCGGGGGACGGCGATATGAAGATCAAAATCTGCGGGCTGCGGCGGCAAAGCGATATTGAAGCGGTCAACACGTATTTGCCGGATTATATCGGGTTCGTATTCGTAAAAGACAGAAAACGCTATATTGCCCCGGAAACGGCGGCGGCGCTGCGCAGACGATTGACGCCGCGCATCACGCCCGTGGGCGTATTCTTAGACAATTCAACAGAAGAAATTTTGACCTGCGTCGATTGCGGCGCGATCGAGATCATACAGCTGCACGGCAGCGAGGACGACGCGTTTATCGCGCAGCTTCGCAAAAAAACGGATAAGAAAATCATCAAAGCGTTTAAAATCAACAGCGCCGACGATTTGCAGGCGGCGGACGCTTCCGCGGCGGATATGATCCTGTTGGATTCCGGCGAGGGCAGCGGCAGGACGTTTTGCTGGCAGCTGTTAAAGGGCTTTGACCGTCCGTATTTTTTAGCGGGCGGGCTTTCCCCCGACAATATTGCCGACGCGATCGACGCCATCGCCCCCTACGGCGTGGACGTCAGCTCCGGCGTGGAGACCGACGGCGACAAGGACGAACAAAAAATACAGGCATTTATTTCCATATGCAGACAAAAGGAGCATCAATAATATGGCACAATCCAAGGGACGCTTCGGCATGCACGGCGGGCAGTATATTCCCGAAACGCTGATGAACGCCGTCAACGAGCTGGAGGAAGCGTACGAGCATTACAAAAACGACCCGACGTTTCATCGGGAGCTGACCGCGCTGCTGAACGATTACGCGGGCAGACCCAGCCTGCTGTACTATGCGGAAAAGATGACGAAGGAGCTGGGCGGCGCGAAGATCTATTTAAAGCGCGAGGATCTCAACCATACCGGCGCGCATAAGATCAATAACGTCCTCGGGCAGGCGCTGCTGGCAAAGAAAATGGGCAAGACGCGACTGATTGCCGAGACCGGCGCGGGACAGCACGGCGTCGCTACGGCGACGGCGGCGGCGCTGATGGGCATGGAATGCGTCATTTTCATGGGCGAAGAGGACACGATCCGGCAGGCGCTGAACGTCTACCGCATGCGGCTGTTGGGCGCGGAGGTCATTCCCGTCACCAGCGGCACACGGACATTAAAAGACGCGGTAAACGAGGCGATGAAGGAATGGACAAACCGCATCGACGACACGCATTACTGCCTCGGCTCGGTCATGGGACCGCACCCGTTCCCCACCATCGTCCGTGATTTTCAGGCGGTCATTTCCAAGGAAATAAAGGCGCAGATGCTGGAAAAAGAAGGCAGGCTCCCCGACGCGGTGATCGCCTGCGTCGGCGGCGGCTCCAACGCTATCGGCAGCTTCTACCATTTTATTGACGATAAGGAAGTAAAGCTCATCGGCTGCGAGGCGGCGGGACGCGGCGTTGACACCTTTGAGACTGCGGCGACCGTGGCGGTCGGCAGCCCCGGCATTTTCCACGGCATGAAGTCCTATTTCTGTCAGGACAAATTCGGGCAGATCGCGCCGGTATATTCCATTTCCGCAGGGCTGGACTACCCCGGCGTCGGCCCTGAGCACGCCTACCTGCACGACATCGGCAGAGCGGATTACGTGCCCATCACCGACGAGGAGGCGGTCAACGCCTTTGAATACCTCTCCCGCACGGAGGGCATCATTCCCGCCATCGAGTCCTCCCACGCCATCGCCTACGCAATAAAAACGGCGGGACAAATGGAAAAGGATAAGATCATCGTCGTCACCGTCTCCGGCAGAGGCGACAAGGACTGCGCCGCCATCGCGCGCTACACGGGGGAGGATCAGCATGATTAAGATCGCAGACGCATTTAAAAACGGCAAGGCATTTGTCGCATTCATCACCTGCGGGGATCCGGATCTTGCGACCACCGCGGAAATTATCAAAGAAATCAGCCGAAACGGCGCCGATCTGATCGAGCTGGGGATCCCCTTTTCCGATCCCACGGCGGAGGGTCCCGTCATTCAGAGCGCCAACATGCGGGCGCTGGCAGGCGGCGTAACCACCGATAAAATCTTCGCCATGGTACGGGAGGTGCGCAAGCAGGTCAAGACGCCCATGGTCTTTATGACCTACGCCAACGTGGTGTTCTCCTACGGCGCGGAAAGCTTCATCAGCCAATGCGCGGCAATGGACATCGGCGGGCTGATCCTGCCGGATATTCCCTTTGAGGAGAAAGACGAATTTGACGGCGTCTGCAAGCAGTACGGGCTGGATCTGGTCTCTCTGATCGCCCCCACCAGCAAGCAGCGGATCGCCATGATCGCAAAGGAAGCGCAAGGGTTTATCTATATCGTCTCCTCCCTCGGCGTTACCGGCGTGCGGGACAGCATCACCACCGATATTGACGCGATCGTGCAAACGATCCGTGATAACACCGACACGCCCTGCGCCGTGGGCTTTGGCATTTCCACGCCGGAGCAGGCAAAAAAATTCGCCGCCAAGGCGGACGGCGTGATCGTCGGCAGCGCCATTGTGCGGCTGGCGGAGCAGTACGGCAAGGACGCGCCGCAAAAGATCGGCACTTACGTCAAATCCATGAAAGACGCGATCAGATAAGAAAAACACATGGGGCATATCAGCTCTCAACTTTTGGGGAGTATTAAGGCTTACAACAAAAAACTGCTGCGATCCGACGTTTGCCGGCGTGCAGCAGTTTCTTTTTTAACAGGCAGCTGTATATACAGCCCGGTATTATTTCACTAAGCTATCCTGATAATTATCTATAAGCTTATAAAGCGCCAGGTTGGGATCTGCCGTCATACCGACAGACGCGCCCAATTCCATGACCTGCGACGGCTGTTCATTGAAACGCTCCCATACGGGCAACTCTCCGCCGTTGGGATCGCCGGTCTTGACAAAATTGACCCAATACGCCTGCATGACTGCGGACAACGCGCTGTCATCATCGTCATACAGCCAGTTGTGTCGGTGCAAATTGCCGTATGCGTAGGGCAGTTCGCCGCCATGGTTTGCCGCCAATCCCTTGTTGTATTTGGTAAAATAATATTCGTAAACAGGCTTGCCCTGCGCCGCTACCAGCCTTGACCAATTATAATGGCTGTAATTGAACCATGCGGCGGAAAAAATCTTATCATAGCTCCCCTTGGCGTCGCCGCCCATTTCCACCAGCGCCAGCTTGTAGGCAGGATCCATCGGCTCCGGCGGATACAGCGCCGCCGCGTCCTCAGCATAATCGCCCAGTACGCTGCGCAGAGATTCCACATAGTCATCAGCGTTTACCTTCTTTAAAAAGGCGAATACATTCGCTTCATGCTGATTAAAGCCGTTCATTAACGCCGCTTCATTGTTGTTTCCCTTTTCGTAGGTAAGATACGGCTGCTCGGTAATGGCGTATCCGTCCACCGTCATGGCGCTGTTGGTAAATTTGGTGTTCACCAGCTTCTCGGCAGGTATATCGCGCAGCGCCTCAATATCCGAAGCGCCAAACTCCTCCATAATATCTCTGCCCATTTGCAGCGCGCTTTCCAATGTACGGAAGGTGTGATACGGCGCCTTTGCGGTAATACCGCTGCTCTCGCCGATCGCCTGCTTGAACAGGCCCTTTGCCAGCGGCGATACACACAGGGCGTTTACGCTGGAGGCGCCGGCGGATTCGCCCGCAATGGTGATCTGCGACGGATCCCCGCCGAACGCAGCGATATTTTCATTCACCCATTTCAGCGCCTGAATTTGATCCAGCAACCCGTAGTTGCCGGTGGTGCCGTTGGGGGATTCCGCTGCCAGCAATTCATTTGCATAATAACCGAACACGTTCAGACGGTAAGCGCAGTTGATGACGATGACGCCCTGCCGCGCAAGGGATTCGCCGTTGTACTCGCTGTACCAGGTACGACCGCCGGTCAGCGACCCGCCGTGGATAAAGAACAGCACCGGCGCGTCCTTGATCTCTCCCGCAGGCTTCCAGATATTTAAATACAAAGAATCCTCGCTCACAGGCTCTATGTAATTATCGTGCAGATCAAAAAATTTAAAGCTGTGATAGCCGATGATCTGTGTCAGCGTGTCAATAATCACGTTCCCCTGTTGCTGCATCGAAGCGGGCGCGAAATGATCGCAGGCACGCACGCCGTCCCAGCTGTCGGGCGCTTGCGGCTCTTTCCAGCGCAGGTCGCCCACGGGCGGCTTGGCAAAAGGAATACCGGTATAGACCTCCACATCGTTCTCTTGCGTATACACGCCGGTCAGCTGCCCCTGCTTGACGGTGACAATCCCGGTAGTCGCGGGATTTTTTACATCGACGGCAGGTATGATCTTGACCGGAGGGCCGGAAATTTTCATCACGCAAAGCATGACCGCAAGGAATGCGATCCAAGAACCGAAGCGGGCAAGCCTGCCCTTTTTGGAAAGAAACTTTCCGTGTAGGATCAGAAATGCCGCAAACACCACGCCGGCAAGACACCAACCCCAAACGGTGTTTTTGCCCAGCTCAAATACCGCGGCAAAAATCAACAAAAATATCACAAGAAATACGATAAACGCTTTTTTAAATTTCATACAAAACCTCCGTTGCGCAGATTTCATAAAATTCCATTGTGCAAAATTCGCAATAATTTTATCACAAGCGGCAATAAATTTCAATATAATTCTTGTGAAAACCAACGGATATGATATAATAATAGCCGACATACAACAATGGCGGGATAAGGACATGGCAAGCAAAACGATACAAAAACAAAAAATCATCTGTGTTGCGATCTTTTACGCGGTGTTCTGCTGCGGTATGCTGATCGGCACATTTTACGATCTGGAGATTGACAAGGCATTGTTTCATTATGACAATCCTTTTGGTATTTTTATGGAAAAATATGCCATGCTTCCGCAGTTCTCCGTACAATTATGCGCCTTTACCGCGCTGCTGGCGGCATATCACCCCGCCGGAGAAGCCTTTGATATTGCGGCGGCATTTCTGCCCGCGCTGGAACGTATCCCGAAAAACCGCGGCACTTATGCGGTTCTGTTTATTCTTGACCACGCCATGTACGCCGCATTCCTGTACGGCGCTTTTCAGGGCAGCAACCAAATGCTCAACTTCCTGCTGCGTACCGCCGCGGGCGGAAATATACAGGATCTGCTGCAGGATGCCGGCGCGCCGAAATTCTTCGCCATACTCGTGTGGACGCTGGTTCGGCTCATGCCGATCGCGCTGCTACTGACGGTTTTCCGAAAAACAGACAAAAAGATCATGAAAACAGTGGAATTTATGGCGATAGTCGGGTTGTTGATGTACTATTCCGTTGATATTATTGAAGTTTTAAAGGCGCATTTCCATCGCATTCGTTTCCGCGAAATGATCGCGTATTCTCATGGGCTTGTCAATGCGGACGGATGGACGTCCCGAGGCAATGCCATGATCCCCCGCAGTTGGATCGCAGACACGGATTTTTCAGCATACGGCAGATGGTATATTATCGGCAATGACCGCGGCGTTTACAGCGAGCCCACCTCTTTCCCCTCCGGGCATACAACAGCAGCCGTGTTTACGATGCTGCTGGCGCCGCTGTTCGGCAAGTGCAAAAAACTACAGCCCTATTTTGTCCCAGCCTTTTTCGTCGGTTTCGTCTATACCCTTGCTATGGGGATCTCCAGACTGATTCGCGGCGCGCACTGGCTGACGGATATTTCCGCTGCAGCCCTGATTATGTTCACGATTTGCCTGCTGTACACGAAAATCCTACGCCTTGGCGAGAAACGAGTGCTGAAGAATTTGCAGACTACCGCCGACAGCGGGAACGCGTAAATTGCAAAATTTACATCTTGACAAACCCTCCGGATTATGTTATAGTTAATAAGCTCAAACGGAGAGATACCGAAGCGGTCATAACGGAACGGTCTTGAAAACCGTCGTACCTCACTGGTACCGTGGGTTCGAATCCCACTCTCTCCGCCATATTGAATAAATCAGTTACCTGCAGAAGTACTCAAGTTGGTGACGAGGCGCCCCTGCTAAGGGCGTAGGCCGTGTAAAAAGCGGCGCGGGAGTTCGAGTCTCCCCTTCTGCGCCAAAAAGACACCCTTATGGGTGTCTTTTTTCGTGCGGTGGGGAGACGAGAAACAAGATTCAAAAGTTCGAGAGCCATGCGAACAAGAACTTTTGTAAAGAAACAGTCCGGTGGACTGTCAGCGTGTCGAAAAATACTTTTTTGACACGCTGGCAGATTGTTGAGAAAGGCAGAAAGAAGTCGTGTTTTTGTTCCGAAGCTGTACGATGGTACCGCGAGAGGGCAAAAACACGACTAATTTGCAATTATAATCAACAAT
>JAFVBH010000036.1 GCA_017480115.1 Clostridia bacterium
ATTGTAAGGTCTCCTTCTTGTATGCGGTAATGCTGTATTTGTTTTTTACAACTAATCATTTTACAGATAAATCCACGATCCTACAAGAGGGGACCTTACATATTATCTACAAGCGGGTGCGCCCGTTTTACGTCTAAAAATCCAAATCGCGCAGCGATTTCCGAACCTCTTCCCTCCTACCTCCTACCTCTTACCTAAGTTCTGATTTATCGACAAAGTCGATAAATCAGAACTTATAGCATCAAGGTTCGAGCGACAACTGAATCAAAGAACAGCAAGTGGGGACCGATAAACAGACAGACTGCGTAAAACACTGCAAGGTGTTCTGCGCAGTCTGTTGCGATATATTACGCGCGGCGAATCACGCCGCAGGCGATCTTCTCACCGGCATCACCCGACGGCTGGGTGTGGAAATCATCGGAATCGCTGTGAATCACCACAGTCCGCCCGATAATATCCCGTACGCAAAAACGGTTGGTCATGACCGCCATGTAAGCGTCGCCGCCGCAGGACAACAGAGGCGGCAAATCGCCGGCATGCTTCGGATGCCGCCGCTCTGCAGGATTATAATGATCGCCGGTAGCGGAAAAATCCTCTCCGCGGCAGCTTTTTCCCTCATGAATGTGGAAACCGAAAAAGCCGGAACGGTTGGAGCGCGGCAAGCCGGATACCCGAGCGACCACCAATACGCCGTCACGC
The DNA here is from genome assembly GCA_017480115.1 of Clostridia bacterium. Lineage (GTDB taxonomy): Bacteria > Bacillota > Clostridia > Oscillospirales > Acutalibacteraceae > RGIG2774. The sequence continues at coordinate 700 of JAFVBH010000036.1, forward strand.
TTTTGTATGAACTGTATTTCGCCGGACAGACGGGGCGCGTCCTCGCCGCCTTTTACATGGGCGACTGCGTCCGGACGGTTAAAATCGATACGCATAATTTCACCTCCGCTACAGCATATGCGCAGTTTACCGGGGGGTGACACTTTCACCGGCTATGCATAGAATGAACTATCAGCATGATGAAAGGAAGGATACTTTTGGAAATATATGTGGTCAGAAGCGGCGACAGCCTGTACAGCATTGCCCGCCGCTTTTCCGCGTCGATGGAGGCGCTTATTTACGCCAATCAACTGCAAAATCCCGATGTTTTATCCGTGGGGCAGGCGCTTATCATCCCGGGGAATGAGACCCGCCACACCGTGCGCCGGGGCGAAACCCTGTATACCATTGCCCGCAATTACGGCGTCAGCCTGCAGCGGCTCATCGCCGCCAATCCCGAAATCAGCGATCCGAGCCGCATTTATCCGGGGCAGGTCATCACAATCCCCGCCGGCGGTGAAAATATGGGAGAGATCATCGTCAACGGTTATGTTACCGACGCCCCGGACAGTACGCTGACGGCAACGCTCCCCTACCTGACGTTTCTGTCGCCGTTCTCTTACCGCGCCGATTTGCAGGGCAATCTGACGCCTACCTTTAACGTAAACACCGGGCTTTCCGCAGCCCGACGGGTCGCCAACCTGATGACGGTTACCAATCTGCGGGAACAGGGCGGCTTTTCCAGCGAAATCGCCCATGCGATTTTTACGGATCAAACCGTGCAGGACACCTTTCTCGGCAATGTGGAAACCGCTTTGGCAAGGGGCGGCTACTACGGCGTCAATGTGGACTTTGAATATGTTTATCCGTTTGACCGCCAGAGCTACAACCAGTTCCTGCGCCGTCTGACCGACCGCATGCACACGCTGGGTTATATCGTTGTGACTGCCCTTGCGCCGAAGGTTTCCGACAGCCAGCAGGGACTGCTGTACTCCGCCCATGACTACGCATTCCACGGGGCGACGGCGGACTATGTGATCCTGATGACCTACGAGTGGGGGTATACCTATGGGCCCGCCATGGCGGTGGCGCCGCTCAACATGGTACGGCGGGTGCTGAATTACGCAACGGACGTTATCCCGGCGGGAAAAATTCTTATGGGCGTGCCGAATTACGGCTACAACTGGACGCTGCCGTTTGTGCAGGGCTCTGCGGCACGGTCGATCAGCAGCGTCAACGCGGTCACGCTGGCAGGGCGCGAGGGCGTGAACATTCAGTTTGATCAGACCGCGCAGGCGCCGTTTTTCCGCTACACCGACGATAACGGCAGGCAGCACGAGGTTTGGTTTGAGGACGCGCGCAGCTTACAGGCAAAATACGGGCTTGTCGCGGAATACAGGCTGGGCGGTATCAGCTTTTGGAATCTGAATACCCTGTTCCGCACCAATTTCCTTGTGTTGGAATCCATGTACAGCGTAGAAAAGGTATTATAAAGCGGCGCTACAGAAAAAGGTTTTGCAAGACGTAAGCTGTCCTGCAAAACCTTTCTGCATGTTTATCCAAGCGAGGGAAAACTTTTTTAGAAGCGTTCGCTTCTCGGCATATACACCGCGGGCAGCTCCAGTCGTTCCTGTAGCTGCTCAGGCAGATACTTCTTTTTTACAACAGCGTTCAGCACATATTCGTCAAACCATGCGGCGGACATGGTATAATGCCCGTCCGCACCGGTGGCGGCGCCGTGACTGTCCTGCACTTTAAAGCGTACGGGCGCTCCATTGTCCGAGAGATGCACGCCGTCAATGCTCATCATATGGCGCGCCGCAATCAGCTTATAGGCAAGTTTGTCCGCCTTGCACATGGCTATATCCCGCCCGAACACACTGTCGTTCTCAAAAAGGGAAAGATCAAGGATCCCCAGCATCTGACTGCTTTGGAACCGCACGTCTGCCCCGATCACAACCTGCTCACCGTCCTGCAGCTGCCGGACGACAGCTGCTTTCAACTCTGCAAGCTCTACACTGAGCATGGAATGAAAACAGCTCTGTTTTTCAGGCGACGTTTCTTCATTGTACTTCTGATGCACGGGATAACGCGCACTCGGGTGATGGATCAGCGTGACATAATCAGTAAGCACGGTGCCGCAGTATTCCCGATAGAATTGCAACGGCGTGATCGTCTCAAGCAAATGCCGCTTTTCATCGGTGTCCGTATAAAGGAAATTAAACGTCTGCGGCGGCGTGCCGAGATTTGCGCATAAGATCGCGCGTATATCCTCCATGATCTCCGCTTTTCGCGCCGTGGAATCGCCGTCCTTCCGCAGCTGCATTGCCCCCAGGCGAAGACGGTTATTCAGCAGAAACATCACATCGGAACGGTGATGACACCCCACGTCCGGCATAACAAACAATGGCACAAGGCCATATTTGTCGGCAACAGCGGCGAAATCACACCATTGTCCGCGTTCGTCCAACGGTTCCCGCAATAGATCGGTCAGCGTGCCGTCTGACAACGGCATATCCCGCATCGCGATCATGGTATCCAAAAACGTCGCGCTGCGTTCATACATCGCATAAAAATAGAGGTAACCGCCGGACAGCTGAAAATTCTTTTGCTTGAGCCGCAGCTTCCGCGCAACCTTTTGCCGAATCGGGTTCAGCGGCGCGTAGATCCAATCGCGGGGGGTGTCCCCCTGATCGCAGACGCCCTCGTCCCAAAGGTCGATATTATATTCATGAGAAATATTATACTGTTTCATCGGTATTCCTGTCTTAAAAACCTTATTTCGCTTTTCTGCAATTGCAATTATACCGTAAAACCCCTGTCCGTGTCAATCCGATGGTGGCGCCGATCCATGCACAATAGCATAGAACGTCCCTACAGGGAAAAAGCAAAAAAGCCGCATGAAGCGGCTTTTTTGCTGGAGCGGATGACGAGGCTCGAACTCGCTACCTCCACCTTGGCAAGGTGGCGCTCTACCAGATGAGCTACATCCGCATTGGAGGTGCCACCCAGATTTGAACTGGGGCGTGAGAGTTTTGCAGACTCTTGCCTTACCACGTGGCCATGGCACCGTGAATGATAAAAAAAGACTGACAACCTCTGTAGTCAGTCAGTTGGAGCGGAGGACGAGGCTCGAACTCGCTACCTCCACCTTG
>JAFVBH010000037.1 GCA_017480115.1 Clostridia bacterium
ATTGTTGATTATAATTGCAAATTAGTCGTGTTTTTGCCCTCTCGCGGTACCATCGTACAGCTTCGGAACAAAAACACGACTTCTTTCTGCCTTTCTCAACAATCTGCCAGCGTGTCAAAAAAGTATTTTTCGACACGCTGAAGGACGCTCCTCACGGAACGTCCTTCTATTTTAATATTATAATGAAAAGAGATTACTTTGCGTAATCGATCGCTCTGCTTTCCCTAATCATATGGACTTTAATCTGTCCGGGGTATTCAAGCTCCTCCTCTATCTTCTTGACGATCTCTCTTGCGACGAGAACCATCTGATCGTCAGACACGACTTCGGGTTTCACCATGATACGAATTTCCCTGCCTGCCTGGATAGCAAAGGACTTGTCTACACCGTTAAAGCTTGTGGCAATGCTTTCCAGCTTTTCAAGACGTTTAATGTAATTCTGAATATTTTCGCTTCTTGCGCCGGGTCTCGCCGCCGAGATCGCGTCCGCCGCCTGTACGAGGCAGGCCACAATGGTTCTCGGCTCAACGTCGCCGTGATGCGCGGCGATAGCGTGAACAACGCTTTCATTTTCCTTATAACGCTTGGCGTATTCCACGCCCAGCTCCACATGGGAGCCGTCAAACTCGTGGTCGAGCGCCTTACCGATGTCATGTAGCAGACCGGCGCGTTTGGCGGTCTTGACGTCCGCCCCCAGCTCCGCCGCCATCAGCCCTGCGAGATAGGAAACCTCCAGCGAGTGATTCAGTACGTTCTGACCGTAGCTTGTACGGTATTTCAGTTTTCCGAGAAGTTTGACAAGTTCCGGATGCAGCCCATTGACGCCTGCGTCAAGCACGGCGCGATCACCGGTCTGTTTCACGGTGATGTCAACTTCACGTTTTGCCTTTTCGTACATTTCCTCGATCTTTGCGGGATGGATTCTGCCGTCAGAGATCAGTTTTTCCAGCGTTAAGCGCGCCACCTCACGACGCACCGGGTCAAAACTCGAGATGGTGATCGCCTCGGGCGTATCGTCGATAATCAGATCAACGCCTGTGATCGTCTCGATCGAGCGGATATTTCTGCCTTCACGACCGATGATGCGCCCCTTCATCTCGTCATTGGGAAGCGGTACCACCGAAACAGTCGCCTCCGCGGCGTGATCCGCGGCGCATCTCTGAATCGCAGTGGTGATGATTTCCCGCGCGAGCGACTCGGCTTCATCTTTGGTTTTCTCGGTATATTCCATGATCTTGACTGCCTTTTCGCGGTCAAGAGATTCATCAAGACGCTGGAGCAAATAATCTTTCGCCTGTTCTTTGCTGAATCCGGAGATCTTCTCCAGCATATCGAACTGACTCTTTTTAATATTTTCAATATCGGCAAGGCGGTTTTCCGCGTCCTTGTTTTTTCTTGCAAGGGCGTCTTCCTTTTTTTCAAGGGCTTCGGTTTTCTTGTCGATATTTTCTTCCTTTTGGATAAGACGGCGTTCCTGCCTCTGAACTTCATTTCTGCGCTCGCGAATTTCTCTTTCGGCTTCGCTGCGCTGTTTGTGAATTTCATCCTTAGCTTCAAGGATCGATTCTTTCTTTCTGGACTCAGCCTCCGTCATCGCGTTGCTGAGTATTCTGTTGGCCTCCTCCGTAGCGGAACCGATCTCCGCCTCGGCGACCTTTTTTCTGTGCTGACCGCCGAAGATAAATCCCCCGACGCCAAACACAACAGCAGCTGCTGCAATAAGAACAATCGTTAGCCAAATTGGTGTCAAACTTCGCACCTCCTTTTCTTTTAAATTGTTTTTAACATTTTGTTGTTATCATGGGCGACAGCGCGCCTCCCGGTTCTCAAAAAGGCTTCTACGCTATCTTATATATATTAAACCTTTTATAATGAAAAGTCAATAGTTTTCCGGCAGAAAACGCCCCGCAAGGAATCGATTCCGAATCCTTACGGGGCGCGCTGTTTTCACCGATATTCAGCTTATGCCTCGGTAACGTCCTCGACGATCTCGGCAACAACGGCGGCGGTGGTGCCCGCCTCGTCGTCGGCGTTGTCGACGGTCGTGTCGTCATTGCAGGCTGCGAAAGAGATTGCAAGAACGGCTGCAAGCGCGGCTGCAACAGCAGCGGATACAAACTTTTTCATGTCGGAATATCTCCTTTAAAATCAAATTCTTTGTTGTCTGTCAACGGCTTTCAGCCCCGCTGACATGGCAAATCATACCACCTTGCCCCCGCAAAGTCAACGAATCATCGAATCTGTAACCGAACTGTCATCTTTTCGACACCGTTTTGTTATTTTAGATGCTGACGAAGACAATCGCATCGGAACCGCATTCGCCTGACGCCAACCGGTCGTTATTTCATAGAATTTATAAATTCTTGACAAATGAACAAACTGATTGTACAATAAAATTGAATATTTTTATGCGAATATAAAGCATGCGGAAGTGGATAATATGAAGAAAAAGTATTTACGTTTGATCGCGGTCATTCTGAGCGTTGCGGCGCTGACGGGGAGCATGACCGCCTGCGGCAGAGATCTGGGCGATCTGACCGAGCCCGCCCCCACCGAGGCGGCAATGGCGCAGCCCGGCGGACCGGAAACCGTGATTATTACCATAGACGCGGCGCAATTTGCGTTTATTGTATCGGCTTACGGCGGTCTGCCCGTCGCCACCGCCGGCGGCAGCGAAACCCCGTCGGTGCAAATGCCCGTCACGCCGGCAACCGTGCCGCAGCCCGCAGGATCGCAGCCCGTGTCTTCCGCCGCCGCGGCGCCCACGCAGGGTACGCCCGCGCAAACGGCGCAGCCTGTAGCGGAGAATCCCCTCTCCTACTCCAAGGGGCAGCTGCTGACCTATTTCAACAACTGCGTCAATAAGATCAAGACCGACCTGCCCGCACTCAAGCGGGAAAAGCAGACCAAGGTTGCGGATATTCAACTCTCCAACTCGCTGGCAAACAGCGTTGTCGGCTTTGTAAAAAGCTCGCTGCTTTCCGAAGACGTAGAGACGAAAACCGTCGCCAAGGGCGCATCCTCCAACGATATTGTGTCCGTGGAGGGGCAGAGCTTCGTCTCCGCGCTGACGGAATCGGATATTGCGAATATTTCCGCCACCGCCGCGGGATCGGGCTATACCATCACAGTCAACATGCCTGACCTCGTAAACCCCGACGGCAGCAGCGCCTATGCGAAAATCTTCCAGTTCCTGACAGTGGATGACGTTGTTAACATATACGCCCCCAAAATCGGCGCCACCGTGGCGCGAGAGGACATTGCAGTCAATTATAAGGGCTGCTATGCTCGTGTGACTGTGGACGATAAAGGCAGACCCGTGGACTACGAAACCTATGTCGCCTGTGTCATGAGCCTGAAAAACGGCTCGATCAAAAAAGGCATCACCATCAAATCCGATGTTGACGTCACCTTGTACAGCACGACGAAATATTCCGACTTTGTATGGTAAGCCGGTCAGCTTATCCGGCAGAGAGGAGAGAGAAGAGAGGAGTGAGGAGCTTCGGAAGCCGCAAGCGGCTTGTTCTCAGAAGTACATGAGGCAATTTTTATGGATCGTAATACTGCAAAATATAAAAGCGAACGATTGGCGCTTCGGATCATAAGACTTTACAAGTATCTTTGCAATAACTGCAAGGAGTATGATCTTTTCAAACAATTACTGCGAAGCGGCACAAGCATCGGCGCCAACCTTTCGGAAGCGGAATGCGCCATCAGTAAAAATGATTTTCTGGCAAAAGTATATATCGACTTTAAAGAATGCGCAGAGACGCAATATTGGCTGCGGCTGTTAAACAGCGCCGGCTATACTCTGACAGACAATTTCAAAGTATTTATGCCGACAGCGAAGAATTGCGCCGTATGCTGACCGCAACAACAAAAACGACCGCCAACCGAATCAACGGCGAATCCTGACATGGGTTCGCCGTTTTATAATCCAAATCGCGCAGCGATTTCCGCAACTCCTCTCTTCTCACTCCTGCCTCCTCACTTTTAAACCCTCTCCTTTTTTACAGATTTCTATTGACTTTTTCAAAAAAGTAGTGTAAATTTAAAATAGTATCGTAAGAGTTCAACGAAAGGGGTAACACCTCATGAAAAAAAACATAGTACGCGTACTGGCTCTGGCGCTGTTGGCGGCGCTGCTCTGCGGTTTGGCTGCCTGCACCGGCGCAGACGGCGACGGTATCGTTGAGGTTTCGCTGGTCAATGAAGAAAACGATCTTTATGCGGTCGTCGCGGGCGAGGACGCGGACCCGGTCAAATTCTCCGTCATTTATGAGGAAGGCAGTCCTATCGCGGATATGATAGGCGGTATTCGAATCGCCGGCGCGGACGAAACTACAGAACCCCAGACAACCAGCACCTATGCGCCTCCCGTTGTCAACCCCGTCCCCACCCCCTGACGGCAATATGCAAGCAACATCATTTCGGCAGTCCCGGCGACTGCCGTTTTTTTATGCGGAATATCATCACCGATTGCCCCAATTCGTCCTAAAATCCAAAATCGCTCAGCGATTTAGATTAATAAATTAAAATATCGGGCTTCACATGTAGGGACGGCCACCGGCCGTCCGCCGGGGCTATGCGCAAAATCAACGGATGCCCAATGGGCATCCCTGCAAATTTGCGGTAACGGATAGCACGGCGTACATAAATGCGGCATGCGGAATTTCGGAACCGCCTTGCGATTGGATTTATAAATCAAAATATCGGACTTCGCTTGCAGGGACGGCCACCGGCCGTCCGCCGGGGGGGCTTATGCGGATTTCCGTGAAAGAGCCCTCGCGGCATAGCCGCTTCGGTCGGAACTAAAAATATGCCACCGGCCTATTTTTAGTTCCGACGCCCGACTTAACGTCCTGTCCTTGTCCCTCGCCGCTGTATAGCCCCTGAATTTTGTTGACTTTGTGTTATAACTTTAAATTTTTCGTCATTTATGGCATAAAGTACTTGCAATATTCCCAATTAAATGCTAAGATATACTCGAATTAAAGCTCTAGCTTTATAATTATACTTGTAAAAGAGGTGTAATAATGGATTTATTCAGAAGCATGAAGGACGGCTTCCAGCTCCTCCTCAATTTTATCGTTAAGGTACTCAAGGTGCTCGGCATTAAGAATTATGACGACATCTTTGAGGACGACGCGGCTGAGGAAACTCCCGCTGACGACACACCTGCAGAAGGCTAAACGATCACGATCTTTATAACAAAACTCTGATAAGGAGGTAACGCCAATGCTTACAGTAGAGTATGAGAGCTTTCTTGATAAGGGCAACACCCTCATCGACAGCTTCGTTGTTCCTTTTGTAAGATTTTTTAAGAAGCTCGCTAACGCCATCGCAACGCTGCTGAAGAAAGACATTCCTTTCCCCGGCGACGATGAGCTTGCAGAAACTGACGCTTGATTGAATTTAAGCACAAGATACCGGCAATCAAGGCACCGCAAATTCCCTTGGTGCCGGTACTTTTTTCGCCCCGAGCATAGGGGCGGCAACACCGTAAATGGGGTATAACACCAATGATTGCAAAAGAATTTCTCAAACCCAGAATCCCCTACAGCGATGAATATGCCACCTTTGCCGATTACCTGAACGCGATCGCGAAGGAGCTGTTGGAGACCATTGCCATTATCAAAAAGATTTTTTCCGTCATCGGCTATACGCCGACCGCGCCGGAAATCCCGAATATTTTCTGATAACGTAGGGGCAATAAATAACGGAGGTAATTTTTATGGAGACCTTAATTAAGTTTGTTAAAGAATTCTACAAAATCATTCTTACGATCCTTGTAAATTGCAGACTTCTCACCGAGGAGCAGGCAAAGGAGATCATGAAAGAGGACGACGCGGCTGATGATACTGCAGCCGACGCATGAGGTAATCTGATATGTGGAATACATTAAAGAAAATCATTCAGGATTTCTTTGCGAAATTTAACAGTTTCCTGGAGAAGTTCAACATCGTCGCCGACTGGGACACGATCTTCAAAGTTCTGGACGAGACGCCTGAAGAAGAATAATATCGCACAAAAAAAACCGGCGTAAGTCGGTTTTTTACTTTGCAGGGGCACACAATCTTGTAGGGACGGCCACCGGCCGTCGGAGCGTTAAAAAAATATGCCGATGGCATATTTTTAGTTCCGACCGAAGCGGCTATGCCGCGAGGGCTCTTTTCCGGAAATCCGCATAAGCCCTAACGGACGCCCAATGGGCGTCTACAAATGGGCGGTAACGTGGTAGCACGGCGCACTGCAAGGCGACAATGTCCCTGACCGTCTCGCAGTGCGCCGTGCTACCCGTTACCGTCAATTCTATAAATCCAAACCGCGCAGCGGTTCCGACATTCCGCATTCCGCCCTCCGCATTAAATCCGTTCCCCCGACAAATATTGCAACAATTTGTTATAAATATGCAGGGTATATAAACAATTATGAAAAATATTTACATGAGTTGATTTTTAACGCGGAGTATGCTAAGATACACATGTACTTGAGACAAGAAACAATGAAAGGTGGGATTATCTGTGACGCTTACGAGTTTTATCAGAAAACTGATCGCGATTATTGAGCAGATACTCCGCCTGCTCAACCGCAACTCGAGCGAGACGGAGGACGATTCGCAAAAGACCGCCGGTACGCTCCGCAAGAGCTGACGGGTCGCAAAACGGAACAGTAGTTGTTATTCATTTACAGTTTGTTAATATTTCCATCATCAAACTTTAAAGATGTTTCAATAGCAACTGTAAAAAATACACAGAATATTTTTCCTATGTACTTGAAAAATTATCCGTTTTGTGTTATGATCTTAGCGATGATACAAATGATATATCATTAGTTTTCATACGGAGGTGAAACTATAATGAAGACTCTGCACAGCGCTGATTGGAAGGAGCTTTTCGAGAAGGTTGTTGAGGCTTTCAAGGCTATCTGGAACTCCATTCAGGATCTCTTCAAGGCTCAGGCTGAGGCTAAGGCTGAGAAGGCTGATGATGCTAAGATCGACTAATTTTAGCTCTCTACCTATTTTAACACGAAAGGTGTGAAACAGAATGCAGGCAATCGTTGATTTCCTTAAGGCTCTTGTTGACGCTCTTAAGAAGGCTTACGAAGATATCAAGGCTATCGTTAAGGAGTAATTCGGATACTTTAGCATTCCACGCCGACGGGCGACCGTCGGCGTTTTTTCAAAAACACACCTAAGAAGCGGTGGGTTCGCAAGACCCCACCGCTTTTTCTTTTTTTGATTGGGAAAGGGGTTAGGGAAGAGGGATCAGGGGAAAGGGAAAAGGTTCGGAAATCGCGCCGCGATTTGGTTTTATAAATTAAAATATCGGACTTCGCTTGTAGGGACGGCCATTGGCCGTCGGAGCGTTAAGAAAATATGCCGGTGGCATATTTTTAGTTCCGACCGAAGCGGCTATGCCGCGAGGGCTCTTTCCCGGAAATCCGCATAACCCCCAACGGATGCCCAATGGGCATCCCTACAAATTTGCGGTAGCGGGTAGTCGGAGCAAGTTAATGCGGAGGGCGGAATGCGGAATTTGGCTCTCCGCCTTCCGCATTACATATCATCGGCGACCTTGTAATTTTTAAAATAATACGTCTTGTCTCTGTCGTTAACTTCCCGCAAAACACGGCAGGGGTTTCCCACGGCGACAACGCCGGACGGCAAATCCTTTGTAACGATGCTGCCCGCGCCGATCACGGTATTATCCCCGACGGTAACGCCCGGCAAAACGATCACGCCCGCGCCCAACCAGCAATTTCTGCCGATGCGAACGGGGGCGTTATATTGCAGCCCTTTCTCCCGCAACGACGGATCGACGGGGTGTCCGGCGGTGGCGATGGTCACATTCGGGCCGATCATCGTGTTATCCTCGATATAGATATGGGTATCGTCCACCAGCGTCAGATTAAAATTCGCGTATACGTTGCTGCCGAAATGCACATGGTGTCCGCCGAAATTAGCATGCAGCGGCGGTTCGATATAGCAGCCCTCGCCGATTTCGGCAAACATTTCCCGCAGCATCGCCGCGCGCTTTTCCAGCTCGGTGGGTCGTGTGGCGTTAAAATCATACAAACGGTCAAGGTATCCCAACTGCTCGCGCATAAGCGCGTCGTCGCCGGGGAAATATAAGCTTGTGTTGTGCATTTTTTCTTTAATTGTCATAGGAACCCCTCGCTTTTTATTTGTTCAAGTAATATTGTTTCCAACTGCGCCGTATTATCGGCAATGTAATCGGCGCCGTTTTCCTGCAATTCCTCCCGGGTGCCGAAGCCGTAAGTCACGCCAACGGCGGTGACGCCCAATCCCGCTGCGGCGCGGGTGTCGAAATACCGATCGCCCACCATGACGGCGGCGCGGGGATCTTCAATTCCGCACAAACGCAGCGCTTTTTGCAACAGCGGGGTCTTATCCGCGTTTTTATCCCGAAACGTCACGGCGGAAATATGATCGAGATACGGCAGAATGCCGAGATTTTCGGATATTTTTTCCACAAAGACCTCCGGTTTGCTGGAGCAGATCGCGGTTTTGACGCCGCAGGCGCGCAGCTTTTGCAGCAGCGCCGGAATACCGTCGTACAGGCGGGTTTCCAAATAGCCCTCCACGTTGTAGCGTTCGCGATAATAGGCGATCAGCCTGTCCGCGTCCGAATCCGAGACGCCGTACATGTCGCGGAAGCTGTCAAACAGCGGCGGCCCGATGAAGTACCGCAGTTTTTCGCGGTCGTTCTCCGCAATCCCGTATTTTTTCAACGCGTAAATAACGGAATTGATAACGCCCTCGCCGGAGTCGGCGATCGTGCCGTCAAAATCAAAAATCGCGGCTTTGTATTTATACATGGTGTTCTTCCTTTCACACGGTGATATAGGGGGCGATCATGGCAAAGGTTTTTTCACCGATCCCCGCCACATGGCGTAACTCCTCGATGCTGTCAAAGCCGCCGTGTTCTGACCGGTAAGAGATGATCGCCGCCGCCCTTGCAGCGCCGATCCCCGGCAGCGCCCGCAGCTCGTTTGCCGTTGCGGTATTAAGATTCAGCAACGCCGCGGCAGTCACAGTCTCCTGCGTAATATAGACGACATGGGCGCGCCGACGCTGCATATATTGCCACGCCATCAGCAATAGCAGCATCAGCGCGATCAGCAGCGCAAGACTCACTGTAATGCTTTTCGCCTGCGAAAAATTTGCCGCAGGCTTCTTTGCTGTTTGCATTTGCCGCCAGCCTTTCTATGCGTATTGTTTTAAAAACTTTTTCCAGTAAGAATAAAAAGTGACTGCCTGCGCACAATACATAGCGACACACCGTTTTACATTCGGTATGTTTGCCGCGTTTCGGCACGGTTACCAAAAAAGGAGTGAACTACAGTGCTTGACAGAATCGCCCTGATCCTTACGATTATCGGCGCGCTGAACTGGGGATCCATCGGACTGTTTAAGTTTGACGCGGTCGCATGGCTGTTCGGCGGTCAGGCGGCTATCATCAGCCGTATCATATACACCCTTGTCGCCCTTGCGGGTATTTGGTGTATATCTCTGCTGTTCAGAGAGAACGAGGTTCTCAGACGAGCGGAAAACGAAGCGTAACAAACACGGTATGCGGCGATCGCCGTGTGCCGTGTACATAACTTCTGATTTATCGGCGTTGCCGATAAATCAGAAATGAAAAATGAATGATGAAAAATGAATAATTGCGGACGGGCTCCGCCCGTACCCGATCATGGAAAGACAGAGCAAACATTGCGAATATTTATTAGTGTCTTTCAAAAAAACAAACGCAATAGGAATCGTTTCATTTATAATCATCTACCATGGCGGTTGCTTGCAACCGCACCGAAATCATTCATCATTCACCTTTCATTATTCATTAACTGCTGATTTCGCGCGTAACCCGACGGACGGCCGATGGCCGTCCCTACAAGCGAAGCCCGATATTTTAATTTATAAATTCAAATCGCGCAGCGATTTCCGACATTCCGCATTCCGCACTCCGCATTCCGCATTGAGTAAGTCCGTTGATTTTGCGCGTAATCCGGCGGACGGCCGGTGGCCGTCCCTACAAGCGGGCGTCACCCCAATCAATCGGCAGTCACCAGCGCCATATAAAGATCGTTCACATTCGTCCCGGTGGGGCCGGTGACAATCAACCCGTCGGCAAGGCGCAGGGCTTCGGCGCTGTTATTGTCCGCAAGGAACGCGTCGACGCTGCCGCCCGCTTGGCGCAGCTTTTCCGCCGTGCCGCCATCGGCGATACCGCCCGCGTTCTCGGTGGGGCCGTCGGTACCGTCGGAACCGAACGCAAAAATTCGGATCCCGTCGATCCCGTCCAGCACCTTTGCAGCCGCAAGGGCAAATTCCTGATTCCTGCCGCCCTTGCCGCCGCCCTTGATGGTGACCGTGGTCTCGCCGCCCATGATATAGGCAAGCTTTTCGCCGGGGCGCTTTAATTTCTCCTCAAGTACAAATTTTGCAAACATTTCCGCCTGCGCGGACGCTTCTCCCGTCAACGCTTCATTGATTACCGTCGCCGTATAGCCCAGCGCTTCGGCGGCGGTTTTTGCGGCTTGGGTCAAAATATGCAAATTGCCCGTGTAGGCGACGCTGACATTTTGCAGCGCGGCGGGGGTCGGCTGCCGCAGCAGTCGGAGTTCCTCCGCTGTCAAAGACATCTTATATTTTTCTGCCGTTTGCCATGCAAGCTCCGCAGGGGAATCGTCCGGCACGGCGGGACCCGAGGCGATCACCGACGGCGCGTCGCCCAGCACGTCGGAAAGCAGCAGATTTTCTACCTTTGCCGGCGCGCAGGCAAGGGCAAATCTGCCGCCCTTGACTGCGGAGAGCTTCTTGCGCACGCTGTTGATCTCGTTGATCTCGCAGCCCTTTTTCAGCATTTCCTCCGTGATCACGCTGAGACGGTCAAGCCCGACGACAGGCAGTTCAAACAGCGCAGAGCCGCCGCCGGAGACAAGGAAAATTACGGTGTCCTCCGCCGTCAGCCCTTGGACGGCGTCTAACGCCGCCTGCGCCCCGCGCAGGGAATTTTCGTCCGGCACGGGGTGCCCCGCTTCATAGACGGAAAATCTGTCGGGCGCATGCAGCGCATGCCCGTATTTTGTAATAATCAAGCCCTTGCGGAAATTTCCGCGCAGCGCCCTTGCCGCGCCGCGCGCCTGCGAGACCGCCGCTTTGCCGATGGAAATGATCACCGGCGGCTTGGCATAGCTTCTTTGTTTTACAATGTCAAATACGTTTTGTTCGGGGTCGCACGCCTCGATACAATGCATTATGATATATTGAATTTCCTTATCCATCGGTTACTTCCTACGCGCGATCACGGCATGTTGATTGTTCACGGCGGGATACAGCGTTTCCTTTGCCGTTTTTTCCACGTCCGCAAACAGTTTTTGAATTTTTTCCTTTTTCAGCGCCTTGACAGGCAGCTTGGCGGCGATCCTGCGGGGCAGCGACGCCGCGTCGGTCACGACCTTGTATACCGCCGAATTGGGCGCGTGGGGGTGCAGGCTGCCGTCAAAGAAATTGAGGAACAATTCGTAAACGAGATCGACCAGCTTGACGTTATGCAGCTCCGCCGCCGCTTTTTTATCGATCCCTTTGCCGAACGTGAGAAAATTTACCTTTGCCGCCGCCTGCTTGATCGAGTCGTTCTTTACGTGCTTTGCGAGCGATCTGATGATGGGATAGGGAACTTTGATCTTGTCAAGCTCCAGTCCGTACCCCTTTAACTGCGCGGCAAGCGCGTCCCTGCCCTTATCCGCGTTTTCGATGATGTTTTTCACCACGCCCAGGGTATGCGCCCGCACGAAGTCGGAGCCCAGCACCTGCCCGTTATAGAAGAAACGGGTGGTGTAGTTCACGTCGATCTGCGCCTCCCTGTCGTCAATCGTGAAGAAGGTATAGGGCGCGGGCCAGCCGGAGGAGGAGCCGAGGTTGATCTGCCACAGGCGGTTGCCCTGCTTCGAGGTATAGCAGCTGGTGCGCTGGGTATGGGAATGCCCGACAAAGAGAAATTCCAGCCCCGCGTCCGCCAGCGTCTCCGCCATTTCCTGCCAATCGCCGATCAGCATGCCGCCGTTCACCAGTTCGGAAAATCCGGGCATGATCAGGTGATGATGCATGGCGATGATCGTATCGCCGGCTGCCTTGGCGTCGGCGATCTGTTTTAATATCCATTGCAGATGCGCTTCGGAGTAGCCCGCCTTGCCTTTGCCGTTCTTATCGTCATTGATGCCCAGCAGACGGTAGCCGTCCTTGAGCTTGACGCAATAGGACGACGCGCCGATCTCGCAGATATATTCGCTGATCGCGTCCCGAGGGCCGTATTCGTAATAAAATTCCCGCAGCTGCGGCGGCGTCATGGTGGGCACGCCCTCATGAATGACCTGATCGCCCTCGTACCTTGCCGCGTCCTCGCTGCAACACCAGTCATGGGTCGCATAGACGACGAACACCGGCTTTGACTGCGCCAGCTTATCGATCTTGACCTTGACCTCCTGATGGGAGACCACTTCTCCGTCGTTGGAAAGATCCCCCGCGATCAGCACCGCGTCGCAATCGCTCAGAGCGATGGATTCAAAGGCGGCGTCGGTCAACGCGCCGCTTTCCGCCAGACATTTCTGATCGGTGGCGCTCCTGATCTCATACGCCCTGCCCGTGGTGCCCAGCGAGGGCGAGTAATAATGCAGATCCGCGATCACCGCGAGTTTCAGCTTGTCCATATGCACACCTCGATTTTGTTTCTATTCTACATTTTAGCACAGGCGTAAAAATTTCTCAACGATAAATTCGCGATTTCCCGCCCTATGCCCGAAAAAAGCGTCTTACCCGCCGCAACCGGCAAATAAGACGCTTGTAACCGCTGGTGAAGGTATAAATCACATAACGATGATCTGATCTCTTTCCGCGCCGACGGAAACGTAGGAGACCGGCGCTTCCACGACCTTTTCGAGATACTTGACGTACTTCTGCGCGTTTTCGGGCAGCTCTTCAAACTTACGGCAGCCGGTAATATCGACGCCCCAGCCGTCCACGTATTCGACGATGGGCTTCGCGTCGGTCAGTTCTCTGCCCATGGGGAAACTGTCTATGCGCTTGCCGTCCACTTCATACGCCACGACTACGGGAATCTTGTCGAGATACGACAGCACGTCCAGCTTGGTGACGGCGATCTCGGTAGCGCCCTGCACGCGCACGCCGTATCTGGAGGCGACCACGTCAAAGCCGCCCACGCGACGGGGTCTGCCGGTGGCAGCGCCGTATTCGCCGCCCGCCTTGCGCAGTTCCTCCGCTTCATCGCCGAACATCTCCGCGGTGAAGGGCCCCTCGCCCACGCAGGTGGAGTAGGCTTTCATAATGCCGATCACGCGATCGAGCCGGTGCCCGGGCACGCCCGCGCCGATGGGCGCGTAAGCGGCGATGGTGGAGGACGACGACGTGTAGGGATAAATGCCGAAATCGATGTCCCGCAACGCGCCGAGCTGCGCCTCAAACATCACGCGCTTGCCGTCCTTGATCGCGGCTTCAAGATATTCGCCCACGTCGCAAATGTAGTCCATGAGCTGTCCGCCGTAGGTTTGCAGCCATTCCAGCATTTTTTCATAGGTAAACGGCTCCGCGCCATACACTTTCTGAATCGTCAGGTTCTTCCAGTCCAGAATATTTTCCAGGGATTTTTTCAGCGCATCGGGCTGCTTCAGATCGCCCATGCGAATGCCTTTTTTCATATATTTATCGCCGTAGATGGGCGCAATGCCGCGGCGGGTGGAGCCGTATTTTGCGTCGGCAAGACGTTCCTCCTCCAGACAATCCTGCGCCACATTGTAGGGCATGCAGATGATCGCGCGGTCACTGATCTTCAGATTGTCGGGCGTGATTTCAATGCCGCCTGCGCGCAGTCTGCCGATCTCGCCGCAAAGATGCTCAATATCGATCACCATACCGTTGCCCATGACGTTGACCACGTCGGGTCTTAAAATGCCGGAGGGCAGAAGATTCAGTATAAACTTGCCGCGCTCGTTGACAACGGTGTGCCCGGCGTTGTTGCCGCCTTGATAACGGCAGACGATGTCCTGCTGCTCCGAAAGCAGATCGACCATGCGCCCCTTGCCCTCGTCGCCCCAGTTGATACCGACGATAGATGTTAACATATAGCATACGCCCCTTGCAGAGAATTTATTTTACTGACAAAGTATTTTATCACATTCTGTCGCATTTGGCAATAGTTTTGCCGATTTTGCGCGCAACTCAAACTTCTGATTTATCGGCGTTGCCGATAAATCAGAAGTTAATGAATAATGAACGGTGAATGCTGAATGATTGTGGAACCGCTTCGCGGTTGGAATTATAGACATAAATGGGCACACGCGCTTGTAGGGACGGCCACTGGCCGTCCGTTGATTTTGCGCGTAATCTGACGGATGCCCAATGGGCATCCCTGTTATGTAAGGTCTCCAGTCAAGGGGCTGAATATAAAGTTAACAGACACTTAACAAACAGACCTGAATGTGTTGAATCAAAGAGCATAGCGGAAAGGCTATGATAAAACAGAAATTCGGTGATTGGCCAGTCTGTTATACGCGGATTGGTTACCCCAGGCTAATGGTTCGCCGAAAGTTCTGTAATCTACAAGCGTGGATCACTTAAAAAGTG
>JAFVBH010000038.1 GCA_017480115.1 Clostridia bacterium
GAGAAAGGCAGAAAGAAGTCGTGTTTTTGTTCCGAAGCTGTACGATGGTACCGCGAGAGGGCAAAAACACGACTAATTTGCAATTATAATCAACAATCCTTATAAAATTATTGAATTTCTTTCTTTATTTTCTTCGCTTTGTTCGTCGTTCTCTTTCAGTATTTTTTATTGCAAATGA
The DNA here is from genome assembly GCA_017480115.1 of Clostridia bacterium. GTDB lineage: Bacteria > Bacillota > Clostridia > Oscillospirales > Acutalibacteraceae > RGIG2774. Next base: position 179 of record JAFVBH010000038.1, read on the forward strand.
TCTTTCGACTTTATCGACAGTCTGAAGGACGTTCCGTGAGGAGCGTCCTCTTTTCTGCCTTATGTCGATAGAGCGGTTGGGTCGGCGTCCGGTTCTTATGCTTTTGCGCTTCGAGAAATTTTAATTATGCAGATCGCGGCAAATGCCGCAGGTATGATCGCGCCGAGAATAGCAGGCAGCATGTCGTTATTGCCGGGAAGCAAATAAATACCCATCAAAGGCGCAATAAGTCCGGCAATGATGATATTCGCAAATCCGATGACGGAAAACCCGGTATTAAATATGACACAGAAAAGATTACCTGTGGCGTATATCAGCACGCACAGCCAGTAGATAAATGCAAGTCTATACAGCGTTTTCGTGTGGGATTTGCAAAAAATAAAGAACAATATCCATGCTGAGAGATAGAGTACAGTAGCGGTGATGTGCATCGGGATTTGTATTGCTGTTGCGCAGATTGCCGCGCTGAAATTGCAAAGGAGCGACAGAATATATGCCGAAAGTATGCCCAGTGGCGGCAGTCGGTGAGATAGGTTGCGCATTGTCATAGGAAAACCTCCTTATCCATATCGGTTGTGCTCCTATGATACCGCAGTTTACAGGAAAAAAGTGCGCCGCCGTAATTTTTGTTCCGTTTATCGTAATTTTTAGAACAACATCTACGAGCATATCTGCTCCAATCCGGTTTTGGGGGAGGGGATTGCTTGTTATAAGCAAAACGGCTGACGACACGAGCAGCTTTCTGATAATAAAGGACCGCCGCATTGCCGCGGCGGTTCTTTCAGCCTGTCGATAAAGACGTAAGATCATTTGCAATAAATTATTTTTCTTTCTTCTCTACTGCCGCGCCGACAAAGCCGAGGAACAGGGGATGGGGCTTATTGGGGCGGCTCTTAAATTCGGGGTGGAACTGTACGCCGATATAGAAATCATTGCCGGGGATTTCCACGGTCTCCACCAGACGCTTGTCCGGCGAGGTGCCGCTGACAACAAGTCCGGCATTGATAAGCTCTTCGCGGAACTCGTTGTTAAACTCATATCTGTGGCGGTGGCGCTCGCTGATGACCGACGCGCCGTAGCAGCGCTGCATCTGCGTACCGTCCTCAATATAACAGGGATAGCTGCCCAGACGGAGAGTGCCTCCCTTGGCGATCTCATCGTTTTGATCGGGCATAAAATCGATGACCTTATGCTTGCTGTTTTCATCAAATTCCCGGGAATTTGCATCCGCAAAGCCCAGCACGTCGCGGGCAAACTCAATGACTGCGATCTGCATACCCAGGCAGATGCCCAGATACGGGATATTGTTGATCCTGGCGTATTCCGCGGCGAGGATCATACCCTCTGTGCCGCGGTTGCCGAAGCCGCCGGGCACCAGGATCCCGTCCGCGTTTTTTAGCACCGCGTCACGGTTTTCTTTTGTGACAGTCTCGGAATCGATCCATTCGATTTCGACCTTCGCGCTGTGCTGGTAGCCTGCGTGCCGGAGCGCTTCCGCCACGGAAAGATACGCGTCGTGCAGCTGCATATATTTGCCCACCATGGCAATGGTGACGGTCTTGTTGCGGTTATGGATCCGTTCGATCATGGCTTTCCACTCGGTCAGATCGGGAGCGGGCGCGTCCAAATGCAGTTCGCGGCACACGATGTCGGAAAAATGGCTTTCCTCCAGCATCAGCGGCGCTTCGTACAGCACGGAAATGGTGCGGTTCTCGATCACGCAATCGGGTTTTACGTTGCAGAAATTGGCAATCTTGCGGAAAATGGATTCGTCCTCAATCGGCTCATCGCTGCGCAGAACAATAATGTCGGGGGAGATGCCCATGCCCTGCAGCTCCTTGACGGAATGCTGGGTGGGCTTGGATTTATGTTCGCCGGAGCCCTGCAGATAGGGAACGAGCGTGACGTGGATGAACAGCGCGTTTTCCGAGCCGACCTCATGATGCACCTGACGGATCGCCTCAATAAAGACCTGACTTTCCAGATCTCCGGTGGTGCCGCCGATCTCGGTGATAACAATATCGGCGTTGGTCTTTTTGCCGACGGAATAAATAAACTCCTTGATCTCATTTGTGATATGGGGAATATACTGCACGGTCTCGCCCAGATACTCGCCCTTACGCTCCTTGCTGATGACGTTAAAGAATACTTTACCGGTGGTAAGATTGGAATATCTGTTGAGGTTTTCATCGATAAAACGCTCGTAATGTCCCAAATCCAGATCCGTCTCCGCGCCGTCCTCAGTGACATAAACTTCGCCGTGCTGGAACGGACTCATCGTGCCCGGGTCAACATTCACATAGGGATCCAGCTTCTGCGCCGCAACTTTAAAACCTCTCGCCTTCAGCAGTCTGCCGAGAGAAGCCGCGGTAATGCCTTTGCCCAGACCGGATACAACGCCGCCTGTCACAAAAATATACTTTGTCATGATTATACCTCCGGGGTCTTAAATCTTATCGATAGCCAATGATGAACTATGCGCGTAAAATGCGCACAAGGTGTCAGCCGGCAATTAATCAGTGGCTACTTAGTATTCATAAGTTGATATAATGCTTTGCGCCACTTCGCTGCGGGTGACGCGCCGGTCCATCGCCTGCTTTTCAATATAGCGGTGCGCCTTCGTCTCGTCCATTTTCAGGTATTGTATCAGCACCAGCTTAGCGCGGTTGATAATGCGGATCTCGTCCAGCTTGGTCTCAAGCGCTTCAATTTTGCTTGCCGCCGCCTGTTCGTGCCGCTTTGCCGCCAGAAACAGCGCCACGACCTGCCTGTAAAACTGCAATGGATTGGGTTTTGACACGGTAAAGACGCCGCTTGCCGCAGTTAATTCCGCTGCGGTATCATAATCCTCCGCCTTTACAAATAACATCGTCAGGCAGCCGCTTTTTGCCGCAGATACCGCAAGCGTTGCCGCATTGTCGTCGCACAGGGGCGCGTTGATAAACACCATATCGAATGTCTGCGATTGCAGCGCGTTCCGTGCGCCAGCGGCTGTGGGCTTGCATACGGGGGTGGGAAATATTGCGCGGGGCAAAAGCCCGGTAATAAATTCGATTCCTTTGCTGCCGGAGGAAACGCAGAGCGCGCTGTAGCTTTCTGATTCACGCTCCATGCCGCCACCGCCGCCTTTCCTGCATATATACTATTATATTAAACTATTTATCGGGGATTTTGTCAATATGCTTTTTGATTCTTGGCGCAAAAACTGCGTTGCCGATACCGCAGATGCTGACGAACAAACGGGACATCGCCGCCAAAACAGCAGCGATGTCCCGTTTGTTCGCATTCGGTATGTTTATTCCAAAATATTGGAGGTGATGAAGTCAATGTTCCACTTGATAAGGTTGGCGGCAAAGTCGGGGTCATCGCAGGTCCAGCAGTTGACCTTAACGCCCTTGGAATGCGCGTAGGCGATGCGTTCCTCGGTCAGCTCGGTGTATTCAATATCAAGATCCATGCCCAAAGAAGCGACTTTGTCGATCAACGCGTCGGTATATTTCTCCTCAAGAAACTGCACAGTCTGGTCGGGATAAAACGCTCTGATGTCAACAAGATTATCCAAGCAGAAGGAAATAAAGATCGTCTGGTCAAGATACCCAAGAGATTCGATGATCCGCGCGATTTCGTGGTTCTGCTCCTTGGTAAACTTGTTTTTCAATTCAAGGACAGCTTTCTTTTCGTATTTCTTGCAAAGAAGAATATACTCGCTCAGCGCCGGCATTACAAGGTCGATTCTGCCGCGCTTGCCGTCTCTGTCCGCCAGTTTCAGGGAACGCAGGGTGTCATAGGTGGTTTCTTCAATGGCCATTTTATCAAGCGCGACACGCTCGGTGGTATCGTCATGGAAAATAATATACTGCCCGTCGGCGGTGACATGGACGTCGGTCTCAATGCCGAAATAGCTGCGGTTGCCCGCCGCCACAAACGCGGAGCAGGTATTTTCCAGCTCGATGCCGCTTAATCCTCGGTGGGCGATCATCAGGGTATTGCCGCTGTCTACTTTTATAGTGTTCATATGCTGAACCTCCGTAAATTTCAATTTGCAATGCTATATTGTATTCCCGCCGGGCGGCTTTGTCAATAAGATTTTTGATTTTGTACTTTTTATCGCAAAGTTGCATATATTTTGTTAAAAACTGAGAAACGGGCTTGACAATTTGACGATTCGGGGGTAAAATTTGAAACAAGAGTATGAGGCGGTTTCTCGTGATTCGCCCGTTGCTCACATCACGATGAAGTATTTTTCAGAAAGGATGATTTTAATGGGAATCAAGGAATTCTTTGAGAGCGAAAAAGTTCAGAATTTTATTGACGTCTTAAAAGAGATTATCGACGCTTTTAAAGAGTGGTTCGATACCTTCAGCGGCGCGAAGGATGCGGCTGATAAGGCGGGTCTTTAATCTGTAACGGCACACGACAGGCTCCGGGGCTTCGGCTCCGGAGTTTTCATATTCCCGAGCGAATATTTATACGCGGCGTATGCATTGCCGCGTTTTGTGAAAGTTGCCTGATTCTTTTTCTCTTTGCAGGAAAAATTTATGCTGTTCGGGGCAAAACAGGGTGTTTATGAACCTTTTTTTGAAAAATCATGACAGATTGCACAAGTTTTGCCATGGTAGATTCTGCTAATTTTAATGCATTTTACGATTGACAGGATGAAATTGAATGAATATAATGGAAATTATAAAATGGGATGAACGGAGTGTTCACCTTGTTTTTGCGCGGGAAACGCCGTAGGCGGAGTACTTCGCACATTTTATTTGGAGGTTTTTCACAATGAAAATGAAGAGAATCATTGCTGTTGTTCTGGCTCTCGCGCTCGTTTTCGCTTTTGCCGCTTGCGGTAAGAATACGGACGATCCCGCGGATCCCACCCCTGTCGAGAACAACACAGACGCAACGCCCGTTGCGTTCGCCAATGAGGGCACCATCAAGATCGGCGGCATCGGCCCCATCACCGGCGACCTTGCACAGTACGGTATGGCTGTTAAACTGGGCGCTGAGCTGGCTGTTGCGGAAATCAACGCTGCCGGCGGCATCAACGGCTATGAAGTCGCGTTCAACATGCAGGACGATCAGGGCGACGCAGAGAAGTCTGTTAACGCTTATAACAGCCTGAAGGACTGGGATATGCAGATGCTCATGGGCACCGTCACCTCGACGCCCTGTGTTGCCGTATCCGCTGAGGCTGCAGCCGACAATATGCTGCTGCTCACACCCTCCGGTTCTTCCATCGATGCGATCTCCGCGGGCGACACCTGCTTCCGCGTATGCTTCTCCGATGACAACCAGGGTATCGTTGCCGCAGACTACATTGCAGACAACAATCTTGCCACCAAAGTTGGCGTTATCTTTAACAGCTCCGACTCCTACTCCACCGGCATCAAGGATAATCTCCTGACTGAGGCGGCTGCCAGAGGGTTTGAGATTGTTGCTGAGGAAGCGTTCACGAACGACAGCGCTACCGATTTCAGCGCACAGATCAACAACATGCAGGCAGCAGGCGCAGAGCTTGTATTCCTTTCCATGTACTATACGCCCGCTTCTCTGATTCTCAAGCAGGCAAGAGACATCGGCTATGCGCCCATCTTCTTCGGTCCCGACGGTATGGACGGTATTCTCGGCATGGAGAACTTTGACACCACTCTTGCCGAGGGTCTGAGATACCTCACGCCTTTCCTTGAGACTGCGACCGACGACGCGACTGTGAAGTTTGTTACCAACTTCAAGAACAGCTATCCCGATCAGGCTTCCTACCTCAACCAGTTTGCCGCGGACGCTTATGACGCGATTTACGCGCTGAAGGCTGCCAGCGAGCTGGCAAATGTTACCGCTGACACCGCAGCTTCCGAGGTGGGCGATCTGCTGAAGGTTGCGTTGACGCAGGTTTCTGTTGACGGCGTTACCGGTACTGCAATGTCTTGGGCAGCCGACGGCGAGCCCCAGAAGCAGCCCAGAGTTGCCATCATCAACGACGGTACTGTCGCTGCTGCGTAAATTTTAAATTTCGATACGGCATGCCGGGTTGCCGGCGTGCCGTATCCGGAAAAACAGAATTGTATTCATAAAAGCTTTGAAACAGTGGATCTGATCGATGGTATCTGATGCAACGGCATATCAGGTACATTGTTTCAGAGCTTTTATGCTATTTATCAGGAATCCCGAAAAGGAGTTGAGGAAATGAAATTTCTCTCACAATTGATCTCCGGTATCAGCCTCGGCAGTATCTATGCGTTGATTGCGCTGGGCTACACCATGGTTTACGGTATCGCGAAAATGCTGAACTTTGCCCACGGCGACGTGATCATGGTCGGCGCGTTTGTTGTATATACCGCCTGCGTCAAGGGCGGCATGAATCCGGCGCTGGGCGTGCTGATTGCAATCGCGTTCTGCACGGTTTTGGGCGTAGTCATTGAGCGGCTTGCGTATAAACCGCTGCGGCAGGCTGCGTCGCTGGCTGTGCTGATTACCGCGATCGGCGTCAGCTATTTCCTGCAAAATATGGCGCTTTTGATTTTCGGTTCCGATACCAAGCAGTTCTCCTCTGTCGTTTCCTTAAAGCCGATTACACTTGCCGGCGGCAGTCTGACGATTTCCGGCGAGATTGTTACGACAATCATTGTTTCGGTCGTGATCATGATTGCGCTGACGCTGTTTGTCAATAAAACGAAACCCGGCAAGGCGATGCGTGCCGTTTCCGAGGATAAAGGCGCCGCGCAGCTGATGGGCATCAACGTCAACGGCATGATCTCTCTGACCTTTGCCATTGGTTCCGCGCTGGCTGCGATTGCGGGCGCGCTGATGTGCTCGACCTATCCCGCCCTGAGCCCGTATGCCGGCGCCATGCCCGGAATTAAGGCGTTTGTCGCTGCGGTGTTCGGCGGTATCGGCTCCATTCCCGGCGCGATGGTCGGCGGCGTTCTGCTGGGCGTAATCGAAAACCTGAGCAAGGGCTATATATCCTCTCAGCTTTCCGATGCGATCGTGTTCGGCGTGCTGATCATCGTTCTGCTTGTAAAGCCCACGGGCATCATGGGTAAGAAGATCAACGAGAAGGTGTGAGGTGCGCTATGGCAAAAAAAGTGAATTCTCCGTTGGAAAAGAAAAAATCGGGGGTACGCTCCGTTACAAAAAAGAACTTTGTTACATATCTGATTGTGATTGTTTTTTATGCAGTGTTCCAGACCCTGACTGCGACCGGGCACCTGAAAAACGCCTATCAGAGTTTGCTTGTTCCCATCTGCTACAGCGTGGTGATGGCGGTTTCGCTGAATCTCGTGGTCGGCGTATTGGGAGAACTGAGCCTCGGACACGCGGGCTTTATGTGCGTAGGCGCATACTGCGGTGCGTTTTTTTCGGTAATAACAAAAGATGTGCTGATGACGGACTGGCTGCGGTTTGTGCTGGCAATGCTGATCGGCGCGGCGGTTGCGGCGCTTGCGGGCGTGATTATCGGCATCCCCGTGCTGCGTCTGAAGGGCGACTATCTTGCCATTGTGACGCTGGCGTTCGGCGAGATCATCAAAACCGTTGTTAATGTGCTGTACATTGGTAAGGACGCCTCCGGTTTCCACATTGCCATGAGTACGAAAAACCTCGATATGGCGGAGGACGGTCTGCTGATTCTGAACGGTCCGCAGGGAATCACCGGTACGCCGAAAAGCTCCAATTTCACCATAGGTTTTATCCTTGTGATGCTGACGCTGCTCATCGTCACCAATCTGATGGATTCCAGAACGGGCAGAGCGATTATGTCCATTCGCGATAACCGCATCGCCGCCGAGTCCATCGGTATTGATGTGACAAAATACAAACTGATGGCGTTCGTGATCGCCGCGGCAATCGCGGGCTGCGCGGGTGTGCTTTATGCCCATAATCTGAATGCTCTGACTGCTAATACCAACAACTTTGGGTATAATATGTCTATCATGATCCTTGTTTACGTTGTGCTCGGCGGTTTGGGCAGCGTCCGCGGTTCTGTGATTGCGGCGACGATCCTGTACGCGCTGCCGGAACTGTTCCGCGGCGTCGGTCAGTATAGAATGCTGCTGTACGCCATCGTGTTGATCGTTATGATGATCGTCAATAACGGCGCGTTCTTCGTGCAAATGAAAGAAAAGGCGCTTTATAATATCCGCTCCGGCAAAAAGAACAACGCAAAGGAGGCGGCTTGACATGAGTTTACTTGAGGTAAAAAATCTCGGCATCGTATTCGGCGGTCTGCACGCGGTGGAGGATTTTAATCTGACACTGGAAAAGGGCGAGCTGTATGGGCTGATCGGTCCCAACGGCGCGGGCAAAACCACTGTATTCAACCTGCTGACCGGCGTATACAAGCCCACGACGGGGACGTTCTTTTTGGACGGGAAAGAGCTGAAAGGCAAAAAACCGGCGGAGATTAACAAGGCGGGCATTGCCCGTACGTTCCAGAATATCCGGCTGTTCTCGAATCTTTCCGTGCTGGATAACGTCAAACTGGGGCTGCATAACGGCATGAAATACAGCACCTTTGAAGGGATCGTGCGCTTGCCGCGGTATTTCTCCACCGAACGTAAAATGAATGAACGCGCCCATGCGCTGCTGAAGGTATTTGAACTGGACGACGATGTGGACACGTTGGCGTCCAACCTGCCCTACGGTAAACAGCGGAAGCTGGAGATTGCTCGCGCCATGGCGACGGAACCGAAGCTGTTGCTGCTTGATGAACCTGCGGCGGGTATGAATCCCAACGAGACCAAGGAGCTGATGCAGACGATCCGCTTCGTCAGAGATAATTTTGATCTGACGGTGCTGCTGATCGAGCATGATATGAGCCTCGTATCCGGTATTTGCGAGAATATCACAGTACTGAACTTCGGTACGGAGCTTGCCAAGGGTCCCACGGCGGAGGTTCTGAAAAATCCCGAAGTCATCAAGGCGTATTTAGGCGATTAAGGAGGGTGTAGCATGGCAATGTTGGAAGTCAGAGATCTGAACGTGTTTTTCGGCGTTATTCAGGCGATCAAAAATATTTCCTTTGACGTGGATAAGGGCGAGGTCGTTGCGCTGATCGGCGCCAACGGCGCGGGCAAGACCACGACGCTGCACACGATCACCGGTTTGCTGAAGCCCGCAAGCGGCAGCATCACGCTGGACGGCAAGGATATTACAAAGGTGCCCGCGCATAAGATCGTCTCGATGGGGATGGCGCATGTGCCCGAGGGCAGGCGCGTATTTGCCGCGCTTTCGGTGTATGACAATTTGAAGCTGGGCGCATATACCAGAAAAAATAAAAAAGAGATCGAGGAATCCCTCGCCAAGGTGTTCGCCTCGTTCCCGCGGCTGGAGGAACGCCGCAATCAGGTGGCGGGGACGCTGTCCGGCGGTGAGCAGCAGATGCTTGCCATGGGCAGAGCGTTAATGAGTAATCCCCGCATCATTTTAATGGACGAACCGTCCATGGGACTTTCTCCGCTTTACGTGGACGAGATCTTTTCGATTATTCAAAAGATCAAGGACGAGGGCACGACCGTACTGCTGGTGGAACAGAACGCGAATAAAGCGCTGTCCATCGCAGACCGCGCTTACGTGCTGGAGACCGGCAGAATCAGCATGGAGGGCAAGGCGTCCGATCTGCTGAACGATGAGGGCGTCCGTAAGGCGTACCTCGGCGCATAAAACAGTTAGTGAACCATTGGCGGCGTGTCGCATTGTCCTACGGGCAGCGGCGCCGCTTTTTTGATGTAAAAAGGCAATTTGTCTAAAAAACCGCCATGTGCAGCGCACATGGCGGTTTTTGCGTGTATCTGAATCTTATGCTTTGTCAACGGAACCGAACAGCTCCATTTTCTCTTTGATCGTAGCGCAGATTGCGTCAAAGCCGGGGGCGAGCAGCTTGCGGGGGTCGAAGCCCTTGCCTTGCAAATCCTTGCCCTCTTCAATATACTTTCTCGTTGCGGCGGCAAAGCTCAGCTGGCACTCGGTGTTGACGTTGATCTTGGAAACGCCCAAACTGATCGCCTTTTTGATCATGTCGGCGGGAATGCCGGTGCCGCCGTGCAGCACGAGCGGCATTGCGCCGGTTTTCTGCTGGATCGCGTCCAGCGCGTCAAAGCGCAGGCCGGGCCAGTTTTCGGGATATTTACCGTGAATATTGCCGATGCCGGCAGCCAGCATGTCGACGCCCAGATCTGCGATCATCTTGCATTCGTCGGGATCGGCGACCTCGCCCATGCCGACAACGCCGTCTTCCTCGCCGCCGATGGAGCCGACCTCCGCTTCAATGGAGATGCCCTTTGCATGGCTGGTGGCGACAAGCTCTCTGGTCTTTTCGATATTTTCATCGATGGAATAATGGGAACCGTCAAACATGATGGAGGAGAAGCCCGCCTCAATGCATGCCTTTGCGCCGTCATAGGTGCCGTGATCCAGATGCAGCGCCACGGGAACGGTGATGTTGAGACTCTCGATCATCGCCTTTACCATGTCGGCAACGGTCTTGAAGCCGCACATATACTTGCCCGCGCCCTCGGAAACACCGAGGATAACGGGGGAGTTCAACTCCTGCGCGGTTTTCAGCACAGCCTTCGTCCACTCAAGGTTGTTGATATTGAATTGACCGACGGCGTAATGTCCCGCTTTTGCCTTGTCAAGCATTTCTTTTGCAGATACTAACATTTTATTTCCTCCCTGGGTTAGGTTTACATAATTTCGCATTCCTATTCTACTACAGTTTTGCAGGTAAATCAAGTGTAAATTCTGATTTATCGCAGGGAAGATCGTCACGCGATCCTGTAGGGACGGCCATTGGCCGTCCGTCAGGTTACGCGCAAAATCAACGGACGGCCAATGGCCGTCCCTGTTATGTAAGGTCTCCAGTCAAGGGGCTGAACATAAAGTTAACAGACACTTAACAAACAGACCTGAATGTGTTGAATCAAAGAGCATAGCGGAAA
>JAFVBH010000039.1 GCA_017480115.1 Clostridia bacterium
ATCTAAGCCAACATAGAGTATACTGTTCATTGTAAGGTCTCCTTCTTGTATGCGGTAATGCTGTATTTGTTTTTTACAACTAATCATTTTACAGATAAATCCACGATCCTACAAGAGGGGACCTTACATATTATCTACAAGCGGGTGTGCCCGTTTATATTTATAAATCCAAGCCGCGAAGCGGCTTCCGAACCTCCTCCCTCTTCCCTCCTCCCTCCTACCTCAATTTGCGGGCGGTTCATCCGTAAGATTCCAAAAAATAAAAAAGGAGCCCTAATTATGATAAAAATTTCCCCCTCGATCCTTTCCTCCGATTTCTCAAATTTGGAGCAGGAGATCCAATCCCTCGCCGCGGCGGACGCGGATTGGATCCACATCGACGTTATGGACGGCTGTTTTGTCCCGAATATCACCTTGGGCGCGCCCATCGTCAAGGCGATCCGCCCCCATACCGTGCGCATCTTTGACGTACATCTGATGATCCGGGATCCGCTGGCTTATATCAAGGATTTCACCGCGGCGGGCGCGGACGTTATCACCTTCCATATCGAAAGCGACAGCGACGTGGGCGCGACGATCGACGCGATCAAAGTCGGCGGAGCGATCCCGTCCCTTTCCATCAAGCCTGCAACGCCTGCCGAGGCGGTATTCCCGTATCTTGACCGGCTGGGTATGGTGCTGGTCATGTCCGTAGAGCCGGGCTTCGGCGGGCAGAGCTTTATGCCCGTCAGCATCGATAAAATCCGCGCGATCCGGCAGGAAGCGGACAGGCGCGGGCTTGACCTGATGATTCAGGTTGACGGCGGCATCGACAGCACGACCATTACAAAGTGCGCCGCCGCAGGCGCGGACTGCTTCGCCGTAGGCAGCGCAGTGTTCAAGGCAGCTGACCGCGCGGCGGCGATCCATGCCATGCGTGCCGCTGCGGAAAAAGTTTTTCGCTCAGATCTTGACTGACTGCAAAAATTGCATACGCTCCGCAGCGGCGGCGGCAAGCAACCCGTCGGGATCCGGCGTAACGTCGCAGAACTCCGTAAGCAACGCGACCGCATTCTCCTGCGCGGCGGCAGCGTAATAATCGCCGTTATACGTATACAGGCAGACCTCGGCAAGCCCCGCGTTTTTACGGCAATATACCATAAAATCCAAAAACGCATCTAAATCAAAAAAACAACAAAACCCGCCCTGTCCCCGCGGATAATCGCTCACCGCGGTGAATATAATCAGACAGCCGCCGCCGTCGGCAGGCATTGTCTCGATTACAAGGCGATCCGTAATATCAAATTCTTCACCGGACAGCCGCCTTGCCTCGTCCAGCACGGTCCAAAGTACGCGGCGGGTCTCGGTATTGGAATAGTCCAGTGCGTCATATGTAATGTTCAGTTCGTCCATGTCCTCCGCCGTCAATTCGACGGATATAAAACAGTCATGTTCGGCGATCACTTTCATGGGGTATCCCTCCGTTTCGCAGTCTCTGTACCTATAATAGTATGAATGCAAGCGGGCGGGCAATGCAAAAAATATGGTAATTTGTAAAAGAGTTGATTCCGTTGGCAAAAAAAGAATCCATAATCAAAACAAAACGTAAAAATCCGTATGCAGACCGTATTGACCGCGGCATTCTGCTGCTGTTCGCTTCGGTAATGGCATGGTATTATTACAGCACTCCGGCGCTTTTGCGCATTGCCGTCGGCTGCCTGACGGCGGTTCTCGCGGGACTGCTGGCATCGCTGCTGCTCAAGCTGATATTCAAAGGCAGATTTACCTTTGATATTTTTTTCGTGTCAGGAGCAGGCGTTTGCGCCGCATTGCTGATGCCCGCCACCGTTTCTCTGCCCGTACTGATCGTTCTGACAGCAGTATCGGTATTGGCTGCGCTGCTTTGCCCGCCGGTCATCTTTAAAAACACGCTTGATCGCACAGCATACCGTTTCTCCGCTGCGGCTGTTACAGCGGCATTTACGGGCATACTGCCGTTTGTGGTTGGGAATCCTCCCGTGCCGAAAGCCCTTGTCGGCGCCGCGTCTCCGACCATCACAGCGCCGATCTTGCAACTGTTAACAGCCAGAAACGGCGCCGATCTGCAAACGCTGGGGATGGCAAATATCCTGACCGGCAATGTCGCCGGGCCCATGGGAGCGACCTGCTTCGTACTGATGCTGGCGTCGTTCGTATATATTGTGATCCGCAAGCCGAAAAACGCCGTCATGCCGCTGGCATACGTCCTTACAATAGCGGTGTGCGCGATTTTCTTTCCCCGAGCGGGGCTATCCGCGGGGTACTCCCTGCTTTGCGAACTGGCAGGCGGTTTCGCGTTATTCACAGCAGTATTTATTCTGTCAGAGGACCGCTTGCAGACGAAAAATATAGTAACCGCCGCACTTCTGGGTGTGGCGGGCGGATTGGTTACCATGCTGATGCGGTACATTCTGCCGAATACGGAACCTGCAGGCTGTGCGGCATTGATGATCAGCATCATCGTGCTTGCGATCCGCCGCTCCGATTATGGAAAGAAACCGGATAAAAACGTACGCGGCAAACGAACATTCCGTATGAATAACACGCAGGAAGATCCGGACAAATCCTATATGGACAGCGTAGCGGGGCAACAAACATATACCTATCAGGACGCCGCGCCGACCTTCCGGCGCACCGGCGGCGAAGCAACGGAGAAAAGCGATGAAAGCTGACAAAACAACGAAAAACGGAAAACGTCCGGCAAGCACCGCAGCCACCAAAGGGTATTATGAATTTTCAGCAGATTATCCCGGCGAACGGCACGCGGACGGCACCCTGTTTCAACGGGTCAAAACAGTAAAACTGACACGACGGCAAAAGCTGTTGACTGCCCTTGCGGCAGTGCTTTTATTCGTCGTCTGCTTTATCGCGGCGTCTGTCTGCGTCAACCTTTCCAACCGCCCGCCGCGGGAATCCCTCCCCGCCGACGCAGACGTGGAGGCGGAATATTATACCGTTGAGCCGTTTACGGTGCAGTAGATTCCGATTTGCGGGGCGTTTACGCCCCGCAAATCGGAATCTAGGGAGAAGGTAGGAGGGAAGAGGTAGGAGGTTTGGAAATCGCTGCGCGATTTGGATTTATAAATTAAAATATCGGACTTCACTTGTAGGGACGGCCACCGGCCGTCCGTTGATTTTACACATAACCCGACGGACGCCCGCTAAATCAAGTGAGGGGTTAGGAGAGAGAAGAGAGGAGTTTCGGAAGCCGCTTTGCGGCTTGGATTTATAGACGCAAAACGGGCACACGCGCTTGTAGATAATATGTAAGGTCCCCTCTTGTAGGATCGTGGATTTATCTGTAAAATGATTAGTTGTAAAAAACAAATACAGCATTACCGCATACAAGAAGGAGACCTTACAATG
>JAFVBH010000040.1 GCA_017480115.1 Clostridia bacterium
ACCGGCAGTATCTCTCCGTCATGAGCCGGTTCCACCGATACAGTGTCAACAACACCATGCTCATCTATATGCAGCGCCCGGACGCCTCCCTGGTGGCGGGCTTCCAGAAGTGGAAAAACCAATTCGGACGCCATGTGAAGAAGGGAGAGCGCGGCATCACCATCATCGCGCCCACGCCCTTCAAGAAAAAGATCGAGGAGGTCAAGCTGGACCCGGACACCAAAGCGCCTATGCTTGATAAGGACGGCAAGCAGATCACCGAGGAACGGGAGATCAGCATCCCCATGTTCAAGCCGGTCAAAGTGTTCGACGTGTCCCAGACGGACGGCAAGCCCCTCCCGCATCTGGCGTCCACCCTCACCGGCAGCGTAGAGCAGTATGAGATTTTTGTGGAGGCCCTGCGCCGGTCCGCGCCGGTTCCCATCTCCTTCAAGGCCATTGAGCCGAACACGGACGGCTATTTCAGTCCCACCGATCAGGCTATCACCATCCGGGAGGGCATGAGCGAGGTACAGACCATCTCCGCGCTGGTCCACGAGATCGCACACTCCAAGCTCCACAACTATGAAAAACAGCAGGCGGAGGCCGCGGCAGACGGTGAGGAGCCGGTCAAGAAGGACCGCCGCACCGAGGAGGTGGAGGCCGAGAGTGTTTCCTACGCCGTCTGCCAGTATTTCGGGATCGAAACCGGCGAGAACAGCTTCGGCTATATTGCAACCTGGTCCCAGGGCAAGGAGCTGAAAGAGCTGCGGGCAAGTCTGGAAACCATCAATAAGACCGCCTCCGAGCTTATTACGGATGTTGACCGCAACTTTGCGGAAATCTGCAAGGAGCGCGGCATCGACCCCAAGGCCCTGCCAGAGCAGGAAGCCCCGGAGCCGGAAGCGCCTGCCCCGGACGCCTATCAGCTCTACGCCGCCGATCTGTGCGACCACCTGGACCAGCTCCATCAGAACGGGATGCTCAATAATCAGTTCACATCCGTGTCAAAGGAGGAAACGGCAAAAGCCTTTGCGGATATGCTGCGGCATGGGAGCTTTGACAGCGCACGGAATGTGCTGGCTGACGCCGCCAAGCGTTCCGGTGTTCCTGCACCCGACGCCCTTCTGACCCGGCTGGAGGCACTCAGCGATCAGTGGGACAAGGGACTGACCTATCAGATGGAGAAGAACGTCTTGCAGGAGGACGAAAGCTATGTGCTGGCCTTTGAGGGCGAAACCTCCCATGGCATCATCTTCTCCGGCCCCACGGAAGTCTGTCAAAAGCTGCTGGCCGAGCTGAAGGACGGCACCATGACGGCAAGGCAGGCAAGAGCAATGAACCGGCAATGGGAGGAAGCCAGACTGGAAGCGCCGTTAGGCGAGTCTGAAACGCTCTATCTGCTGGATAAGGAGAAAATCCTCCACATCCAGGCCACTGACGCAGGCTTTGACTACACCCTCTACGACGCAGACAGCATGAAGGCCATTGACGGCGGGCAGTTTTCCGTGGAGGGTGCAAAAATGCACCCTGCGGAAACCCTCATGGACGGCGCGTTCAAAGAGGTCTGCATCCTGCAAGGCTTGGAGCCGGTGCAGGTGGAGCTTGTGCCTCTGGAAAAGCTGGACGAGATCACTGAGGCCAACGATCTGCCGCCTGCGCCGGATAAGCAGGAGCAGGAAACGGATGATCCCCGTTTGAAGGAGATCGAGCATTACGCGGTGGAGGAAAGCGCGGTGCTTCTGGACACCTACCCCATGCCGGATGACACCGTGAGCATGAGTGATCTGGAGGGCGCGGGCTATCTGGACGGCGATATGCTTCCGATCACACGGGACCGGGCCTATGAAATGATGGATCAGGGCCTTACCGTCTACGGAATCGTGGACGGCGGCACGGCGGAGATGTGCCTGGACAGCTCGGACATTGACGCCCTCCCCGTGGACGCTCTTTTCTCTATTCCGCAAGAGGAATGGGAGGAAAGCACCGCTTTTGATGAAAAGATACGGGATCGTCTTTCCCATCAGGAGGAACGGGAAGCGGCGTTCCTGGCCTCCCCCGGCGACGCCTACGCAATCTATCAGCTAAAGCGCACCGATGATCTCTGGGAGATTCGCTATGAATCGCTGGACAGGCTGAAAGAAATAGGCCAACAGCCCCAGCAGGAGAATTACGATCTGGTCTATACCCGCGCCGGTCTGCCGGAGGGCCAAAGCCCTGATGCGATCCTGGATAAGCTCTGGGAGGATTTCAACATCCATCGGCCAGCGGACTACCATTCGCCCAGCATGAGCGTCAGCGACATCATTGCCATCAAGCAGGGCGGCGAAGTATCCTATCACTACTGCGACAGCGTGGGCTTCCAAAAGCTGCCCAGCTTCAACCAGCCGGAAAATTATCTGAAAGCCGCGGAGATGTCCTTGGAGGACGATTACGGCATGATCGACGGCATCATCAACAACGGTCCCAAGCAACCCAACGTGGCCGAGTTGGAGGCACAGGTCAAGGCTGGTCAGACGATCTCGCTCATGGACCTTGCCGCCGCCGTGAAAGCGGAGCCGAAGGAAAGGCCGAGAAGCCGGTCCTCCAAAGCCAAGGAGGAACGGCCCTCCATCATGGAACGGCTGAAACAGCCCCTGCCGAAGCAGACGAAAAAAACAGCGCCCCAGCGGAGCGCGGAAAAGGAGTTGATCTAACCATGAACACCACCATCACCTACGAGGAACAGCAGCTCATGGCCCTCTACCGTTTGGAGAGAAATGAAAAGCGTTTGCAAAGCAGCTACCACCCGTGATATATCCTTTGTCAATACAATAATTCATTGCTGCCTGCATCCATTTTACATTTGAAGTGTTTGTTCCGGAATGCTTGACCATCTTTTTACCGTTCCAGTAAGCATAATCCGAGCCGGAAGGTTCAGTATAGTTCCAGTAATCAGAGCCATAACTTGCTGCAGATGCGGCACAGGTAAATATGCTACTGCAAGTAAGTACGCAAAGCAGCATGGCAAGAATTTTCATGGTTTTGTTTTTCATTTAAGAAACGCTCCTTTTTAAGATTTATTGTCAGGATTTCTGCTGACAGTTATTAATTTATCACAACGGATTTCGAATGCAATAGAAGAAGACGTCCAGAAAAAAATAATCGCGTCTTTTTTAGGTCGGATTCCGTCAAAGTATGGACGGATTTCGTTGACACGCCTTTTTATGTGTGATAATATCAAAAAGGGTGATTGTAATGTATAATACAGGGAATCCGGTGAAGGACAGGTTCCTTCCTATTTATAGCGCAATATGCGAAGAAAAAGGACTTTCTCTAAAAGAGATTCGGAAAGAGATAAAGAATGCAACCGGGGTTGATATAAAAAAAACAACTGCAGGTGAAAGCATAGATTCAGCAAAGCACAATCTGAACGCAGATTTTGTTATTGCTTTTTGTTTTACATATAAGATCGACATTAATGAAATATATTTTCAGAAAAAGATCCCAGATAAAGAATATCTATCTCCATCCGCCACCGTTTTTAAACACTCTTCCGATTTTCATGTGCTTAACGATAAAAAATTTTTTGGCACATATTATGGCTATTTTTTTAGTACACAATACATAGGAGAAATTGACTCATTCATTTTGACGGTTGACGAAACTAAAGCCATTTTTAGATTGCGCACGCACGTAAAGGATAGGGAGACTCATTCATTAATAATTGACGAACGCATTTTTGAGGGAAAGCCAATGCACTTGGAACCTCATTTAATTTATATAATGTTTCAGCAGGATACTGGGGATGCAATGTATACGCTTGCGTACAATTGGTTTGATATAAACACCGGTAAACATCTCTTCTTTAGGCAGGGTGCTCTTTTAACCCAATATCGTGGAGAAACGCGGTATCCGCAAATTCAATCATTTATTTTTATGGACAGAGAGATTTCAGATGAAAATCTGTCGTATGTTGCAGGTCAATTAAAGCTATGCAGTGATGCCAAAAGTAATTATATTTTTATCAAGAAAACAGTTTTTGACGCTTTATTTATGTCAGAGGCGCATCACAATGTTACGTCAGGAATTGAGAGATTAGAGTATTCAGAAAAGAAACATGAGTGCCTTTGGTTTGAAGAGGATAGCATAAGAATTGACTTGCGAAATGAGGGGTATGATGCGGCGGAAATAGAGCGGATCATTTGCAAACTAAAAGCTGTTTCTCTTAATCCAAATGCCATCGTCTTTTATAACAATAAAGATAATGCGCAATTTCTTTTATCTTTAGGTAAAAACCAGAATGACTCTCAATAATAAAAATGCCCATCGCAGGCGAAAAATCCGTCTACGATGGGCAGAAGCAAAGTTATTTCAGCAGTTCGTTCACGCGACGCTGCACAGCATTGTAATCATATCCGGCAGCGGTGAGGCGCTTTTTTCTGTCAGCGCCGTTGCCCCATTTGCCGTTGATTACTTCACGGGCAAGTTCGTCCACGGTTTTTGTCGCCTCTTTTGAAGAGTAAATCGACTTCCCGGAAGAATTGAACACAGACCAGCCGGGATTTTTGTCCGCGCAGGCTTTGGCGTTATCAAGATTTTTGTACGCGCCTTTCTGCGTTTTCGTATCCGACCAGGTCTTGCGCACACGGTAAAGCTCCGTGCTTGACACCGTGCCGGTCGCACTACCAGATGAAGCGCCGCCCTGCAAAACCGCCGTGACCTGTTTTGCAAGATCGGCCATCCGGTTCATCATCCACGAGCCGGGACAGGCGGTGGCGGCAAACCAGCGGTGAACGGTTAGGATCATTTCATCGGATTTCGGCGTGTAATTCAGGGTAGTTGCCTTGTCGCCGAGCCACAGAAGTTTCTTCTTACCGTTCCGTCTGCAAATATCCGCGCAAAGTTCAATCAGTTTTTTGTAAACGACGTCTTTGAACGCATAGGGTTCGGTTGTATCAGATGCGCACTCGATGGTGACAGCTCTCTGATCGTTTTCACGGCTGGAAGAACACCAGGAGCGGTTCTTCTCGTCGACATAAAGACCGACGCGGCCGCTTTTGTCGATGCCGTAGTTGGCGGAAACATCACGGGTGCCGTTAAAGACCTCGCCGAGCGTTTCCGCTGTACATTGACCGACCACACAATGGGGCGTGATGCGGTCGATAGAATGGGTGCGCTGCCCGGAATGATGGGGGCTGCGTTTGGTGTAAACCACCAAGGGGCTGTTTGTGTAAGCCATTAGTCTTCATCCTTTCGATCTTTTTCGTTTTTGTTGTGAAGCTGTTCAAGAACGTTCTTAATTTTTTCGGGGAACGGTAAACCGAGTTCGGCGGCGTTTTCCAATAAGGAAATACCCTCATTGGAGATGTAGAAGAAAATAACCGCTGTTCTCAGAATACCGCTCTCTCCAAGCACATAAACGTCAAGAATGTTTGCTACGCCGACGATACAGAAAATAACGACTTTCCGAGCGATACCCTTGAATCCGACCTTGCTGGACAGCTCTTTGTGGGTAACCGCGCACAGTACGCCTGAAATATAATCAAGGACAACAAACGCGATCAGGGCATAAAGAAAGCCGTCTGCTCCGCCGAGCAGCCAGCCGAGAACACCGCCAAAGGTAGTAAAAACCGCCTGGATTGCATTCCATATGCTTCTCATAAAATTCACCTCCCTCCATCAGGTCAGGATCTTCCATTCCTGGAAGGTTCCGTTATCGAAAAAAGTCCGCACATAAACTTTTGTCGTTGAGGTGTAGGCTCCGCTGCAGAAACAGATTTGAATGCCATAGGAACCGTAGGACATTACAACAAGGATATGAAAACCACCGCCGGAGACCGGAGAATTTTTCGGCGAAGTGCCTGTAACCCAGATATTGTAAATTCCGCCGGTCTTAAAGGTGTTCAGGTCTGTGGTCGATGCAGTGGTTGCGCTTGCATTTGCAAAAATGTTTGACAGCTTCGTGTCCATTTCCGTTTCGGTATAATATCTGCTGTCGTGATTATGGGAAGACGCCGCTCGGCTGGTATCCACAGGATGAACGTGGTTTGCCAGCGCAACAGCAGTACCTGACCCCGCGCTCTGCGTGCCGTTCATTTTGATGTTCGTTGCTGTGGTGTTCAGCGAAATCCCCGTGATATCTGTCAAAGCGTGTTTGTGGGAGGCGGCGGCACGGCTGGTATCCACAGGATGAACGTGATTTGCGAGAGCAACTGCGGTTCCGCTGCCAGCGGATTGTGTGCCATTCATTTTGATATTTGTCGCCGTGGAATTTAAAGAAATACCGGTCACATCCGCAAGGGCGTGTGTATGGGAGGCGGCGGCTCTGGACGTATCCACGGGATGGACATGATTTGCGAGAGCAACTGCGGTTCCGCTGCCAGCGGATTGTGTGCCATTCATTTTGATATTTGTCGCCGTGGAATTTAAAGAAATACCGGTCACATCCGCAAGGACGTGTGTATGGGAGGCGGCGGCTCTGGACGTATCCACGGGATGGACATGATTTGCTTTTGCAACAGATGTGCCCGACCCTGCGGATTGCGTTCCGTTCATTTTGATATTTGTAGCGGTTGTATTCAGCGAAATACCGGTGACATCAGCAAGCGCGTGTGTATGAGACAATGCAGCATATACGGCATCCGCCTTTCCCTTTATATAAGCCCAAAGCGCGGATAGCGGTCGCCTGTGATAGGTAGTTGTGGTGGTTCCGCCTTTTGCATACTGAGAAACGTAATAATCCGCATCAGCGGGGGTGCTGTCGGCGGTGGAGAGCGCGTTAATCAGGCTGTTCGCAGCATTCGCCAGCGTGGTCTGCCCGGTTCCGCCTCTTGCAACAGCAAGTGTGCCCGATGTGATCGCCGACGCTGCATGATTATGTGAAGCCGCCGCTCGGCTGGTATCGGTAGGATGAACGTGGTTCGCCCGTGCAAGCGCAGTTCCCGTACCTGCAGAAACTGTACCATCCATTTGAATGTTGTCCGCAGAGGTGTTAATGGAAATTCCCGTTACATCACCGAGTGCATGGGTATGACTTGCTGCGGCTCTGCTTGTGTCTGTCGGATGCACGTGGTTTGCGCGGGCAAGCGATGTCCCGGTCCCGGCAGATGCGGTGCCGTCCATTTTAATGTTGGACGCGGAGGTGTTAATGGAAATCCCCGTGATTTCAGACAGGGCATGACCGTGTCCGACAAGGGAGCGATTCTGAAGTTCGGTTTGAATCTGTGCGACGGAATAGGTCATGGGGCGCTGATCGGTCAGCGTCGCCGTTGAACCCGAAACGAGGCAGAGGTATAACGGAAGCTGCCAGGTGGAATCGTTCTGTGTTAATGCCGGGATAGCCGGTGTTCCCGTTGACGCTGTGCCTTTTACGAGCTTCAGATCCATATTGCGCTTGGGAATAGACAGTTCGATCACAAGTCTGTCGTAGCGTTTGCTCCCGGAAGCGACAGAAGAGATTGTAACGGTCTTTGATGCGTGATTCGCCCCATATCGTCCGTTAATGAAGCAGACGCCGGATTTTACGGTCAGCTTTAACGCTGAGATCGTTGTTTCAAAGGAATTCAGCGTGTTTGCGGATACACCATTTCCCGTAACGCCCGCGATCAGTTCGGAAAATTCCGCGCTTGAGTACTTATAGGTATCATTGTCGCCGGTTGCGTAGTCAAACATCCCATAGAAATCTAATACAGCCATGATGGTCACTCCTTATTGATTAAAGATTGTGTATTTTGCATCTTTCGGTTTATTACATCGGAAAGCCCGGTTTTGTCATAGCCGAAAGTGAGATCAAGCGTTAACGCCCCGTCCTCATAGCATTCGGTGATCTCGGTGATTCTGGCGTCCACCTCAAAAGAAACGCCGCCATAGGTGTCTATGACGGTGCAAAGGTCTCCGAGGTCAAACTCCGATTCATATTTTTCTGTAACATTCTGAGACGCTCTTGCCGTAAACAGAACGCTGTCGCCGTATTCCGCGAGTTTGGCCGCGCCTCTTTCCGGCAGAAGGCTGTCGTCGGAGATATCCCGCGCATCGACAAATCCCTCAACGCGTCGAAAGCCCGTACTGTTTCCCACAATGGCAATCGCCCGATCCGCTCCCTCACCCTGACCCGCTACGACAAGATAGTTCGTGTTGTTTCGCGTACTTTCCAAACTGGAAGAATCAAGGGTATCGTTTTCATAGGAAAAAACCATCTTTGGATTTGCGCTTTGCTTATTGGTACGGTCTTTCCCCTGAAAAATCGTCCAGAACATTTCATTCTTGTTGTCAAGATAAGTGTAATAACCGAGCGCGTATTCTTCGCATAAAGCGGACACATCTTCCTCCAAAGAAGAATATCGTCCCTTGTAGGTCAACACCTGCCGGATCGTATCGTCAAGGCTTGAAACATAACCGACCGTTCCCGGAATGATCCGCTGTTCGTCAGCTTCCGTAAGCTGACTATGCAAAAGCGAATGAATAATCTGATGCGGCTTCTGCTTATATGTCACATAAGCCGTTCCGTCTGGGGGGATCACAATTCGGTGCTTTACAAGCCCTTTCAACTCGACGCCTTTGATCGTCAGCGTTTCATTTCCATCGGTTACGGATTTTGTGATTTTTGTAATCAGCCCCGCAACAAACAGACGAAACGCAATCACATCCGCATCGAGAATCTGCGACGCATTATTCGACTCCAACGGTAACACCATCTGCCATGCGCCAATACCGGAATATGACCGGGTATATACAAATGAAGTGTAATCATCCACGACGGCGCAAGGTATCAGCTTCTTCGAGACATCGTCATATTTGAAAAAGAAAACATCCATAGCCGTATCACACTCCCGTAAATAAATTTCTGTAACGAATGTCAATCTCTGGCGTTCCGGTGTCTGCGTCAAAGGTCAGCGCATTCGTGCCGGGTCGAAGAGAAAAGAATTCAGTTTCGTTTGTTATGAGGTTGTTGACGTTTGTCCTCGTTCCGTTTTTCGCGACTTTGTAAATATTCTTGTTACCGTATCCGGTCGTTACGATGATTTTTTCACTTTCCGATACGGTGGTCTTGATCGCGATCTTCTTACCAATGCTTGTGTTGGCAAATACGGGGTTTTCGCACGGTCCCGAAAACTCCATCGTAATCGGAACGTCCACGTCGGAATCAATGGTTACGGTTGCCCGTGCGCCTTTCAGCGCAAATTGAACACCCGCTCCCGTAAACTGTACGGGGAACGTCAAACCACCTGTGACGCCATTCAACCGGATTTCCGTTTCCTGCTCGTCATACCAGAACGGCGCATGAGCCGTCAGTTCCACGGTGTATTTGCCGAGGATTTTGCTCTTTTCTGCGAGCTCCGGCATTCCGGTTACGGCAACGGTTATGCATTTTTTTGTGTAGTCGTTTTCATAGGTCAGCACACCTTCTCCGAGCAATGGGTTGAACAACGCGGAAAGATTTCTCTTCTTCTCATAAAACGCCAAATCTGTCTGACGGTGTGTGTAAAAGGTCAGCGTAAGGATTCGTACCCCAAGGTTCGCTTTTACATAGTGCCGACCGTTCTGGTTATATCCTTTTCGTGCGGTTGTCAAAACTTCCGCCGAGGTTGTTCCCTTATGGGAAACAAGCAGGTAATCGTCCTGATGTCCCCCAATGACAACACCTTGACCCTTGCCGTTCACAAAGGTAAATCGTTCCATTATGCTATAACACCTCCGAGTTGCTTGTTTAGTCTTGCGGTCTGAATCAGAACTTCGTATGCGGAGAGCGTTCTCGAAGTAAAGGTATTGTTTTGCGTGATTACAACAGATCTTCCGTCCGGCACAGCGGCAGCAGTATCGCCGTTAAAATCGTAATTGACCGCCGTGTCAAAGTTTTTCGGGATGGCGTCGGTCATTTGTCTGCGTACATCTTTCATTCGGTCGACAAAGCCTTCCCCAAGACCGAGCGCAAGGTTCGCGCCGACTTCATCTCTCATTTTTGCGGAAGGAGAATGGATGCCGAATATGCCTTTGATTGCGTTCATAACCGAACGCCCCATTCCGCGAATTTTATCCACGATCCACCCTACCTTGTTGGAGATACCGTTCCAAAGCCCCTGCAGCAGACTTGCGCCCGCGTTCGCCATACTGCCGACGCCGTTTTTGAATCCGTTTACAAGCGAAGTGATAATCTGCGGCACACTCTTTACGATATTGGAAATGATAGAGGGCAGATTTTTCACGAGAGATACCAGCAATGTGACGCCCGCCTGCGCGATCTGGGATACAGACCCGGTAATGCCTTTGACAAGACTTGAAATGATCTGGGGAATTGCGGCCACGATCTGAACGATGATTTGGGGCAGAGCGGAAATCAAAGACACAAACAGCTTGATACCTGCATCGATGATCTGCGGAATGCTCCCGGTCAGCGCAGACAGCAATGATGCAATGATCTGCGGAATCGCGGCAACAATGGATACAATGATCTCCGGGAGTGCGGCAATTAAAGACACAAGCAGGTCGATTCCCGCCTGGATGATCTGAGGAATGCTTTCGGCAAAAGCGGTCACCAGATTGCCGACGATTTCGGGAACAGCAGATACGATGGTCGTGATGATTTCGGGAAGCGCTGTAATCAAAGATACAAGTAATTCGATTCCCGCCTGAATAATCTGCGGAATGCTCCCGGTAAACGCGGACAGCAGCGCCGAGATAATCTGAGGTACAGCTCCGAGAATGGTGCTGATGATCTGCGGCAGAGCGGAGATCAGAGATACAAGCAGGTCGATTCCTGCTTGAATGATCTGAGGAATACTGTTTGAAAATGCCGTCACCAGATGATTCACAATCTCCGGCACAGCGGTCAAAATTGCTGTGATGATCTCCGGCAGAGCGCCGATCAGGGCGACCAGCAGGTCGATTCCCGCCTGGATGATCGCCGGAATGCTGCCCACAAATGCGGCCACCAATGCCGTTATGATCTGCGGCACTGCGGTTACGATGGTTAAGATAATATCGGGCAGAGCGGTAATCAGAGATACAAGCAGATCGATTCCGGATTGAATGATGCTTGGAATGCTGGCGGAAAATTCGGATACCAGGTTTGTGATGATCTGCGGAACTGCGGATATGATCGTGGTAATGATCTGAGGAAGCGCGCCGATCAGAGAGGTGAATAACTGTATCCCGGAATCGATGACGAGCGGAATCAACGCCAGAACTGCGGTTACCACGGATGCAATGATCTGGGGAACGGCTGCGCACACACTTGAAATGATTTCGGGGAGCGCCGTCACCAGCGAAGTCAGAAGCTGTATTCCCGCGTTAATGATTTGGGGAATCGCGGAAAGCACAAAATCCACGATAGCCTGAATCACCTGGGGAAGTGCGGAAATGATGACAGGAATGGAGTTGAGAATACCCGTGGTCAGACCAAGTACAAGCTGAAGCGCGGCATCGAGAATAAGAGGAAGATTGCTCAACAGACCGGTCACCATTGTCATAACGGTTTGAAGCATCGTAGGCAGGAGCGTCGGGAGAGCGTTCCCGATGCCGGTTACCAGCGTAACAACAACCTGAACAGCCGCATCCATCACCAAAACCAGGTTATCCATCAAACCGTTCACGATAGAAACGACCAGAGATACAGCCGTTTTTGTCACGTCCGGCAGAATGGAAACGATCCCGTTCAGGAGAGAAAATACAATTTGAACGCCCGCCTGCAGGACGTTTGGCAGATATTCGTTGATTTTTTTTACGACGTTTGATAACACCTGTCCAATCGCACCGGCAAGACCGTTCAAGCCCTCATTTTTCACCGCATCGGTCAGAAGCGTCAATTGTTCCGTTCCGAATTGCACGGTGTCACGACAGATGCCGGACAGTTTATCCGAAACCTGCAGTTGCAGACCCTCCATCGCGGAGCCGAATATTGTAATATCGCCTTTGAGGTTATCCAGCATCGTTTCGGCCTGTTCCGCAGCGGAACCAATACCATCGGATGCGGAAGCAAGACCTTCCTTAAATTTATTGACCGTATCCGTTGAAGATACAGCCATCATGTTAAAGGCTTTCAAGCCCTGGGAAGTGAAGATGGTGGATTTGTATGCGTTTGCTTCTTCCGCTGTCATACCCGACAAGGCGGTAGACAGTTCATCGACAATATCATTAAAATCCCGCGCTTCGCCGGTCGATGTGTACGCAGATACACCGAGTTCTTCCAATGCGGAAGCCGCAGCGGTTGAGGGGGTATAAATATCTGCCATTGCGCGGTTCAGCGCAGTTGTCGCCGTAGAGCCGGTGATGTTCTGTTCGGCAAGACGGAGCAGAGAAAGCGTTACGCTGTCAGCCTTTTGTCCGTAAGCGGAGGCGGTTGCGGACGCACCGGAGAGCGCCTCGCCAAGCCCACGAACGTCGGTTGCCGCAAGCGTCGCGCCTTTTGCCATCAAGTCCGCATAGTATTGCGTATTATCACAGGAGTCACCGAAGCCCTTCACCGCGCCGACGGCATAGGACGCCGCGTCCGCCATTTCAATGCCGCCCGCCGCCGCAAGGTTCAGAACAGTTCCGATGGCAGCGACCTGCTGTTCCGCATCAAGACCGGACATGGCGAGAATGTTCAAGCCCTCTGCGGCCTGCGTTGCGGAGAAGGATGTCGCCGCGCCGAGTTCCATTGCTTTGTCCCGAAGGTTCCCGATATTGTCAACCGAGGTGCCCATGGTTGCGGCGATCTGCGAGACGGCAGCGTCAAACTCCATGCCGGTGGAAACGGAATCTTTTCCGAATTTTACAACTGCCGCGCCTGCCGCGACAATCGCAGCGCCGATGGCGGCACCGACGGCTTTGCAAATCTCTCCGAGTTTGGAGAACTTACCTCCGGCGGTCTCACTTTTTTTGCCGGATTCCTCGATCTCTTCACCGAAATCGTCGGCTGCCTCTTCCGCTTCCTCCAATCCATCTGCCGTATTGTCGAGCGCGGCGTTGTTTTGTTTCAGTTCGCGTTCCATGCCGTTGAGTTCGGCTTCCGCTTTATTTAACTGAACCTGCCAGTTCTGCGTTCGTTTATCGGTTTCACCGAAAGACTCCGACGCGTTCGCAAGCGCGGATTTCAACAGATCGATTTTTTCTTTTTGTTTCTGAATTTCCTTATTCAGTACGGTATTCTTTGCCGTCAGAGAAGCCGCGGATTTATCCTGTTTGTCGAATTGGGAGGTCACAAGCGTCATCTCAGACCCCAGAACCTTGAAAGAGGAATTGATGTCGGCAAGCGCCTTTTTAAACTCCTTTTCGCCTTCAAGACCGATCTTCAGTCCGAAATTGTCAGCCATGTAATTTCACCTCCGGGGCATAAAAAAATAGAAACCATTATGGTTTCCGTTGATATATTTGAAAGTTCGTTTGGAATAATCAGCGATGCAATCGTTTAATATTTCTTTACTAAATTGAACAAAAGGGATATAATGATGTTGAGAAAAAAGGGGTGATAGCCATGACGATTACAGCAACAGAATTAAAACTGAACTTGAGCAAGTATCTTCTGCTTTCCGTAACGAAGGACATTTACATCACACGCAACGGAAAAATCATCTCCGAACTGACGAACCCTTTTAAGGACCGTGTCGATCTTGTTGAATCGTTAGTTGGAATATTGCCCGACGATATCACACCGGAAGAGGTACGAGACGAGCGGCTGAACAGGACGTGAAAGCTGAAGCCGAATCGGATACTTAATCAAGCCCCTGCGGGATAACGGAATCAATATAATATTCCACCTGGGGTTTTTCCATTCCGAGAAATTGTTTGTGACAAGTCCACAGGTCAAGTAATAACCCGAACGGCATCAGCCACACCTCTTCCATCGAAAGGTGCAGCTGAACTATTCCGTAGTACAAAAGCCGGGTAAACAGTTCATTGTCTGTAACCCGGCTTGTTAATTTTTTCCGTCATCCTCGCTCTGGATTTCCCGTTTTGTCCCGCGGATCATGGCGGTCATAATCGCGTCCTTGTATTCCGCGAGATCGAAGGGCGAAGTCAGTAGTTCTACATATTCCTGTGTCAGCAGTTCCCGTTTTTGATCGGGGTTCTTAAGGTTGTGAATCAGAATCGGCTGATTTGCCAACAGAACGATCAAACCGATAATTTCGTCCAGAGCCATCTCGAAGTTTTCCGCTTTCATAAGCTGTTCACCGAGGTTCTCCAGGCCGCCGTACCTTTTGGCGATTTCTCTTGTGGCTCTGGTGGTGAGCAGCAGTTCAAACTGCTCCCCGTCAAGGGTAATCATTGCACTTCTTTCATCCATAACCGTTTCCCTCCTTATTTATACACGGGTTCGTACACGTTTTTATACCAATTGGAAATCACCGTGGAACCGATATTCTTGTCATCCTCGTTGACTTCCGCTTTCCAGGGGAAGCGTCCGTTCGCATCCGCCTTGTTCCTGCGAAGGACGGTTCCTTCGATGGAAGGGGTGGAAAACGAAATGCTGTCGCCCTTTGTTGCAAGCGTCGTTCCGGGCAGAGCGAAAATCACCTTGTATAGCCAGAAATATCTGTATTTCCCGTTCGCTTTCTTCGCGCGGAAGCCGATGGCGACGTATTTTCCATTGTCCTCCGACGCGGAAACCAGGACGCCGTTTTTATCGATCACCGCGCCGGTTAAGGTCGCAGCCGCGTCCAAGCCGATGTTATCGATGCCAAGGCTGAGTTTGCCCTGCTTGAATTCCTTAAAGGATTCTGCCGGACCGTCGTCTGCATACAGCGTCGCTTCCGCAAGTTCAAGAGACAGATCGGCAGAGATCGCCTTTGCAAGCTGAATGGGCGTGCCGTAGGTTTCATCTCCGTTTGCGCCTTCGGTGATTTCGGCGTAGTAAAGTTTATCAAGACCAATGGTGGCCATAATCAATCCTCCATTTCAAATTGTTTCGCCACATCAATGGCGTAATGATAGTATCCGGTATCATCTTCGTGTTCGATGTACCTTTTTTCGGTGATGCAAAACTCCGCATCATACAGAAGTTTCACAATTCTGTTTTTGAGTTTTATATAGTTGTGCCTGGTGTAAAGCGAAATCCTGACTTCCTGAATTTCGTAATCGGGGCGGTTATCGCCAAATAAGTCATCCGTATCTACGAGCGGCGTCAAAACGGCATAAGTTTCCGGGGGCAGTTTTGAGAACACCCCGGTTTCAACAGGAAGAATCGGAGACAGCAGTTCATTCAGTTCCCGTAAAGCGTTTGTCACAGCTTTTCAACCTCGCTTTCGAGTTTCGCTTTCATCGCTTCAATGCAGGCGGATTTTGACGCGGATTTCGCGGGTTTCAGAAACGGCTTCGCCTTTTGACCATGTTTTCCGTGTTCCAGAATGGACGCAAGTTTGGCGTTGCTGACGCCGCCGGAATGCGGTTCCGCAAAACCGACCTTTACGTCATGGTTGCCGTTTTTATCTACCTTGGGCGGGGACAAACCGAGCGAGTCGGCAAGCTCGCCTGTGGAACGACTCTCAAACTTTGTCCCGGAGCCGACAACCGCCCGGAGGTTTCCCCGTGCTTTTTCCAGAACAATTTCACCGCCTGCTTTCAGCACCTCGCCCATTACAGCGTCTGTATTGCTGCCGAGCGTTGCGCATTTCCGCATAAAATCATCGGGCATTTGGACAGTGCATTTTGCCATCGGGTTCCATCCTTTCCGCTAATATCTCCATATACATTCCTTTTCCCTTGACATCCTCCACCGAGGTGATCTCGAATCGTTCCCCCTCACAAAGAATGAAATACTCTGTTGAAAAGGGAAATCTGGGGATCTTCCGCAACCGGAACAATGTAGTCGCCGTTGTGTATGCGGCGCGGTTCTTCCAGCTCTGCGTCCCGTGTCTGTCCTCTCTGTAGGCGCGAACATCCGCGAGGGGCTGATCCTCCGTTTTGAGGAAGCCCTCCGCGTCCGTCCCCTTATGTTTCCGAAAAAAGGTAATGCGTGTATTCATTTTTCCGAAGCTCATACCTTCCACTCCCTGTCGAGGCGAAGCAGCAGATTAACGGTATTCCAAACCTGCTGTCCCGCCTGTACGTTATCACCGAAAAAGCCCCCGGTGGAACCGTCCCGGCTCTCGTAAAAATGCGACGCCAACATCACAACCGCCTGCACCGTTGTCGGCGGCATGGGGCGTTTTCGATAGGCGCCGTCAGGGATGTGCTGATATCTTTCGGCATAGGAAACAGCGGCGGTGATGTATGCTTCGATCAAATCATCATCCTCGCTGTGTTCCAGTATGAGGTTCTGCTTGACCTTATCGAGCAGATCGCGCTGTGGATTCATCACCGCCGTTTACCTCCCGGATCAGCCGCCGCTGGCAGCGGAGCCTTTCTGCTGAAGAACCTTGATTGCTTCGGGCAGAATCAGCTTGCCGTCGACGCGCTGATTGCCGATAAAACCGACCTGACCCGTTGCGGCATACAGCTCGTTCAAACGTTTGAAGGTACGCCCCTGACGATCCGCGATCCAGTAATACCCGAAGTCACCGAACGCGATGCTCTTTGCGCCGGAAGCGGCAGTGGGCATAAATGGCGAAGTGATCACTTCACAACCGAGGATTTTGTTGGGTGTCCCCGCAACGAGAGAGGGTTCCCAGAGGTACTGCCCCTGGCTGTCCTTGAGTTTGCGAAGCGCAGATACGGTTGTGTCGTTCAGCAGCCATTTCGCTTTCTTGCGGTAAGGAACACGAAGCGAGTAGTAGAGGTCGATCACCTCGTCGGCAGTAATCGCTGTAGCGGATGCCGCCGTTACGCCGATTTCAGCACCGCCGGTTTTGGCAAGAATGCCTGTCGGCTTTCCGGCGCCGTCACCGGTGAAAAACGCCTCTTCCTCTTTTGTGCCGAGTCTGCGGCCGAATTCGTTGGAGATATAGGTCTCAAGATCGAATGCGGAATCGTTGAGCAGCTCCTCGGAAACCTTGATGAGCGTTCCGAGCTTGTATGCACCGAGAGAAATCTGACCGAAGGTGTCATCGCTCTCACCGTAGCTTCCTTCCTCATCGATCCACGCCGCGCTGCCTTTGGAAGCGACCACGGGAATTTTGCGGTCGCCGCTGTTGGAATGGATGACAGTTGCGATCTGACGGAAGAAGTTCTCTTCCTCCAACGCCTGCACGAGCGTTTTTTCAAACTCGTCGGGGACAAGGAATCCGCCTTCGGTATCCGTGCCGACCTGCAGGGCATTGACGATAGACGAATCCGGGTATTTGGTACGCATCGCGTTCCAGAAGTTTCTTTTGTATTCATCGGTTGCGCGACCGGTTTTCGTTTCGGCCTTTGTGCCCGCGGGTTTGCTTGTGAGCGGTTCGGCGGTCGGTGCGCTCATCTCACGCTCAAAAGCGTTCAGACGCTCCTGTCGGTCGATTTCTTTGCCGAGATCGACGATCTCCTTTTCCATCCGCTCGTAGGTTTCCGTGTCCTCTGCGGAAAGAACGCCGTTTTCGCCGCGACGCTCATCCAGAAAGGCCTTTGCCTGTTCCCAGGTCTTTGCGCGTTTGGTACGCAGTTCATTGACAGTATTCATTTTCATTCCTCCATGTTATGGTTTTATAAGGTTCAGCCGTCCGAGCAGTTCATCGAAAGAACGGCCGGGGTTGACTACCGGTTCCTCCTGCGGAATGCGCTGCGATGCGCTCACGGTGGAATCGGTCATTGCGGGTTCGCGTTCGTTAATGGGCGCGGGATGCGGTTTAATCTTTGCACTGATTTTGTTTAACAGCGCATTTTCTGCCGCTTTGCCCGAAAACGCATAAGCGGGAATCTCAGCAACGGTTTTTTCGTCTTTGAGAATGTCATCGGCAAAGCCAAGCTCAACCGCTTTATATGCGTTCATCCACGTTTCGGCATCCATCAAATGAGAGAGTTTCGCTCTGGATTGTCCGGTCTTGATTTCATAGGCGTTGATGATGCTTTCTTTCACTTCGTCAAGCATTTCAATCGCTTTCTGCATTTCGGCATGGTCGCCGAATGCAAGCGTCATGGGATTGTGAATCATCATCAATGCGGTCGGAGCCATGAGAACGGTTGTCCCCGCCATGGCAATGACGGACGCAGCAGACGCCGCAACGCCGTCAATTTTTACTGTGACGTTGCCTTTGTAGTCCATCAGCATCGAATAAATCTGACTGGCAGCGACGCAATCGCCGCCGGGAGAATTGATCCAGATGGTAACGTCGCCCTCACCGGAAAACAGCTCATCTCTGAACATTTTCGGCGTTACGTCATCGTCAAACCAGCTTTCCTCTGCAATCGTACCGTACAGCTCAAGGACTCTCTCTGCGGACTCGCCGTTTTCTGTTTGATGGTTCGTCCACTTCCAGAACTTCTTCTTCGTTTTGGGATTCATCGGGTTCGTATTCCTCCTTTGCTTCAGAATTTGTATTTGCAAAAGCGCCTGCTTTGTCAAGCGGCAGCATATTGCCGTTTATGAGATACAGATCGCCGCCCTCTTCCGGGGGAATGCGCTCAAGGTTTTCAAGCTCGCGGATGTCATTCGCACTCATCCAGCCGTTCTGCCTTGCGGTCGCATAACCGCTCATGCGGCTGGCGTAATCCCCGCGAAGCAGCCCCTCCACATTGAATTTCAGAAAATACTCCTTTTTCTCATCCTGTGAGAGAAGGGCGCGCATCAGGGATTGCTCCCAACGGATTACCCATGGGTCGAGCGTGTATTTCACGAATTCAAGCGATTGCT
The DNA here is from genome assembly GCA_017480115.1 of Clostridia bacterium. GTDB lineage: Bacteria > Bacillota > Clostridia > Oscillospirales > Acutalibacteraceae > RGIG2774. The sequence continues at coordinate 18,641 of JAFVBH010000040.1, forward strand.
GCTCAATATTTGAAAAGCTCGACTTTTCGAGATCGCCGACCATATGCGGCGGAACACGAAAAATTCGAGCGATTTCATTGATTTGGAATTTACGCGTTTCAAGAAACTGTGCCTGTTCGGGGGATATGGAAATCGGCGTGTACTTCATGCCTTCTTCCAAAACCGCGATGCGGTTCGCGTTACCGCTACCGCCGAACGTATTCTGCCAGCTTTCCCGTACACGCTGCGGGTCCTTGATTGTGCCTGGATGTTCAAGTACGCCGCCCGGTTGGGCTCCGTTTGCAAAGAACTTTGCGCCGTATTCTTCCGTGGCGATGGCAAGACCAATTGCGTTTTTAGCCATCGCAATGGGGCTGTATCCGACAAGACCGTCAAATCCAAGTCCCGGTATGTGCAGCACGTCCGACGGGGAAAGAATAACGCGCGATCCTTTCATCGTTGGGGCTTCTTCGCTTGTTCGGCTGTAGCTGTAGTAAAGCTGTCCCTTGTCGTCACGATCCACTTCCATTTTGTTTGGCATCAGTGGATAGAGCGCGAGAACTTCACCTTTGCCGTTACGGATGATTTGCGCGTAGGCGTTACCCCAAAGGAGCAGGTGTGTCATCAGCGTTTCCCGAAAACAGAATGAAGTCATCTCCGGGTTCGGCTCGTCGTGCAACAGCAGATACAACGGATGGTCGATTGCTTTTTCCTTGCCGCCATTTTCGGTGTAACGGTAGAGGTGTAACGGTAATCCCGCAATCGCCTCCGCCAGAATACGAACGCAACTGTAAACGGCGGTCATCTGCATGGCGGACCGTTCTGTCACGGATTTCCCCGCCGTTGTTCCGCCCATCATAAACGAATAGGCCGAACCCGCAGTTCGGTTTTGGGGCTTGTCGCGTGAACGGAACAGACCTGTAAATATGCTCATTTCTGTAAATCAGCTCCTTTACTGAGGAATCAAAAAAGGAGCCTTTCGGCTCCGTGGGGGTTGGTTGTTTTGTTCTTAAAGGGTAAACCGAAGGGCAAGGTGAATTCTTTCTTCATTGTTCCAACCGTCGTTGGTGGTGAAGGTTTCCGGTCCTTCAAGTCTGACGCCTTCTTTTGCGAATTCGTGGATGCTTTCCATCAGCGCGGTGGAGGTATCGGTGAAAAGGAATGTTTTAACCCCGGCCTCCCGCAGGCAGGCGACAAAATCGTGAATGTCTTTCGTCCAAAGGTGGTCGGTGGCTATAAAAGTGTCCGCTTCGGGATTCCAAGCTCTGACAGCCTCAAGCTCGCCGCTGTTGAGGGGGCAGGTCATCTGATAGAGTTGTTCGCTGATCGCCTGTCTTGCTTCCCGGTTGCGCCAATCGATGGCATCCTTTCGTTTCTGAAGTTCGTGACGTTCCTCGAAGTATCTCTCGGCGAGGGCATTCTTTTCTGTGAAGAAGGTGTTGATTTTGTCTGTCATTTTGTGTTCGCTCCTTTTCTTTTGGTAGCTGTATATTAACTCTAAAACACATATATATCCAGTTGTTTATCGTCATATACTGCACAAAGATACGGAGCGGAAACTGTGTATCTTACAGACTATATAAACAGGAGCCCCCGGTTATCATAGACCGATTCGCTTGTATCATTTCCGCAGCGAATTGCTCGATCAAGCGCCATAACTGTAGCGACAGCACCGTCAATCTTTTCGGTTGATTTTTCCTTGTCCGGCTTTATATTCCCCGCGGGATCGGTGCGGATGTAGATGTTATCCATCATCCACCGAAGAACGGGGTGCCCGCCATGAGCGACGTTTTCCTCCAGAACAAGTTTCATCAATTCTTTTGTAGGCGGGGACATATCCTTAAAGCCCTGTCCGAACGGCACGACAGTAAAGCCCATGCCCTCAAGGTTCTGCACCATCTGCACAGCACCCCAACGGTCAAAGGCGATTTCCCGAATATTAAAACGGTCGCCGAGGCGTTCGATGAACTTTTCGATATAACCGTAATGTACGACATTTCCCTCCGTGGTTTGAAGATAACCCTGCCGTTCCCACAGATCATACGGCACATGATCCCGTCGAACGCGAATGTCTACGTTTTCTTCCGGTATCCAAAAATACGGGAGGATCACATATTTGTCATCCTCATCAGCGGGAGGAAAAACAAGGACAAAAGCGGTAATATCTGTAGTGGAAGAAAGATCAAGACCACCGTAACATACATGCCCCTCCAATTCATCCTCTCGCACAGCGAAATCGCATTTGTCCCATTTTTCCATCGGCATCCAGCGCACAGCCTGTTTCACCCATTGATTGAGTCGTAACTGGCGGAAACTATTCTCTTCCGCAGGGTTTTGTTTCGCGGATTCACAGGCGGCGCGCACTTTGTCGATGCCAACCGTAACGCCGAGAGAGGGATTCGCTTTCTTCCAGACCTTTGGATCTGTCCAATCGTCCGCTTCATCCGCACCATATATGACAGGATAAAAGGTCGGATCGATCTTTCTGCCTTCCAGAATGTCTTTCGCTTTCTGGTGGGTTTCGTAACAGATGGAATGCGTATCGGTGCCGGCTGTCGTTATCAGGAAATACAACGGCTGCATTCGTGCATCACCGGAGCCTTTTGTCATAACATCAAAGAGCTTCCGGTTGGGCTGTGTGTGCAGCTCATCGAACACAACGCCGTGGATATTAAATCCGTGCTTGGAGTACGCTTCAGCGGAGAGTACCTGATAGAAGCTGTTTGTGGGAATATATACGATGCGTTTTGTCGCGGTCAATATTTTTACCCGTTTGGAGAGCGCGGGACACATCCGCACCATATCGGCGGCAACCTCAAAAACGATGGATGCCTGCTGACGGTCTGCGGCGCATCCGTACACCTCGGCGCGTTCTTCACCGTCGCCGCAGCAGAGCAGTAGCGCAACGGCGGCTGCAAGTTCACTTTTCCCCATCTTCTTCGGTATTTCGATGTATGCGGTATTGAACTGACGGTATCCATTCGGTTTCAGAATGCCAAACAAATCACGGATGATCTGTTCCTGCCAATCGAGGAGCTTGAACGGTTTTCCCGCCCACGTTCCTTTGGTATGACTCAGGCATTCAATAAAGCTGACAGCATAATCGGCGGCGGCTTTATTGTAGACGGAATCCTTCGCCATGAACTTTGAGGGAATGAATTTTTTGCGCGGCATTCCTTATGCCTCCTGGAAGCCGACCGCGATAATATATCCCTGTCCGGCATTTGCAGGATTTGGATTGACCGAAACTGAAATAATCGGGGGCTGGTATTTCTTTTCCCATTTGGCGTATAAAGTGAGGGAAGCCGTGGGGGTATATGCGTCTCCGGCATTACCGATCTTTGTCGTATATGCGCTGTCGGAATACCACCCCATTAAATTGTAACCGGGCCGATAGGTTTCCGGGAGGGTAATGCTTGGAAATGTCCATTCTGCTTTCAGCGTGACGGTTTCATTTTTTGTTGTAAGCGCCATGATTTCCGTACCGTTGGGATATACGCCTCTTTGTGTACCAACAGCCGAGCGGCCTTCGCTTTTGCCCGACGTATGAAAGTGTTGCACCAATTTGTATTTCCGGTATTTGAAAGTTTGATGCAAATCCTGATAAGTGTTTGCATAATATGGCGCGTCAAAAGTTTCCCCTCTGTATTTTGTGCCGCTGTAGACAATGTCGTTTGCATCGGAAAACCCTCTGAATGCGGGTTTTGTTCCAAGCGACACACATCCCGTTCCACCGCAAGCATCAAAGCGAACGATATGCTCTCTCGAAAAAGCATTATTCAGCGTGACATTTTCGGTCAGAGTCGTCTGAATCGCGGCCATACTTCCCGCTGTTGCACCATTTCCGTCAAAGGCAATGGTATAAGCGTTTATCGGGAGAAAGATAGCGGTGTAATCCGCTGTTCTTGTAACGGTTATTGTTCGGTTCGGAGAAATATTTCCGTCGGACCAATGAGAAAAGATGTATCCATTGGCCGCTGTCGCCGTCAAGTTTACTCTTGTTCCTTTTTCGTAAGACCCCGCACCGGTTACGCTTCCTGCACCCGAAGTGCGCACCGCAATGGTGTACATTCTCGGCTCATAAACAATTTTTACTCGGAATGTTCTTGCACAGCAGTAACTCGTTATACCCTTGTGCAGAAGTTTGATATATGCCTGTACCCGGCTGTTATTGACCATTGCCGCTGTGCTGAGCGAGGAAGTTTGCGTTGAGTTTTGCCCGTTATATTTCAAGGCAACAGTATCGTTGCTTCCTTCTGTGCCATCCGCTTTTACGGAATGGCAGATCAGATCTGCCGCAAGAAATGCGCTGCTCGTCCATGCGTTCCATTGCAGTTCAATGGAGGAGATCGAAGCGGCGTCAATGGGAGTATAATTACTGTTCGCACCGAAGGTCAAATATCCTTCTTTGTAATATGCGTATGCTTTGCCGGAACTGTTGTTATCAACACGAAGTGTGGCGCTTTCAATCGTTCCGCTACCTACAAGACGGGACAAGTCACTGTTGCTTGCCGCCTGACAATTCCACGTTACTGTTTTTGCCATAAATCACACCACCCGTATGTTTAATCTTTCTTTTACGATTTCCGGCGCGATTCTCGCCGTGAGCTCAAAAATATATTTTCCCTCATTCATAAGCGGGACAAGAGAAATAATTGTTTGACCGTCGATTTCCGATTTGCCAAAGTCAATTGTGTGTTCGGTCTGTGGGTCTTTCAATTCCCATTTTGCCCATGCAATCACAACCGTTTCCTCCGGTTTGTTGCTTTGCGCTTTGTATTCAATTCTGCGAACTTCGCCGGCTTCAAACTGAAGATTTAACAATTGCAATCACCTCGAAACTTAAGTTCCACAGCCGGGGGCTGCAGCCAAAGCACATACGGCTGTGGTTTCAGAATAAGGCGGGCACGACCGGAATGCATATACAAAATTCCCGTCCAGAATGCGGTTGCTCCGCAGGTGTTTTGCGCATATATTTCAGCGGCATATTCGCCATCCTTTATATCGGGAGGCACATTCGCATACCAAAGACCGTCATCGCCCCTCAGATATTCAAGGGCAAGGTTGTCAGCCTTGCCCCATACCCGCACAATTTCGTTTCTCACTGCACCTCAACCCGAATCGTATAGGTTGCCCCGTGGTCGATGGGGTTCGGTTCAATGACGACGCTGCTGATAACGGGAACGCCCGTGCTGTAGTAGAAGTTTCTGGTGATCGTAGTTTTGGTGCCGCCCTTGTCGGCAGCGGTCACGATCAATTCCTGATCGCCCTCTTCAAACAGCTCGATGTCCTTAGTGAAAGTACCGTCCTCATTCAGCGCAACGATGCCCATATCCCTGCCGTTCAGCGTCAGCCTCACGGATACAGGAACGCTTGTTGCATCGTTTGTGGAACCCTCAACCGTAAGCGTCGAACTTGCCGTAGCAAGACCATCCACGGGGGAAGTAACCGATAGTTCGGGCGGTGTAGAGTCGCATACGCAGGATACCGCGACCGCATCTGCAGCGTTGCCGTCGTTATCCGAGACATTCGCCGTGAACGTGTAATGCCCGTCGGACAGGATTTTTTCTGCGGGAGGCGTGTAAGTCAATCTGTAACCGCCATCAATTTCGACAACTTCAAAGTCATCGGCGCGAAGCGTCTGATCCTCCGTAATTTCAATGGAAAAGGAATCCAGGTCAACGCCGGAGAAACCGGACTCCTGCCCGACGTTATCAAGCAGCGTGATATCGAGGAACTGATCTTCCGCTTTCGTGATATACTGACCGTTGGTCGGGTAGTTGATCTTGATCTGCGGTTTTACACGTTCTTTGACTATGAACTTGCAGTTCTCCCCAATGTCCCCCTCGGTCTGATCGGATACGGAGGTCGTTTCCCCCGTTTCATAAGTCGCGGTTACCGTGACCGGATAATAGCCGCCGTCCAGGGGGAACGATGAAGCGGTCGGCGCGACGCCTGTTGCTTCGTATTTCCCGGACTCACTGTTGTAGGTCAATGTGAGCGTTGCCCCGTTGATAACGGCGACAACCGATTTGATTGTGTCTGTCATTCAGAATTGCTCCTTTTTTGTTTTTGTATCAAAAAAAGACGCCGAAGCGCCTTTTCCCGTTCTGTATTTGTTATTTCTTCTTTGCATCCGCCCGACCGAGTTCGTAGGCAGCAAGCATGGCATCTTTCAATTCCCAGACCGCTATATCGAGGAAATCCTCCGAATCGCTGAAGTGTCTCTCAAGGTCTGCTCTTTGTTCCATCGGGCAAATCGTTTTCTGTGCAATCCTCAGGATTGCCGCATCAAGTTTTGCCTTTTCTTTCATTTCCGTTCCCCTCCCTTAGAAATTGCTTGCGATTGCTTCGTATTCTTTTTTGAGCCGCTCAAGCTCCTGGGCAATGCATTGTCTGCGGAAACCGTTCTTGCAGGCCTTTCCCTCTTTGGTCAGCCGCTCGATTTCAGCTTTGCGGCGAATCAGAACCTCTTTCTCATCGTACTCAAGCGCATCCCTTAAATCTCTTTCAAAAGCTGTCATTTTTTGTTCCTCCGTTTCTTTTGTTGATGTCATATTACCTCTAAAAACTACATATATCCAGTTATATTTGAGCATAATCTGCACAAAGATCGGAAGAAAAAACTGTGTATATTATGACGAAAAAGAGGGCCTTTTCGGACCCTCCAGGACATTCAGATAATTCAGCAATGGTATGTTTCGTTCATTCCCCATGCGAGTGCGTGACCGTCATCGTAAAACTGCCTGTCGGAAACGGCGACCAGTTTAACGCGTCCCTCGCAGGTGTGGTCATCGGTTATGAATTTGTAAACTGCGGAAAAATGGCAATTGCCGTCTCTGCGATAACTGTATCCGGCGATGATGGTAAACTCATCAAAAGTTATGATCCTGGACCAACGCAATTCGAGGTTTTCCGGTGTGCTTTCTGCGGGCAGCCGATAAGTCTTTCTGAGGGTTTCAAGTGTTTTGTCCATTGGGGTATCCTCCGTTCGTTTTTGTAGTCACATATTAACTCTGGCAAGAGGATATATCCAGTTATATCTCCGCATAAACTACACAAAGATGTATGACCGATTTTGTGTAGTTTACAACTTCCGGGAAGAGAGAAACAGAGCCTTTCGGCTCCGTCTCCACAGGTCGTTCAGCAAAAGCTGATTACCAGAATTCCGCTGCCGAAGAACCAGCTTTGTTCCTCGCAGGGGTCCTGCCGGAAGCCATCCTTCGCCTGTTCGATCAGGCGCTTCAGTTTTTCTTCCCCGGCAAGCTCTGCGGCCGCCTTTGTTGTGATCTTTTTGCCGTTGAAATGAAATATTGTTTTCATGGTGTTGCCCTCCGTTTGTTTTTTGTGTCTGTATATTAACTCTGAAAAGCACATATATCCAGTTATTTCTGTTCATATATTGCACAAACATCGAGGCGGGAAACTGTTCATATCGTCAGCCCTTTAATTTGCGCGAAAAGCCGCCTGTTTCGGCTCGTTTTTGCGGTAGGCAAACGGGTCGGAACAAAGAAGAAAAACGCGACACGGGGCAACGTGGGGGAATATACGAAAGCAGCCCGCCGGATTCATTCCGGGGGTCCGCTTCGCGTCTGTCGGTTCTCAAAGGAGGGTCAGGTAACCCGCTTTGGAAACCCTGTATTCTATTATCCATCCTTTCCGTCCCGCGACGTGAATCAGGTTGTCGAGCGCGATGCGGTAATCACGGCAGGCGGCTTCCTGTCTCATTTTTCTGTAGGCGTTGTGGTCTCTGACCAGGGCGGCGGCTTTTTCTTTTGCGTAGGTTTCTGTAAACATCGTTTTTGTTCCTCCGTTCAATTTGGTAGTGTCATATTAACTCTGAAAGACACATATATCCAGTATTTTATCGAAATAAACTACACAAAGATGCTGCCAATATACTGTACATATTTGGGCGATCTTGAAAAGCCAAGACCGCCCGCATAACGGTTATTCAATTTCTCCGTTTGGTATTTCAGCAAAAAGCGTTGATAGCTCATGAATTTCGGATTCCGATAGAGAAACACTCCTGCCCAAATGAAAATCCCCGGTTATATAGGCGGTGCCGTAGATAAGTTCCCCATTCGGCAGACGGCGATTTAGTCGCAGCCCCAATTTCTTTCCGTCCGCATTGATAAACATAAGTGTCTCAGGAGTGGGGCTGAGAACATCAATCGGGCTGCCGATGGTATCAAGGCGCAATTGAATGTCGTCCGGCGCATCCATCGGATATGGGGCTTTGCCCGGCTCAATCATAAGAATTCTCATCATTTGCGTTACATTTTGTTTGTTCATGGATATGACCTCCGTTCAAATTGGTAGGCACATATTAAATCATTCCACGGGGAAAGTCCAGAAAAATTGAAGTATAATATGCACAAAGATCACCAAAGGGATCTGTGCTGTTTATTTTTCTTTTTCGCAACGGGTATTCTATCCGTGGTCAGCTGAAATCTTCGTTTTTAATTCCTGAAGGAGATCCTCGTAGGGCTCGTACAATTCCCACGTGCGCCAGAAGTACCAATCCCTAATGATACCCCGTATATAGAAATCCATCTCTTTTATGCTTCCGAATACCGAAGCTCTTGGATCGATTTTCCTTTTCAGGTCGTCCGGTGCGTACACAGCCTTCCGCATTATGGCCTTCGTTGGACTGAAAACATACTGCTTCCCGATTTTGATTACGTGCCATTTCATAGTGCGGATCGCTGCTTGGCTTTGAAGGGAAAGCGTGCAGGGGAACTCCTTGAGTTCGTGCTTTTCGATTTGCTGCATGGTACTGGCCTCCTTTGTATTTCAGCGACATATTAACTCTAAAATCTACATATATCCAGTTAATTCGACTCATAAGACGCACAAAGATGAGGCGCGTATATTGTGAATATTATACCCGCATTTTTCGGGCAGTTTCAGGGGTTCACTTCCATTATAACTCCGGGGCCCTGATATATCCAGTAATATATCTTCATAATATACACAAAGATGAGGAGTGTAAACTGTATACATTATGACGGAGAACGGGGCCCGAAGGTCCGGCAGTTCCCGTGTTTCACCGTTTCATAATCCGCTCAAGGAGCTGTTCGTACAGGGTTTTATATAAATCCCGCTGGGCGCGGAGAACGGTCTGTTCTTCTGTGTCGCCGTCTGCGGGTGACGTGGTCTGCGCGGGCGGTGTGCCTGTCGCAAACAGAGCGGTTTTGTTGAGCGCCGTGCTGCCTTTCAAATCAAGACTTATTTCAAGCGCAGCATCAAGCATTTCAAGTTCCAGGTCGGATAAAGAACCAACATAATCACCGAGCCGTTCAACCGAAACGGAAGTAATCTGTTCGCAAATTGCAATAGATGTTCTTCCGGTCGCACGAATGTCAATATGGGTTGGAAGTCTGTTTTTTGGTTTTGTGGTTAGATATACAACCTCAACGACCGGGGAAAACTCGTTGTTTTTATCATTTGAAACAATGATTGCAGGTCTGCCTGATCGCTGTTCACTTCCATATTCATGCACATCCCGGACACTCGTAACGTAATAAACGTCACCCCTTCTGATTTCCATAAATCCGCCCCCTTTCAATCATCGGTATTTTGATAGCGGTGGAGCGTCTGAAGAATCTGTTCCTGTTCATCGCTTTTGATTCCAATGCTTGCAAGCGCCTCCCGAACGCCGCAATCGGGGCAGATTTCCGTTTTATTGTCCCTGCGGGAAAGCGCCGGATGTTCCGCATATGTACGCCCGCAAAACGGACATTTTCTTGTATGAAAGTTTATGATGTTTTTCATTTCAGTTCCCCCAAACTGTATTTATATGCTTCAATCAAAAGATTGTGGTCAAAGCCGAAAGTCGTGTAGCCGTCTGCGCATCCCCGCAGATAAGACCGCGAGGGGATACCGATATTTCTTTCCTCGTGCATGATGTAAACAAAAACTGAGCGGTTGCGAATTTTTCCGCTTCGGATGCCTTTGATCGGCAGCTTCATTTCAGCTTTGTAGTAAAAGTACGGGAAGCCCTCATATCGGTCCAGCCGAAGTTCATCCTCCGGGGACACTTCCCATGCCGCGACGGGCACCGCATACCCCTCTGCCTTTTCAATGGTCAGATAGGAACCCGTCTTGCTTCCTTTGAACAGAAGTCGGTAACCGGGGATTTCGGACGTTCCGATCACTCTTGCGGTTGGGCAGCGGAAACGCATCTGCTCAATGTTCAGATTGCTTCCGTAGGCGATGTAGTATCTTTTTTCAGGCATAAAAAAATCTCCTTTCACTTAGCCTTCTACCACCTTAAGCCCGCCGAAGCGGGGGGAAGGGGGCCTGCGGCTAATTCCTTCAAGCTGCGTTTCTGCCGTGCCGGAAGGCTGTGTCGCCGTCAAGGCGTTTCGTGAAAAGGGTTCTTGCCGTTTCAAATTCTTCTCCGATGAATCCGAGGCGGAGGAGCCAGGTTCTCATCGCGTATTTGGGGTTTTCGGTTTGCTGCGGTTTGGGGCTTGCGGTTTTTACCGTTTTTGCCATTTGGCTGAGCGCGAGGCAAAGCTGAATGTAACTCTTAAGCTGTCCGGCGTGAAGTCCGTTTTTTCTACCGTCGGCCGGGGCTTCAAATTGGAAAAGCCTGAATTCAATCGTGCCCTTTGTGAAGGTGGCGTGCAGGTTCAGCATATGATAGCGGCTGCCGTGGTAATGAGCCGTTCTTCCTCTGTAGGAAGGCTGCGTATCGTACCAAATGTCGGCAAGTTCCGCCATCGTTTTGGGCTTTTTGCTGTTGACCTGATGAAGGAAATTCGGGTCAACCGTTTTGCAGTAATTACTGATCCTCTCGGCGTCAATTTTCAGGGCTTTTGCAAGAAGGCTTTAGTGGCTTGCCATGATGTTCGCAAGGTTTCTGAGCGTCTTTGCATCGTGGCCGTTCGCGCCGATGTGAATGTGAACTCCGCAGCCGCGAGTTGGGTCACTTTTTGCTCCGGCTTTTCTCAGCCGTCTGATCAGCCCCTGCAGGCTTTCCATATCGTCGTAGGTAAGGATCGGGGTGACCATTTCGCATTTTTCATCTTCAGGCCCCTCAATTGAAACGTCCCTTGTGAATTTCCATTCGCGGTTGTCCTGATCCCATGCGCTCCAGGCTGAGTAGCCGTTGCGGTAGTCGGTGTTCTCATACCGTCCGGTGCCGAAGTATTCTGCGGCGAGCTTCGCGGCTTTCGATCTTGTGATGTTGTTCATCTCAACCTCAACCCCGATGGTCTGCTTTTTCATTTCCGCGATTTGTTTTCTGGTCTTTTCGTTCATTTTGTTTGCCTCCGTTCGTTTTTGTAGTGTCATATTAACTCTAAAAACCACATATATCCAGTTAATTCGAGTCATATACTACACAAACATTCAGAGTCGGTTTTGTGTATATTTCAGCACTATTCCTGCATTCCTGAAAAGAACAATTGACAGGCAACCCGGAAGCCCTCTTTGAACGCTTCCTCTGCGTGATGGACGCCCAGGTCGATCCGTGTAGTTATCAGTTTATCGAAATCCTCTTTTAGATCGGCGGGAAGTTTTTCCTCCAACGCATCCCGTTGGGATTTGTACTTTTCATACAGTTCGGCTGCTTCCGGGGAACGTTCCGCTGTCGTTTCAAATGGATCGATTTCGCCGTAAAAGAGGCGGGATAGGATATCACTCATACCGTTTTTCCCTCAATTATTTTACACTCATCTTCCCCAAAGGCAACCGCAAGGGTGGACCCGCAATCCCACGCGACGTGAATGCTCCCGGCATCGTCCACCACCTGTACGGTTCCCCGGCAGCCGGGGACAAGCGTTTTATTATACGGGTCATCCATTTTTACGAGTTCAACTCTTGTCCCGGCTGTATATCGCTTTCGGAGAATAGCGAGATCGTTTTCAGAGATCAGATATCGTGCCGTGCCCGAATGTGGGATAGGCATATCCGTGATGATGTAAAACAGATTCGGATTTTCTTCATCTGCAACGCATTTGAAGATTGGTTCCCAAAGCAGCTCGGATGCCGTAATATTGATTTGCATATCGGACGAACCGAGATGGCCGGGGATGTTTTCGCCGCGCAGCAATGCCCGCCCAAGTTCAGGTGTGAGATAGACATAACCGCCAGGCGTCATCATGTCCAAAGTCGCATCGGGGTGGGATTCAAGGAAGTCTTTCAAAAGCATCGACGTATATGCCATTGTCATTCCCCCCTGTCTTCCGCATCCTTCGGTGTCCGAAAAGCCGAAGAACCGCTCAGATTCCGCAGCAGAATTTTCCGTTCCCCTTTATACTCAGCCCCAATAAAACCGAGTCGAAGAAGGAAACACCGGAAAGCGTATTTTTCATTTTCGGCGTCCTTTTCTTTTGCCGTTGACCGTTTCAGGTTTCCTGCCATAGCCGTGAGTGCGGAAATGAAATGCCGATAAGCCGCAAAATCATCTGCGTCAACGGTCTGGGTGAACCAGGGGAATACGATTTCGGATTCGGTAAATTCAACGGGAAGGTCCGCCACGCCGAGCGCCTTTTTGATCAGTTCGCTTTTTGCTGAAATAATGTGGAGGAGATTCTCCTTTGCAGTTTCCGTAAAACCATCGGCGGGAAGTCGGACGGTAGTTTGAGTGGAGTCAAGTTCCGCCTGTTCTTCCTCCGCCGGGGCGGCATCATCAGGCTCATCATAAATAATGGCTGCGACGAAGCCCTTATAAGTCAGAAATTCCAGAAGATTTTCAACAACGATTTCCTCCTCCTCGATTGTCGGGATCGTAACATACCCATCTTTATCGACCGTCACCGCACCGATTGTGTATGCGAAGGTGGGCGCGCCGCAGTAAACGGGATCTTCCCCCATCCACTCGGCAATCGCATTGACCAGCTTTTTGCGATCCTGTTTGGAAATGTTGAAATCAATGGTTTTTGTCATTTCAGAATGACCTCCTTTGTTTTTGGTAGTCACATATTCGCTCTAAAAGCCAAAAATAGCAAGTCAATTCTTCCACGACAAATGTAGAATTACGCGTCCGTATTTTGTGTACAGTACACGATACCGGAAAGCACAAAAAAGACGCACGGAAGCGCAACACCATTTCCCCACATTTTATATTCCGCAGCATCCGAATGAGGCGAAGTGAGCCACTTTGCGATCTGCTTCAGAGCGCGGGGCTTTGTGTCCGGCGAGGTGATCTTTCTGAAGGTTTCAAATACACCGTACCATTCACGGATTTCATCAACAGAAGGGGCTGCCGTTTCCAAACCTTCGCACCACCAATCGGGGAACCCCTGCAAACGTGCGCATTCGGTCGGCGTCAGACGTCGTACCGTGTACGCATTTTCCACGACGCCGTTTTGAACCCCCGGATTTGTTCCGTTTACAAGCGTAACCGATTTGTCCGATAACGGCGTCATGCTTTCAGCTTTCATCTGCGGGTAAAAACCGACCGCAACGGCCCCCGGTCCTTTTGCAACAATCGTCGGTTGTAACTCCTCTTCGATTGTCGGCTGATATTTTGCGTTCTGTCCCTGGTTGAACGCGTCCCGTCCGATTCCGTAACTCGGCTCGGATACAACGGTCGCGTCCTTGTAATCCCTCGAAAGCAAGGTGGGGGCTTTGTCCTCACTCACTTGTGCGTATGTGCCGGTTGTCATCGCGTAGATTGGTTTTTCCTCATATGCGACGCCGTGAACCTCGGTTGCGTTCAAAGTATAACCGATGTCGCCCTCCGCATATCCGGAACCCTTGTGGGACGGTCTTGTGCCATTTCCCTCAAGAGCAACAGTTTCCACAATGGCGATCCCGCCCTGATTACAGGTCGGATTGCCACCGCTGCGGTCAATCGTTCTTGCGGTTTCCGCTTTATAAATTCCGGCGTGGGGATTGTCGGATTTCATTGCGTTGCTGTCTTTTGAGCTGATGCCGTAAGCGTTGACGGCAAGCTCGTTACAGCGGGACTCGCCGACATCAAATGTATTCAGCGTGTTTGCCGTTTCCGACGCTTTCCATTCCTGCCCTTCCTCCGGGGAATGCGGGCGGGTGCCTTTCACAAACGGCTGAACAACACAGTTGAAATGGTCCTTGTCGGGCATTCGCTGATTACCGCCTGCATTGTGCGCAGTGAGCGTCGGGGCGATCTGTCCGCCGTCCCAATTGCAGGGCGAAAACAGCGTTTGATCGTTATTACAGGAAAGCGTAGCGGATTTGTCCGTCTGGATAAGCGGACCCTTGCCGCCTCCTTCACAGCCGGAACGAATCTTCATAAGAAGCGGGACATTCATCCCGCCCGTCCCCATCCGGGAAGTGAGCGTCTGCACGGTATCGTTTTCTTCGATTTTGATTCTGCCATCGGTTGGGTGATTCTCCAAAGCGATGGCTGCCGGAACAACACCGGCGCGTAATGTCGGGGATCGCTCGTCTTCATAACCGATGCTTCTGCTTTTGGCCGAATGTTCCGTACAGAAACCGGCAGATTCCATAACATCGGACGTTGCCGGGGCTTCTTCGGTCAGTTTTCCGTTGTATCCGTCATAACCGCCGCCTGACGTTCCAGCGCAAGACGCAGCACATCCGGCAGCTCTTTGCCACGGGCGGATGCCCGACGTAGAATACCCTGACAGGCCTTCTGACTTAAATAGTATTTCCGGGGCACGCCCACCTGCAAAATCTGCGACAAGGTAGATTCGACGACGTCGTTGGGGGACTCCCCAATATTGTGCGTCAAGAGTTCGGTAAGCAAGGCTCCATCCGTTTCCCACGCAGCAATCTGCGTAGGGCCATTTTCCTTTTTCAGGCGCAGGCAGCGCGGGGGCGTCCGGCTCGACGATCCCGATGATCGCTTCGAGGACCGCTTTGAAGTCTTCGCCTCGATTTGAGGAGAATGCGCCGGGGACGTTTTCCCAAACAATGAATCTTGGATATACTCCATTTGTGGCTTTCCTCATTTCTTTGATAATGCGGACGGCTTGATAAAAAAGAACGGATTGCTGTCCGTCCAACCCGGCGCGTTTTCCCGCAACCGACATATCGGTACATGGAGAACCGAAGGTAATAATGTCAACCGGCTCAATCTTTCCGCCGTCCATTCTGGAAATATCGCCGTAGTGTTTCATGAAAGGCAGACGCCTGGAGGTTACTCGAATGGGAAAAGGTTCAATCTCCGATGCCCAGACGGGAGTGACTCCGGCAAGCAATCCGCCCAAAGGAAATCCACCGGAACCGTCAAACAGGCTGCCGAGGGTGAGTGTTTTCGTATTCATATATATATTACTCCTGCTCTGAATTACTCGCTGAGCCACCACACAAATACATCCTCGCCGGATTGCCACCTTGTTGTTGGCTTGTTATCTGCGAGGCGTTTTTCGATCATTCGATCAAAGGCATGGATGTATGCGGTCTTATATGACGGATATCGCTCAAATGCCAGTGCCCGTAATGAGCGGGATGCCATCGGACATCCGATACAGCCGATTCGTTTAAAGCCACAGTCATATAACGGATTGCTTTGACAACCGTAGTGCCGGAGGAAATCCCAGACATCATCGTCCGTCCAATCGACAATGGGGTTTACCATTGTTTTTCGGGTTCGGTAGCAATGCTCGACCATGCGGCGGTTGACATCGTTATCATCATTAAGGATGATGCCGCCCTGTCGCGTCGTGCGATATTCCGCACC
>JAFVBH010000041.1 GCA_017480115.1 Clostridia bacterium
CGAGGACTGCCCCAGCTACAAGCTGTTTTACATGTATGATGCGCTGGGGAAACTCGCGCAGATCAAACGGCTCAGACCCGGCGCATCTGCGGAGACCTTTGACGTGCTTTGCAATTCCTTTGGCGACGTCATTGCGCTGTATGAGGGCGGCAGCCTGTTAGCGAAGTACACCTATGACAGCTGGGGCAAGCTGATCGAAATTACAGACATGCTTGGTCAGGACGTTACAGACTCCAATGACATTGGGCAGCAAAACTCCATCCGCTACCGCGGGTATGTCTACGACACCGAAACAAGCCTGTACTACCTACAATCCAGATACTATGATCCCGAAACTTGCAGGTTTATTAATGCGGACAATATAGCCTATTTGGGTGCACATCAAGCGATAGGGGAATACAATCTCTTTACTTATTGCTTCAACAATCCGGTCATGCAGAGCGATCCCGACGGTACGCTTAGCTGGAATACGCTGTGCAACGGCGCATCTCTTTTGAGCATCGGCGTAACGGCATGTCTCGCCGCTGCAACGATTGCGTCGGGAGGCGCTTGCTTGCCGCTGTTGGTGGCAGCGACCGTTACCTTTGCCGCAGGCGGTATTACGGTACTGAACGGCACGGCGGAGATCATAGAAAGCGTCAGCGACTACAACTATATGCGTGACGGCGTATATGGCGGCGATACAAAGTATTATGAGGTACAAAAACAGGCGTTTGCAGTAACCGCCGAAATCGGCACGATTGTATGTACGGCAGGCGCCGCCAGTAACTCCGCGTGTTTTGTCGCGGGGACGGTCGTTTTGACCGTGACAGGAACAGTTGCCATTGAGGACGTCAAAGTCGGAGACTTGGTATACGCGACCGATCCCGATACCGGCGAAACCGCGTTGAAAGAGGTTTTGCAAACCTTTGTCAGAGAATCTTCCGAACTTGTTCATGTGACGGTTGACGGCGAAGAAATCATCTGCACCAACGAGCACCCGTTTTATTCCCCGAAAAAGGGCTGGACTGCGGCGTGCGAGCTGCGCGCGGGAGACATTCTTGTTACCGTTAACGGCGAATATGTGACCGTTGAAAAAATCCAGCATGAGATCCTTGAAAATTCAATAAAGGTATATAACTTTGAAGTTGCGGATTTCCATACCTACTTTGTTGCTGAAACGGGTATTCTTGTCCATAATGATTGTCGCCCCAAATCTCCTGTTAAAGTAAATGAAAATGCCTTAAAAAATGTAGATGTTCACCAATTAAAGAAAGATATGCAGGTAAATCCTATTTCGCGGTGGGATCTTTTTAAGGATACTGCAAATAACTCTAGAATTTGGCTTGGCAACAAATTGCAGACGCGTTGGATCGATACGGGACTGTTTTTAAAGGAGTTAATAAATGTTTATCCTAAATAAGATTCATAAAAAAATAATACAGAAAAAAGACAATCGACCATTAATATATTGTGCGTTGCAAATTTTTTTTGACAGAAAAGTTGATACAAAAGACATAGAAAAAGAATTTAACGAAATCGGAATTGATACGTATGAAATACGATCAGGAATAACTGATTATGCTACCGGAAAGAATCTTTCGAGTATTGATTTTTCAATTGTCCAATATGAAAAACAATGGTATTTGAACGATGCTCTTTCAAAAATGTTTACAAAGATAGAAGACAAACTAGCCGAATTATTCGGCGCATTTTCTGAAAGGTCTTTGCGCGGCCTTCCCGCCGTCCGCTTTATGGCTTCCAGGCGCATCTTGTAGGCTTTGGCCCGTTCACTCGGCAGCACGTCCTCCCGCTGGGCGTTTGAATCCACAAGCTGGATGATGGCCTCGTCATCGGTGAGGTTGCGGACGATGCAGGGCATATCCGTAAAACCTGCCTGTTCGGAGGCCAACTTGCGCCGGTGTCCGGCCACGATCTCATAGCCACCCTCGGCGCGGGGGCGGACGATGGCCGGGACCACCACGCCGTTCTGCTTCACGCTGTCCACCGTGTCCTGCATGGCCTGGTCCTCCCGGATGCCGTATGGATGGTCCGGGAAGGGATGCAGCTCGGATAGCGAAATACGGACGATCTGCTCGGTGGTTTGCACCGGCTGGAGTGGTGCTGTTTGCTTCGGTTTTCGCCCACGCTTGGGCGGTGAGGTTTCTGCTGGCATATAGGTTTCCTCCCGTGTTCTTGTATTTGGACATGAAAAAAGGGCGCTTCAAAACAGCTTGTCAGCAGATTGAAACGCCCGTAGGTTGCCGGGACGATGCTCCCAGCCGCTATAAAATTATTTGTCGTTAATGAAACACCCCCTACGGTTCGACGATTTTCGCGGCTTGATTTTTGGGTTGGAAAAGGATCAAAAATCAGGCTGAAACCTTTGAAAACCCTTGCAAATACGGGATTCTTCCGGTTTGTCGTTATTATACCGTAAGGGCATACATTCGCGACGATGGCTTTATAAAACGGTGTGGACGTAAAAACACTGTCAAATATCCTCGGGCATTTTTCCGCAGGCTTCACCCTTGACACCTATGCGCATGTCACGACAAGTATGCAGCAGGACGCAGCGGAAAAGGTGGGAAATTTTCTGAAAGGAAACATATAAGACTTTACAATGATTCCGAATTGATGTATGATATAATTTGTGTGTGTACAATTTTATTAAATTTAAAACTTTATAGAAGGCGAGTGAAACAAAATGGGATTTCCAGGAGAGGAATTTATTTCATCTGCAATAGAAAAATTTGCAGATGGAGTAATCCACAAAATGGATCAAGCGGAGGAACGAAGAAATCGTGAATTCGCGTATAAATTAAAAGAATTAGAGTTTTATAAAGGAAACTATGAAAAAGAAATTAAAGGGATTTTTGATAAATGGTTTAATTTTTTGCAGGACACTTTAATTGCAAATAATAAGAATGCGCATGAAGATGTAAAAAAGAAATATCAAAAGCGAATTGATAGTTTCTTACAAGTTGAGAATGCAATGAAACTAAAGATTGATACAATGAAATATGGCGGCACGGAAACAGGAAAGGTTTTGGCTGTGTTTAGTCAATTATCGTTTGATAGTGACAAATATATTGATACTGATAAATTCGTGATTGTATACGTTGTATGCTTGCTTCTTTCAACGCTTAAGAAAGAAATCTTAGGGCAGGAAATTAATCCGATGACAATGCTTCAAGTATTACTTAATGACTTTGAAACGAATTATGATATAATAAAAAATAGTAAGGATTATGTTGAAAATAAATATCAGATTTTATTAGAACATTCTGGAAGCTAATTAGGTTAATCTTAGGAAAACTTAGGGTTTAATTTCCCGTATGGGTCAAACATGGGTCAGCGCAGGGATTTTGTGACAAAATCAAAAATCCAGACAAAAAGAAAAGTCCCGAAAGTGGCGGTGTTGCGCCATTTTCGGGATTGTACTGGTTGCGGAGGTGGGACTTGAACCACACGACCTCCGGGTTATGAGCCCGACGAGCTACCAACTGCTCCACTCCGCGATATTCGCTCTCTTGTCTGAAAGCTCTATTATTATATATGCTTTAGCCGTAAATGTCAATAGATTTTTGAAAAAATCTTTTATTTTGCGTCAGGCATACCGATTTTTTTAATTATCAAACGGGAAACAGAGGGGATCTGCTTCCCGTTTTTTGCAGTTCACCAGCGGTTTTCCACGTATTCGCAAAAAGCGTACATGTCCTTGATTTCCAACACCGTGCCGTCGTCCAGCGTGACCTTGCCGCTCCACAGGCCGTGTACCTGATGGGAATGCATGCGCATGACCAGCGCGTTGGTGTCGCCGTGATGGTCGTAGAACGGCTGCATGGTCATATCGAATCTGCCGTCCTCTGATATAAAATGCCACGGCTGCATGTATCTGTCGGGCTTTGGGAACACCTCCACGTCCACTGCGCCGAATTTATGCGCCTTGCCGTCGTAGAAAATACAGGTCTCGGTGGCGTTGCTCTCGTCGCCGATACCCCATGTGATCTCAAAGCCGAAGAGATGTTTTTGCCCGTTTTCATCCGTCACATACGTGGAGCCGTTGCCCCAGTACCACACCAGCTTATAGGGCGTGTTGACGCGTCCCCAGTCCAGCACGCAGAAGGTATCGTCCTTGGAAAATTCATAGACCGTGTCGCCGTTTTTGAATGTCCCCGCGCAGGGCATGCAGTTCTGCTTTGTCGTCATGAAATACCGATCCGGAAAGCCTTTGAAGGGGAGTACCGTGGTGATATTTTCATGGTCGGGAAGAATATCCATGGTAAAATCGCACTCTATATCGCCTTTTTTGAAATACAGCGTGCGGGAGGTTTCTTTTGTGTTGAACTCCAGCGCCGCGCCGCCGACGGTCATCTTTACCACGTTCGGCACATCGCCTTTGGGCGGCAGCACGTATTTGTCTTTGCCGCCGAGAAATACCCCCATCTGCGAAGCGATGGTTTTCCCGTTCTGCAAATCCACCAGCACCGCCGACGCATAGCCGCCCAGCGAGATATTCGCAAAGCTGATCTGCACCATGTATTTGCCGTTGGAGAGCTGATAAAAATCCCATTCCTTGCGGCGCATGACTTTTTTGACGGTGTGACGGTCATAGTCAAACACGTTGTGCCGCGCCCAGCCTTTGACAAGCAGGGTGCCGTCGGCGTCCAGCAGCTTTGTGGGTTTGGTATGCTCGGTCTGTTTGCTGGTAAATCCGAAATCCTGCCAGCCGGTGTATGTTTTCTCCATATGCGATCCTTCTTTGCTTTTTTCTTTAAAATACCACATTTTTTCCGCTTTTACAAGCTGATTTTTCTGAAAATATTTGCGAGGGCTGCCGATTGACACGATGCGCCGTATATGATATAAATAACAACAGGGTGATGCGATGAAACAGGCAAAGCTTTTTTCGGGGATCCGATATATCAAAACCGACGACGGAACGATCAAGGCCGTGGCGCGCACGGCGAAAAGCGTGCATAACGCCCGTCTGACCGTCGGGGGAACGACGTATACGGACAGTTTTAATTCAGACGAGCCGTACGATAAAAAGACCCATGTGTTTTATCTGACGGACAGCGCGCCGCAGGCGCAGACCGTTTTGACTTTTTCTTATACAAGGCGCAAAGGGGGAAAACACCCGAAGCAAATTTCATTCCCTTTCGGCAAGCCGGAATTTGCGGACCCTGCGATGTTATCAGACGAATATAATTCCCGCATTACGCCGCAGACGACGGCGCGGGAGGAGATCGCCGACGGCGTGACGTTTATCCACGCGCTTTGTACGGATAAAAACGGCGCGCCCGTCCATGTAATCGCGCTGCGGATCGACAGCCGCAAGGCGAGCTTGTACGTCGGAACGCCGGACAATGGCTATAAAAATAAGCGCGTGCGCGCCAAGGTGCCGGCAATGATCGACGCGGCGGTGCGGGACGGCGTAGACGCAGTGGCGGCGGTGAATGCGGATTTCTTTGATATTTGGGGGGATTTCCACCCGGCGGGGCTGTGCGTGAAAAACGGCCGCGTGATCGCCAACGGGGATTCGCCCCGTCCCTTTATCGGGATTAAAAAGGACGGCGCGCCCGTAATAACCTCGCTCCCGGAATCGCCCGGCATTCTTGCCGAACTCGATCAGGCGGCGGCAGGCTTGCAGATGATCGTCAAGGACGGAAAAATCTTTGAATGGGGACCGCTGGAGCCGTTTGCGTATGTTCGGCACCCGCGCACCGCGGCGGGGATCGCCAAGGACGGCACGATCCTGCTGTTGGAGATAGACGGCAGAATCCCCGCGTATTCCAACGGCGCGACGCTTGTGGATCTGGCGGAAATGATGATCCGTCTGGGCGCGGATCGGGCGATCAATCTGGACGGCGGCGGTTCCAGTATCGTGTATACAAAGCAGGGCGAAGAATTTATCCTGCGCAGCAATCCGGCGGATCTGTTTCGCCCCAACGCGATGCTTATTCGCAAGGAATTTAATTGTTTATTGGTTACAAAGAAATAATTTTTTACCGGGAGGTTTTTATTATGGTTACAAAAGCAGTATTGATCCACAGGGAAAACGTACGGGACGGCGTCGGCAAGGCGGAGTTCTATCACGTGGTGCCGAAGGAGCAGTGCGACGATAATATGCGCATGTTCGCAAAAATCGTCTTAAAGCCCGGCGCGTCCATCGGGTATCATCAGCACGTCGGCGAGACAGAGCCGTATTATATCCTCGAGGGCGAGGGACTGTTTACGGATAACGACGGCTCGCAGACCGTTGTGCGCCCCGGAGACGTCTGCCTGATCGAAAACGGACATTTCCACGGCATCCAAAATTTGTCCGATACCGCCGACCTTTCCCTGATGGCGCTGATTTATAAAATTTAAGATCCGATATACATTATATATATAAAAAAAGGTTTCGTAGGACGTTTGTTTTACGAAGCTTTTTTTGTTAAAATGCCGCCCTCTTTTTTGTTCTAAACCTGTCCGGTCGGCAATATGATTAAATATCAGGACAAGGAACAGGAAAGGATTGATAAAAACGGACAGGAATAAAAATTTTGTTTCGGCGCTGGCGTGTCTGCCGCCGCGTCTGCGCGGGGTTATCGAACAGCTGCCGGAGGAGATTTTGAAAAACACCTTGGAGATTCGGCTGCGCGCCGGTCGACCGCTGATGCTGTGCGGCAGCTACGGCTGTTGTTTCCCGACTGCAGGCGGGCAGTATTCCCGCCTGTTTCCCGACAACACGCCGTCGCCGGACAAAGCGGAGATCGCCGCTGTCGTCGCCGCGTTATCGGAAAACGCGCTGTACGCCCACGGGGATGAGATCAACGCCGGGTATATTACCTTTGGCGACGGACTGCGCGCGGGCGTAGCGGGTACGGCGGCAACGGACGGCGGCAAGATCAAAAGCGTGCGGGATATTATTTCCGTGAATATCCGCATTGCCCGCAATATCCGCGGCGCGGCGGAACCGCTTGTAAAAACGATTTTTACCGAGGGGCTTCAGAATACCGTGATCTACGGGCCGCCCCTGTGCGGCAAGACCACGATCCTCAAGGACATGGCGCGGCTGCTCTCGTCCTATCCGCGCTTTTACCGCACGGTGCTGGCGGACGAACGGCGGGAGCTGTCGAGCGCCGAGGGCGTGAATCTTGACGCGTTCTGCGGCTATCCGAAAAAAGAGGGGATCGAATATGCCGTCCGCGCGTTTTCGCCGGAGGTCATTATCTGCGACGAGCTGGGCACGCAGGCGGAATGCGACGCGATCTTAAAATCGGTGGGCTGCGGGGTACGCTTTATCGTCAGTATCCACTGCGGCAGCAGAGAGGAACTGCTGCGGCGTCCTCTCAGCCGCGCGCTGGTTGAGAGCCGCGCGTTCGACTGCTTTGTTTTTTTGCCGGAGATCGGCGCAAAGGCGGAAATATCCGCGGGAAAGGAGCTTTACGATGAAATTTGCGGCGTCGGTGATGATCATGATCTCCGCGGTGTGCGCGGGCGTCGGGGTCAACTTGCGCTTGTCGAGACGGACGGCGGCGCTGGATCACGCAATCGCGCTGGTGGGGCTGATCGAGACAAGGATCACATATTTTCTTGAACCGTTGGACGATCTGCTGGCTGTGCTGCGGGCGGAAAGTCCTCTGTTGCGGAACGTGAACGGCGCGAATTTTTATGACGTTTGGAGCCGCGCCTTTGCCGACGGCGGGAATCTTTTGAAGAAAGCGGATAACCGGGTGCTGCTGCGCTTCGGCTGCGGGCTGGGGAAGTCTGATGTGGACGGTCAGCGCGCCCTTTGCGAGGAGACCCTGTCCCGCCTGCGGGAGCATCGCGCCGCCGCAGCGGCGGAAAAGGAGCGCTTTGCGCGGCTGGGCGCCGTTTTGCCCGTATTTGTCGGTGCAGCGGTCATTTTGATTTTCGTATAATAATTATGGATATTGATATTATTTTTAAAATTGCCGCGATCGGCATTATTGTGGCGGTCATCAATCAGATCCTGACCCGCTCGGGCAGGGAGGAATACACCATGGTCATCACCATTGCGGGGCTGATCATCGTGCTGATGATGCTGCTGCCCCATATCAGTGCGCTGTTCCGGTATATAAAGTCGATTTTTGATATTTAAAATGATAAAAACAGTCGTTTTCGCCCTTGCGGCGGCGGTCGTTTTCGTGCTGCTGAAACGGTATTCGCCGGAGTATTCCGCCCTTGCGGAGACCTTTGCCGCGGCGGCGGTGCTGCTTTACGTACTGCCGGATATTATTTCACTGATGAATTTTGCCCAAAGCTTTTTCGACAGCGCAGGCACGGATCGGGCGTATTTTTCGTCGCTGCTGAAAATCACGGGCATTGCGCTGCTGACGCAGTTTTCCGCGGATACCTGCCGCGACAGCGGGGAATCCGCATTGGCGTCGCAGGTGGAATTTGCGGGTAAAATTCTGATGATCGTCTGCGCGGTGCCGGTCATCAAGGCGATCTTCGAGACTGTCGCCGTATTTACGGGGTGATCGGGAATGAAAAAAGTTTTATGCGCGTTTTTGCTGATCGCTTGTCTTTTGCCATTGTTTGCGCTGCACGGCGGCGCCGCCGACACGCAGCTGCAATCGCTTTACGACGACAGCGACGCTGCGCGGATATTTTCACAGCTGGACGAGGAGACCTTATCGCTGATGGCGGCGTTGGGCGTAGATATTGCCGACCCGGAATCGATTCTGCGCGTTTCTCCCGCAGGTGTGATTGACACGATGCTTTCCGTGTTCCGGGATGGGTTGTCCGCGCCGATGAAACATTGCGCGCTGCTTTTGGGGGCGGTCATGCTGTTTGCCGTCGCCGACGCCGCGTCGCCCGCCTTGGGGGCGAAAAACAAGCCCGGCGGTATGATCTTTATGCTGTTTATCGCGTTTTCCGTCATTACGCCGGTATCGCGGTGTATTACCGGCGTGCTGAGCGCATTGGAGACCGTGTCGATGCTTACCAAACTGCTGATTCCCGTTATGGGCGGGCTGATGGCGGCCTCCGGCGCGCCTATGGCGTCCGCTGCGCTGTCTGCCGCATCGCTGGGCGCCGCCGAGCTGGTCAGCAGCCTTGTCGATCGTCTGTTCGTCCCCGTGACCGGCGCGTACGCTGCGGTTTGTATCGTTGCGGCGGTGAATCCGGTATTTAATCTGCAAAACGCCGCGCTGTTCTTCCGGCGGCTGTTTACCGTTGTTTTAGGCGGCGTATCCGCAATTTTTACGGGTGTGCTTGCGCTGCGGGGAACGGCGGCAAAGGCGGGAGATTCTCTCTTGTTTAAAGGCGCGAAATTCCTGATCGGCGGGCTGGTGCCGGTGGTGGGCAGCGCGATGAGCGAAGGGCTGTCCACGGTGACCGCCGCGCTGGACGCGGTAAACGATACCGTCGGCGTATTGGGGATCGCGGCGATCGCGCTGATTATATTACCCACTGTGATACGGGTCTTGACCGAATGGGCGGTGCTGGCGGTCTGTTCCTTTGCTGCAACCTTTGTGGATCAGCCGCAGGTCGCATTTTACCTGTCCGGCGTTTCCAATGTGATCGTCATGCTGAATATCCTGCTGCTGTTCGACGGCTTTGTATTTATCAGCGCCCTCGGCATGCTGGTGGGGTTTGGGGGGTAACTTCTGATCGGCGTCGCCGATCAGAAGTCAGGTAGAAGGTAGGAGGGAAGAGGTAGGAGGTTCGGAAGCTGCTGCGCAGCTTGGATTTATAGACGAATTGACGGCAACGGGTAGCACGGCGCACCGCGAGGTGGTTAGGGACATTGTCGCCAGTTGATTCTAAAATCCAACCGCGAAGCGGTTCCGACATTCCGCATTCCGCCCTCCACATTCCGCATTCAGAACTTCAGATTTACCGCAAAGCGATAAATCTGAAGTTGCCTCGGAGGTATCTCAATGGACTATATCAAATCATGGGCGCTGGATATGTGCTACGCCGCCATGGGGTGCGCGCTGCTGAGCTTTTTGCTGCCGAAAGGCAACGTAAAGAAAACCGCGTCAACGCTGCTGGGCGTTTTTATGATCCTCGTCATGTTTACCCCGCTTGCAAAACTGGTGAAAAATAAGGATTTTGCGCCGCGGGCGGAAAGTTTTTCCTTTACGCAATACGACAACGTGTCCGACGCCGCGCTGGCTGCCGCGCAGACGGCTGCGGAATCGTCGCTGCGCGGGCTTTTGGAGGCGGGGGGCTATCCCGTCGGAGATATTTCCGTAGATTGTAATATCGCGGACAACGGCGTCATAAATATAAACGGGGCGCAGATCGAAGCGCCGGACGCGCAGGGCGCCGCCATCAAGGCGTATCTTGAAGAACAAACGGGCATGGAGATTGAAATTCTGCCCGAAAAAGGACAGTGAAACCATGACAAAGGACGGTATGTTGCAGTTTGTCAAACAGAAGCGAAAGCTGATCGCCGTAGGAATCGGGATACTGGGGATCTTGCTGTTGTTCCTGTCGGAAATGATCGGGACAACAGCGGAGAAAAAGCAGACCGGCACGGTAGCTGCCGATACAGCGAGCGCGGCGGCAGACCGGCTGGAAAAGAAATTGGTCTCTCTGATTTCTGCTGTGGACGGCGCGGGGAAAACCGTAGTGATGGTGACGCTGGATTCGGCGGGGGAGGAATTCTATGCCGAGGACGCGGAGGTCCGCTCCGAAACAGGCGAACGAACCACTGAATACACAGAGGAGAGAAAATACGTACTCATTGATTCCGGCGGATTGAAGCTGAAAACCGCCGAACCGCAGATACGCGGCGTCGCCGTGGTCTGCGAAGGCGGCGGCAGCAGCACTGTCAAACGGGAGATCACGGAAATTGTACGGGCGGCACTCGGCATCAGCCGGGATAAAATATATGTAGCCGAAATGAATCAAACAAACGGAGGCAGAAAATGAATAAGCTGATGAAAAAAAGACAACTGGTGTTGTCGGCGCTGATCGTCGCCCTTGCTGCGGCGGTATTTGCAAACTGGTACTATTCCAAGCCCAAAACCACGCCGGTGTCCGGCAGGGAATCGGTCACTCAGACCGACGAGCGGGACGGCAGCGCGCAAAGCGTGGGTTCCCCCGCAGTGGGCGCGGATACGGCGGAGTACTTTTCCTCGGTGCGCCTGCAGCGGGATACCGCCCGTGACGCCGCCTTGCAGAACGTCAAGGACGTGATGGCGAACATTGATGCCATTGACGCGGGGACGATCAGCGAGGCGGACGTCAGTCTCGGCAAAATTACGGAAAATATCAAGCTGGAATCGGACATTGAAGCGTTGGTCTCCGCCAAACTGGGCGCAGATTGCGTTGCGGTGATCAACGGCGACGCGATTCAGGTCGTCGTCCCCAAAGCCTTGATCGATAATACCACCGTCCTGCAAATTTCCGACATCGTGCTGGACAATACGGATATTAAGTCGGATAATATTAAAATTATCGGCGCGTAAAATCATGCGATCCATCTTCGCTTGCGGGTGGATCGCAGCAGCGCGTCACAACTCCGTCTCGCGTGCGCCGAAAAGACGCCCATAAGGGTGTCTTTTCGGCGCAGAAGGGAGACTCTCTTCGCGATGCGAAACAGTCCACCGGACTGTCAGACTGTCGATAAAGTCGAAAGACCATTTGCAATAAAAAATACTGAAAGAGAACGACGAGCAAAGCGAAGAAAATAAAGAAAGAAATTCAATAATTTTATAAGGATTGTTGATTATAATTGCAAATTAGTCGTGTTTTTGCCCTCTCGCGGTACCATCGTACAGCTTCGGAACAAAAACACGACTTCTTTCTGCCTTTCTC
>JAFVBH010000042.1 GCA_017480115.1 Clostridia bacterium
TGATCTTCCTATCTTTCTGTATGGTGGGCGCTGTCGCGCCTCATTATAAAAATTCCGCAACGAGGGAAATAATATTCTCTCAAAAAAGTTATTCTGTCGTTGCGAAATTTAAACGGCGCAGTGCGCCGTGCTACCTGTTGCCGGTCATTTATTCTATAATCCAAATCGCGCAGCGATTTCCGAACCTCCTACCTCTTCCCTCCTACCTTTTCCCTAAATTCTGATTTATCGCTTTGCGATAAATCAGAATTTACCCATCAGCTGCTGCTTGTTAAATTGCAGCGTATACAGCCGGTAATATTGTCCCTTTTGGTGCAGCAGGGTTTGGTGGTCGCCTTGTTCGGTGATCACGCCGTCCTGCAGCACGATAATATTATCCGCATGCTGAATCGTGGACAGTCGGTGGGCGACGATCAGCATTGTGCCGATATTTTTGATCTTTTCCAACGAATCCTGAATCAGCAGCTCGGTTTCGGTGTCAATATTGGCGGTCGCCTCGTCCAAAATAATCACAGAGGGTTTATGAATGATCGTGCGGGCAAAGCTCAGCAGCTGCCGCTGTCCGGCGGAGAAATTGTTGCCCCGCTCCCGTACCGGTTCGTCTAATCCCCGTTCCAGTTTATGAATAAAGGAATCCGCATTGACATAGCGGCACGCCGCCATGACCTCCTCGTCGGGAACGCCTTCCTCCCGCAGCAGGATATTCCCGCGAATATCGCCGGAAAACAGAAATACGTCCTGCAGCATCTGCCCGAAATGCCGCCGCAGCGACGAGATTTTGATTTTTTGAATGTCGGTGCCGTCGATGAGGATTTGTCCTTTTTGAATATTGTAATTCCGGCAGATCAGCGACAGGATCGTCGTTTTGCCGGAACCGGTCGCCCCGACAAAGGCGACGGTTTGCCGGGGCAGCACATGGAAAGAAACGCCCTTCAGCACCCATTCCCCGGGCTTATAGGCAAACCAAACGTCACGGAATTCGATTTCGCCCCGGATCCCATCAAGCTCGACAGCGTCCGCAGCGTCGGTGATCTCGGGCACAATGTCCATGACGGTGAAAATCTTTTCCGCCGCGGCAAAAGATCGCTGCAGCATGTCAAACTGTTCCGCCAGCGCCTGTATCGGCTCAAAAAACTTGGAAATATACATGTAAAACGTGACGATCACGCCGGAGGTCAGCGTCTGTCCGAAAAAGTTAAGGCCGCCGATATACCCCTTGCTGCCCACATAGAACAGGCACATGACGGAGGAAATATACAGCATGTAAACCATGGGGCGGAAGATGCCGAATACCAACATGCGCGCCTGCTTCGCTTTTTTCAGCGTGTCGCTTTTGGCGAGGAATTCCTCCAGCTTCCGATCCTCGCGGTTGAAAATCTGCGTGATCTTAATGCCGGAAAGATTCTCTGAAAGGTAGGTGTTAATATCCGTCGTCGCGTCGTTGACGCCGCGGTGCGCCTTACGGGAAAACTTGCGGAAGATCACCGTAAACAACACCACGAAGGGCACGAAACACAGCACCATCAGCGTCAGCGCATAGTTTAACAGCAGCATCGCGCCCAGCACGCCGAAAATGAGCAGTACATTTTTCACCAGCGTCACCAGAATGTTGGTAAACATATAGGAGATCGCGTTGGGGTCGTTGCTGACGCGTGTCACCAGCTTGCCCACGGGAATTTGGTTGAGCTGTTCGTGGGACAGGCTTTCGATATGCGTAAATACGTCCTGCCGGATCGCGGACAGAATTTTCTGCCCGGTCTTTTGCAGGAGCATCGCCTGCAAATAGGTGCAGACCATGCTGACGATGAGAATGCCCGCGTACACGGCGACCATGGAAAACAGATAGGAAAGCGCAAAGCTGTCCTTAACCGTTTCCTCGATATGGCCCACCAGCAGTGGCGAGACCAGATCGTAGACGATGGAAACCAGCATCAAAAAGAAGATGCCGGCAAAGCGTTTGCGGTAGGGCTTGGCGTACTGCATCAGCCGCCGAATGATCTCCCGATCGGGCATGTTGCGCGCATCGTCCGATGCGTCCTTTTGTCGTTTTGCGATCCCATAGGCGACCAAAAAGATCGCCGAAAATACACCGATGATCGCCCCCACGATCAGCAGGGGAAGATACTCAGTCACTGCGGTCGCCCCCTTCCTCCTCCAGCTTTTGCAGATCGACCATCTTCCGGTAAGCGGGGCAGGCCGCATAAAGATCTTCATGCTTGCCCACGGCGGTCAGGTTACCGTCGTCAAGGAACAGAATCTTATCCATGTTTTCCACTGTTGTGATACGATGGGCGATCAGGATCGTCGTTTTTCCCGCACGTGTGGCGCGCAGATTCTCCAGAATGGCCTTTTCGGTTTTCGTGTCCACAGCGGAAACTGAATCGTCCAAAATCAGAATGGGCGCGTCTTTCATCAGCGCACGGGCAATGGAGATGCGCTGTTTTTGCCCGCCGGAGACGGTCACGCCCCGCTCGCCCAGCACGGTATCATAACCCTGCTGAAATTCTTTAATATTATCATGTACGTCCGCCAGCGCTGCCGCTTCGGTCACGGCGGCAGGATCATCGGTATCCACACCGAACGCAATGTTGCGGGCAATCGTATCTGAAAACAGGAAGTTATCCTGCGGTACATAAGCGCAGCCCGCGCGAACGGAGCGGATTGTCACGTCGTTCACGTCGTGACCGTCAATAAAGACCGTGCCGTCGGGTACGTTGTAGGTGCGCAGGAGCAGATCCACCAGCGTGGTTTTTCCCGCACCGGTCTTGCCCACCAATCCTACGTTTTCCCCCGCGCGAATCGTAAAGGAAACATGCGCCAGCGCGTCGTACTCGCCGTCGGGATAACGGAACGTCAGGTCGCGGAACGCGATGTCCCCGCGGATATTTGTCAGTTCCGCAGCGTCGGGCTTGTCTTTGACCGTCTGCTCAGCGTCCAGCAGCTCGCTGATGCGGTTCAGCGACGCTTTGCCCCGGGAGGTCATGTCGATCAGCTCCGAGATCGCCATGATCGGCCAGATCACAGCGGTAAAGTAACCGATGAATTCCACCAACTGTCCGGCATTAAATTCCCCTTTATAGACAAGATAACCGCCGTAACCCAGTATGATGCCTGTGACGCTTTCTACGAACAGTGTTACCAAAATGCGCAGCAGCACGGACGCTTGCGTGTGGTCGATATTTGCTTTTTCATTCTCAATATTCAGCTTTTTAAACGCCATCAGTTCCTTTGCATCTTTGACAAAAGCCTTGATGACAGCGATGCCGGAGAAGCTTTCCTGCGCAAAGTCCGACAGCTTTGAGAACGCCGCCTGCCGAATATCCCATTTTTTCATCATGTATTTGCCCACCACCGTGGCGGCGGCAAGCAAAAACGCCATGGGGATCATGGACAGCAGCGCCAGCACCCAATGCATGCGGATCATTTTTATCACCGCCAGCACGCCCAGCAGCAGCGCGTCAAAAAACATCAAAACGCCCCAGCCGAAGCATTCCTGCACGGTGTCGAGATCGTTGGTGAACAGACTCATCAGGTTGCCCACCTTGTTGACCTGATAGTATTCCCGGCTCAGATGCCGCGCGTTGTCAAACATGCGGTTGCGCAGATCGGTTTCCACACGGATCGCGGCGTTGAAAAAGGTCACGCGCCACAAAAAACGGCCGAACACGATTGACAAAATAATGCCCACCATCGGCATACAGATACGATCCAACAGAAAGTTCATGTCAAAAGCGATCTGCGCGCCGTCCACCGTGACCGTGCCGCGATTCATGCCGTTAATGACCATTTGGTACAAATTTGGGATCTGCAATTGCAAAATATCCACCGTCACCAGCGCCGCGATCCCCAGCAGCAGCCAAACGGCATATTTTATGTAATATCTGTTGATATGTTTTCCGAAAATCATGGCGTCTCCTTATGCAGACGCGCGCAGCGGCAACGAAAGGCTACATGCGTCATGCGTCGAGGTATATATCCGCGTACAGCGGGAAGTGGTCAGAAACGTATCTGCCGTCGATGCCGGTGGTGACGACCCGGAATACGGCGACCGATACCTTGTCGTTATGCAAAATGTGGTCGATATAGCTTTGTTGGTGATTCTTCGGGTCCGCGCCGTGGAAGGTTGCATAGAAAACCGAATCCCGGGCGGTATATTTTGCGTTGTGCAGCAGCGCCGTCATGATCGCATACGGCTCGCTGTCCTCCCTCGCATTCATATCCGCGGTGAAGATTACCGGCAGATCGGCAAAATGCTCCCGAATATAATTGCTGACCTGCGTTGCCTCGTTCCGTCGCGCCGCAACGCCGATATGATCGAAGTGGGAATTGACATGCACGAACGTCTTGCCGGTGGTTTTATCGCGGAGCACGGCGTAGGTGAAGATGCGGATTGCCGCCGCGTCCCAGCCGAAGGAGGATTCCGACGGCGTTTCCGATAACCAGTAGGTGCCGGTGTCCAGCAGCTCAAAGCGGTCTTTTTTATAGAATACCGCGTTATGGGAGCCTTCATCGCCGCCCAGTTTGCCGCTGCCGGCATAGGCGTATTCCGGCAGATCCCGCTTCAGCGCTTTCATCCAACCGTTGGCGGTGGCTTCCTGCACGCCGAATACGTCCGGCGCGATCTCCTGAATTTTCCGGATCACGATCGCCGTTCGGTCTTTGCGCGGCACGCCCGCGACGTCCTGATTGCGCAGGTTGAAGGACATCACGCGGATCGCTCCGGCGGGCTTTTCGGTTACGTCGATCAGTGGAAATGCGCCCTCTTCATAAGCGTCCGCCCACACGACCGCCGGTTCCGTCACGGGATCGGCGGGGTTGACAGCTCTAATCGGACTGTCTGTCGCGGTATTTAAAAGAGAAATGACCGATAAAAAGAATAAAAGGATTTTTTGCAGCAGCGGTGCGATTTGTTCCATAATGTTAACACTTCCCGGGTAGACACAGATGCATGGCATGCCGGCAGCTTGTTCATAATGCCGGTATGCGGGGTTGCCGTGGGCTGATTAAAATGATGACTCGTCATTTTAATCAGGTATTAGTATTATAGCCGCAGCGCGCGATTTTTTCAATATGTGAATGCAATTTATATGAATATACAAAATTATAGCCCCCGCCAAAGATAATTGATCGTCAAAACCAAACATTATGGTAATTATTAAAAAAACAGTTGTCGGGAGCCTGAATTGCAGATATAATCAAAGGGACGATCATTAGGTTGGCGGCAATCGAACATAAATCGGGTTCGACTGCCGCCAACCTAAGAAAGGTGCAGGAATATGTTATGATTTATATAGGGTGTCATTTGTCGGTGTTAAACGGTTATCAGGCGATGGGTAGAACCATGCTGGATTTCGGCGGGAATACCTTTGCGTATTTTACAAGAAACCCGAGAGGCGGGAAGTCGAAAGACATTATGCCCGATGATGCTGACGCGCTGAACACGCTTTTGAAACAGGCGAATTTCGGGCCGCTGGTCGCCCACGGAAGCTATACCATGAACCTTTGCGCCGCGAATCCGACGACGCGCGCAAACGGACTGGATATGCTGGGGAAGGACCTTCGGAGAATGGAATATTTTCCGGGGAACTTCTATAACTTCCACCCCGGTTCCCATGTCGGACAGGGGACGGACACGGGCGTTCAGTTAATTGCGGACGCGCTGAATCAAACGCTGTGGGCGGATATGCAGACCACGGTACTGCTGGAGACGATGGCGGGCAAGGGGTCGGAGGTCGGCGGCAGCTTTGAACAGCTGCGGGCGATCATCGACCGTGTGGCGCTGAAGCAGAAGCTCGGCGTGTGCTTCGACACCTGCCATACGTGGGACGCGGGCTACGATCTGGTTGGCGACCTCGACGGCGTTTTGCGGCATTTTGACGACGTGATCGGTCTGGATCGTCTTTGCGCGGTGCATTTTAACGACAGTAAAAATGCGCGTGGTTCCCATAAGGACCGCCATGAAAAGCTGGGGCAGGGGCATATCGGCGCGGACGCGATGAAGCGCATCGCCCTGCACCCCGCCCTCGGGGGCCGCCCGTTTATTCTGGAAACACCCAACGACGCCGCAGGTTATATCCATGAAATACGCACGGTTCGCCACTGGCTGGAAGCGTGTGACGGTTAACAATTGCGCATGGATTCGCCGCAGGCTTTTGCCGGCTTTCAGTCCCGCAAAAGCCCGTTGACGGGGTCAAAGGTAAAGGATTGCCGTTCGCCGTTTTCGGTATAGGTGACGGTAATGTCGCCCGTGCGGTCATAATCGGCGGACAGAATCTTGACGTCGCTGCGGTCAACGGCGCGTTGGAAAATCTGCCGCTGCCGTTCGCCGTAATCGCCCACATTGTCCGAGGTGAACACCAGCGAGCCGAACAGGCTGTTGATTTTTGTCAGCAGCTCCCGCTGCGCCGCCGTCATTTTGATGTTGTTGTCCCGCAGTAAAAACACGTCGGGATCGTTGCCGAACGCTCTGCCGTCCAGCCC
Source organism: Clostridia bacterium (assembly GCA_017480115.1). Classification (GTDB taxonomy): domain Bacteria; phylum Bacillota; class Clostridia; order Oscillospirales; family Acutalibacteraceae; genus RGIG2774. The sequence continues at coordinate 6,481 of JAFVBH010000042.1, forward strand.
GCGGCGGAAGATCGTGTTATTGACCGCGTGGTGGGTGGAGACGCACTCGCGGATAAATCGGGTCAGCTTCCAGTCAAGGCTGATGTCCGCGCCGATGCGGCAGTAATCCGCCTTGCCGAAGGCGGGCATCAGCGGCACGCCGCAGCCCAGAATCAGCTTATCGCCGCAGCATTCCCGCAGCAGCTCCATCGCGTCGCACATGATCTCGCCCCGCGTCTTGTTGTACATGGGGAAGCACGCCGCCGCATACAGGAAATCCAGCTTTACCAAATCGTAGCCCCAGTCGTTCAGCACGACGTCAAAGACATGGCGCAGATGGGCGCGCACCGCTTCGTTATAAATATCCAGCGCGCAGAAACCGCCCCAGTTGGGGCCGACCTTGGGGATATTGCCGTTTTTATCGCGGACAAACCAGTCCTTATGCCGCTTATAGACCTCGGCGCGCGGCACTGCGCCGAACGGCGCCAGCCACAGCCCTGCCAGCATGCCCTTGGCGTGAATGCTTTCCGCCGCCGCTTGCATGCCGGCGGGGAATTTCTTTTTATCGGTGGACAGCCAGTCGCCCACGGCGGTCTGATAACCGTCGTCGATCTGAAAAATATCGGTCTTAACGTCGGCGGCGGCAAGCGCGTCCAGATCGCGCTTAACGATGTCGCCGGTGATATTGCCGTAATAGTTGTACCATGTGGTGTAGCCGGTAAGCCGCCGATTGGCGCGGCAGGCGACGTCCATCAGCGCAAACCAGCGGTCAAACGCCGCGTCGTAATCGCCCGTCACCACCGCAAGGGACAGCAGCTCGGTCGGTTCCGTATAGGTCTTGCCTGCCAGATCTTTAGAAACCGTGATTTTGCCGTTATTCGCGTCAGCGGTGATGATCGTATAGCCCGAACGCTCCGACAGCGAGCCGTACAGCGTCAGCGCGCCGCCGTTTCGTACGTACAGATAGGAAAACCCGTAGAAAACGCCCGCCTTGTCGGGGAATTTGTGGAAATAGGTGTCGCCGGAGCGGTCAACGCCCAGCCGCGTCATGGGAAACAGCTTGAGCATTTTCAGCGTCCGGGGCGTGATCTCGCGCATGCGCTGATCTGGGAAATATTCCATGCTGTCCGTCCAGCTTTGGTAACCGTTGGGAAATACGCGGCTGTCCGCGGCGAATGTCTGCGGAAAGCTGACCTCAAATTTGATGATCTCCAGCGGCGCTTTCGGGGCGATCACGCAGCGCAGGGTGTCCTCCGTTTTTGCGAAGGTAACATTCACGTCGTCCGTGGACGCGCGTCCGGTGGTGACGGTTTTGCCGTCGGTTTTATAAACCAGTCTGTATTTGTAATTCGGAATCATGACAGCCTCCCGTTTATTTGATATTTAAATAAGTGACTTCCGATATAATTTCGCCGTGGCGCAGATAGACGCGGGGCACGCGGCGGGAGACGCCGCAGACAAACTCATAGTTGAAAGAGTAGGCGTTATCCGCCACGTCCTCCACGGAAATGCGGTTGCCGCCGTCAACGCCCACAAGCGTGACCTTGTCGCCGGTCCGGACGTCGTCCAGCGCGGAAACGTCCACCATAAACTGATCCATGCACACCCTGCCCAAAATCGGGCAGTATTCGCCATGGATCAGCACCTTGCCCTTGTTGGACAGGCAGCGGGGGTAGCCGTCGGCATAGCCCACGGGAACGGTGGCGACCTTGGTCTCCCTGTCGGTGATATACGTCCTGCCGTAGCTGACGCCGCGCCCCGCCGGCAGCGTTTTGACATAGGACACATGGGAGATCAGCGACATGGCGGGCTTCAAGGGAAAGTTTGGATTCTCGATCTCGTGGGAGGGGTAAAATCCGTAAAGCGTGATGCCCTCGCGCACCATATCGTAATGTTTATCAAATTCCATAATGCCGGCGCTGTTGTTGATATGCTTGACGGGAATCCGCACGCCGCGCGCCTCCAGCAGGGCGATAAACGCGTCAAAGGTATCCCGCTGCTTGAGCGCCTCCGTTTTATCCGCCGCGTCCGCCGTGGCAAAATGGCTGAACAGTCCCACCGCCTGAATCGCGGGCAGGCGCGTGATCTCCCGGATCGTATCCGCCGATGCTGCCGTGGGCGCGAAGCCGATGCGGGACATACCGGTGTCCACCGCCAAATGGAAGTCCGCCGTCATACCCAGCCTTTGCGCGGTTTCGGAAAGCCGCTTTGCGCAGTCCATGGTAAAGATCACGGGCATAATTTTATATGTGATTGCCGTTTCATAGTAATCGGGGGAAAAATATCCCAAAATCAGGATCGGATTTTTAATGCCGCTTTGCCGCAGCTCCACCGCCTCGTCGATGGTGGCGACGGCAAAATAGTCCGCCTTGTCTTTCAGCAAACGGGCGATCGGTACCGCGCCGTGACCGTATCCGTCTGCCTTGATGACCGCGAGAAATTTCGTCCCCGGGGGGATTTTGTTGATCGCGGCGTCGGCGTTAAACTCAATGGCGTCTAAATCGATCACCGCGCTGAGTCGTTGCGTGTCCATAACTCTCCACCTCTGTTATTTGATAAATTCGCGCATGGGCGCGACGGCGATTCCCGCGGCGGTCAACGCCTCCCGTATTTTCTGTGTGAAAATCAGCGCTTTTTCGCCGTCGCCGTGGACGCAGACGGAGTCCGCCTGTATGGCGATCTCCTCGCCTGTCACGGTGCGCACCTTGCCCTCCTTGACCATGCGGACGACGCGGGCGATGGCTTCCTTCTCGTCGGTGATCATCGCGTCCGGACGGGAACGGGGCGCTAAGGCGCCGTCGGGCATATAGGCGCGGTCGGCAAAGACCTCCTTCGCGCATTTCAACCCCATCGCCGCGGCGCAGGACAGCATCTTGCTGCCGGAAAGTCCCAGTAAAATCAAGGTATCGTCTACCGACGCGACGGCTTCGCAGATCGCCTGCGCCAGCGCTTCGTCCTTTGCCGCCATGTTGTACATCGCGCCGTGGGGCTTTACATGCTGCAAGCGCATGCCGTGCGCCTTGGCGAATGCCGCCAGCGCGCCCAACTGGTACTGCACATAGGCCTTGACCTCCTGCGGCGAGGCGTTCAGGTTCCGCCTGCCGAAGCCCATCAGATCGGGGAACCCCGGGTGCGCGCCGATCTGAATGCCGTTCTGCTGCGCCAGCGCCACCGTTTTGTCCATGACCAGGGGGTCGGACGCGTGATAGCCGCAGGCGATGTTTGCCGAGGTGATGAACGGGATGACCGCAGCGTCCATGCCGATGGTATACGCGCCGAAGCTCTCTCCCAGATCGCAGTTTAAATCTACCGTGTGTTGCATGTATATCAATCCTTCAGAAGTGTGTTTTTCATATCTGTAATAAACATGTGTCCGGGCGCGTGAGTGATGGCGATGTCCGGCTTTGCCGCCATGACAGCCGCCTGCGGGGTCACGCCGCAGCACCAGAATACCGGCACTTCGCCGGGATAGATCGTCACCGCTTCGCCGAAATCGGGCCTGCTCAAATCCCGAATGCCGATCGCGGCGGGATCGCCGATATGAATGGGCGCGCCGTGGACGCGGGGCATGGCGGCGGTCGCCGTCACCGCGCGTACGACCTTTTCCGGCGGCATGGGGCGCATGCTGACCACCGTATTGCCGTGGAAAATCCCCGCCGGTTTGCAGGGAATATCCGTCAGGTACATGGGAACGTTTTTGCCCTCCTCGATCTGCCGGACGGGCACGTCCGCCTCCAAAAGCGCCGCTTCAAAGGAGAAGCTGCACCCGATCAGAAAGCTGACAAAGTCCTCCTGCCAAAATTCCTCCACATCGGTATATTCGCCGACAAGCTCGCCGTGCTTGTAAATGCGGTACTTGGGAAAATCCTTTGCAATATCCGCGTCCTTTGCGATATAGCGCAGCGCGCGGCTGCCCACGTCGCTGACCTCCAGCACGGGACAGGGCTTGGGATTGCGCTGGGTGAACAGCAGAAAATCGTAGGCGTATTTCTTCGGCAGTACGCACAGGTTCGCCTGCGCGTAGCCCGCGCACATGCCCGAGGTCTGCGAGGTGATCTTGCCCGCGCGGATCAGCGCCCTGACCGCGGCGGGAGACGTCGTTGTATAATCCATAAAAAAGCGCTCCTTTTTAAAGGCTGTAGAGAGTTTTGCGATAGGCGACGGCTGCCGCCTGCGCGGCGGCAAGGTCGGTTTTTACAAATTGTACCCGATCCGCCGGGCGCAGCTGCGCGGCGATGTGCAGATCGCAGGTGAGGACGGTCGCGATTTTTGCATACCCGCCCACGGTCTGCCGATCCGCCATCAGGACGATGGGCTTGCCTGAACGGGGCACCTGCACCGCGCCGAACGCAATGCCGTCGGAAATAATATCCATGCCGTTTTTGCTTTGCAGGGGCGCGCCGTCCAGCTTCATGCCCATGCGGTCGGATTCCGCCGTGACGGTGTAAGGTTGTGAGAAAAACAGCACAAGATCGTCCGCAGTGAAAGCGTCGTCCTGCGGACCGGGCACGGCGCGCAGCCGCGCAACGCCCTGCGGCATGGGATTGTGAAACGATGCGCCGTTTGGCGAGGCGTCTGTATCTGCGGGGCAGATAGGGAGCAGATCGCCCTTTTGCAGCTTTCTGCCGTCAACGCCGCCCAGCCTGCATTTTATATCGGTGCTGCGGCTGCCCATGATCATGGGCACGTCGAAGCCGCCTTTGACCGCGAGATAACAACGGCACCCGCTTTTTGCCGCGCCGAAGGACAGCAGATCGCCCGCCGCCGCCTGATATACCGTATTCGGACGGATCGGCGTGTCGTTCAGCATGCCGCCGAAATCGCCGCCCGCCGCGACGAACCGGCAGGGCGCGGTGAATTTCGCCTTGACGCCCAGCATCGTCATTTCAATGACCGCCGCGTTTGGATCGTTATGCAGCAGGGCGTTGGCTTTGTAAAAGGAATAATCGTCCATGACCCCGGCGCGGGGAAAGCCCGCCTGCATATAGCCTTTTCCGCCGCCGTCCTGTACGGTGGAGAGCGGTCCGGGATTTATAATTTCAAGCGCCATGTCACCGCGCCTCCGTTTTGATTTTGTATGCGCCGTTTTTGACCTCGGCGGCAATTCGCGTGTATTCCGCCCGTGTGATGGGAACGAAGCGAATGATGTCCCCCGCCTTGTAGATCACCGGCGGCGCCTGTTGCGGGTCGTAGGGACGCACCGGCGTTCTGCCGATCAGATTCCAGCCGCCGGGAGAGGCGATGGGATAAATGCCCGTCTGCTTGCCGCCGATGCCCACCGCGCCCACGGGGATCGCGGTACGGGGATTTTCCAGCCGCGGCGTCTCGAGCGACGGATCCATGCCGCTTAAATAGGGAAATCCGGGCAGAAAGCCCAGCATGTAGATCATATATTCCCGCGTCGCGTGCCGCCGCACGACCTCCAGCGGCGTGATACCGGCGTGGGCGGCGACATTGTGCAGATCGGGGCCGAACTCCGAGCCGTAGGCGACGGGAATATAGAATACGGTTTTCTTGCCGCTGTTCATATCTTTTTTTGCTTTGCACGCTTTGCGGAGGGCGTGCAGCAGCGCGCCGCTGTCGATGGCGCAGGGATCGTAGCATACGGTAAAGGAACGGTAGGTGGGGATGATGTCCTCGATCCCGTCGAGACGCATATCCGCCAGCCGCGCCGCCGCCGACGCGACCCGCGCGTTGATTTCGGGGCTGATGACGTCGCCGAATTGCACCGTGACCGCGCTGTCGCCGCATGGCAGGATTCTGTAATCTTTTTTCATGCAAAACACCGTCTGTATGTAATATATATTCTATTCTATACCTCTGTATAAAAATAAGCAAGCCCGAAAAACGAGGCTTGCTTGGGTTGCATATGAAATTACTTGCCGCAGTATGCCTCATAGTCGTCGACGAGCGCTTTTTGCAGCGCCGCCAGCAGCGTCGGCGCTTTGCCGCCTACGGGCTTGCCGTCGATCTCCGTCGCCTGCAGGCAGAAATTGCTGGAGCTGGAGACGATGACCTCGTCGGCGTTCATCAGATCGTCAAGATAAAACGGCGTTTCGTCCACGGGAATATTTAACTGCCCGCACATTTTGATCAGATGCTTTCTTGCGATGCCCGGCAAAATCAGGCAGTCCAGCGGCGCGGTGCGGAACACGCCGTCCTTCAGAATGGAAATGTTGCTGTGCGCGCATTCGGTCACGCGGCCGCCCTCGCGGTAAAGCACCGTCTCGTCCACGCCCGCGAGGCGGGCTTTTTCCGACGCCATGACGCTGGGGATCAGGTTTAAGGTTTTGATGTTGCAATGGTAAAATCTCGTATCCTTCTCGGTCGCCAGTTTGACCTTTACATATGTATTTGCCGGCGCAGCGGGGGTCAGCATCACCCAAATGTTGCCCTTAAAATTGCTCTGCCCGAACTGATGGTTGCGGATCGCGGTGCCGCGGGTCACCTGCCAGTAAACGAACTGGTCGCCGCTGTCCACCTTTTTTACGAGATCCTTGAGGATCTCCGATAATTCCGCTTTCGTATGGGGAATATTGATGTCCAGCAGCTTCGCGCTGTTGAAGAAGCGGTCGATATGCTCCTCCAGCGAGTAGATCACGTGGTTGTGCGCGCAGGTCGCGTCGTACACGCCGTCGCCGAAATAGCAGGCTCTGTCCAGCATCGGCACCTGCATGTCCTCCAGCAGTCCGATTTTTCCGTTGTAGTACCCGAGATTTTCCATTGTCATGCAGTCCTTTCCATAAAACAGGCGAAAATAAAAAGACAACAGATCAAATCGCGAGCAATATACGATGAAGTAAGCTCTCGAACGCCATTGTCCGTTGTCTTTTGTATTCAGATGTTGTTCGACAAACTGTCAAGAAAAATTATAGGACTTTATCGCGGAAAAGTAAATATTTTTTTATTATCAGAATAGACAATATTTTTTGTCGGTTTTTGGTGAAAATTCCCTGTTTAAAGTATCGCGCGTTTATTTGCAGAAAACATGGGAGCCGATGGTTACGGTCACGGGGCGGGAACGTACAAAAGAATTGGAAGTCTTTGCGGGATTATAATAGTATATCGCGCCGCCGGTGGGATCCCAGCCGTTGATCGCGTCGTTCGCCGCTTTTTTTGCCTCAGCGCCGGGGGAAACGCTCCAGTTGCTATCGCGCACGCATGTAAACGCCCCCGCCTGATAGACCACGCCGGACACACTGTCGGGGAATGAGGGGTGCCGCACGCGGTTCAGAATGACCGCCCCCACCGCCACCTGTCCGGTGTAGCTCTCGCCCCGCGCTTCTGCGGCGATAACCTTGGCGATCAGATAAATATCACTGCTGCTGTACTGGGAACCGGACGAGGAATCCAGCCCGAGATACAACAGCGTTTTCGGTCCCGCAATGCCGTCCACGGTCAGCCCGCAGTTGCGCTGAAAGGCTTTGACCGCGTTTTGCGTTTTGCTGCCGTAAATGCCGTCGATCGCGCCGCTGTAGTAGCCCAGCTCCGTCAGCTTCTTCTGAATGCTGCGCACCTCCGCGCCCCGGGAACCGAGACGTGAAAGTACATCAAGCGTATTCGTTACATCACGATTCTGCATGGACGCGAAGCCCGTGAAGGAGGAAGCGCAGGCGATCACGGCGCATAACAGCAGGATCACCATGCATTGCCATAATTTAATTAAATTGTTGTTTCTCATTGTGATATTCCTTTCCTTATATACAAAAATAGTATGTGCACGAGCAAAACGGAAAGCAGATGTAACTTGTGGTAAATGCGCGTATAAACATCTATATATAGTGTGCCAAAAAATACTTTTAAAAAAATCAGAAAATTTTGAAAAAAAGGTGTTGACAAGTCGCTTTTGGTGTGCTATGATACACAAGCGCTTTGAGAGAGGCGCAGAGGGAGACGGAGCGAAAGCGAAGGATTCCGAAAAAAATTTAAAAAAGCTCTTGACAAGAAGGCCGGCGGTGTGATAGAATACTAAGGCGCTCTTGAAGAGAGCGAAGTCGAACCTTGAAAATTAAACAACGACGAACAAGAA
>JAFVBH010000043.1 GCA_017480115.1 Clostridia bacterium
CCGTACCCGATCATAGAAAAACACAGAGCAAACATTGCGAATACTTATTAGGTTTTTATCAAAAACAAACACAATAGGATACGTTTCACTTATAATCATCTATAATGGCGGTTGCTTGCAACCGCACCGAAATCATTCATCATTCACTGTTCATCATTCATTAAATTCTGATTTATCGGCAACACCGATAAATCAGAATTTATTGTAAAAACACTTGCTATTTCCATTTATATGTGTTATACTGCATACAGTAAGCATAAGGATTGACAATGAGAGTGGGGTGACCCGCTCTTTTGTTTAGTTCGGAAGAATCCGTGAAAGGTGGTTGCTATGGCTGAAAAGAAATCCGGCGGCGTCGCCGAAACGGTCAGAACGCTTGCCGCGCCGTTGGTCGCCTCGCTGGGGCTCAAGCTCTGGGACGTGCGTTTTCTGAAAGAGGGCGCCGACAGCATTTTGCGTATTATTATTGATAAGGACGGCGGCGTCGGGATCGACGACTGCGTGGCGGTGAACGATATTCTCGACCGGCCGCTGGACGAGGCGGATCCCATCAGCGTGCCCTACCGTTTGCAGGTGCAGTCCCCGGGTATCGAGCGGGAGCTGACCCGCGACGCGCATTTTGCCGCGTATATCGGCGCGGACGTCAAGGTGAAGCTGCATAAGCCCGTCAATGAGCGCAAAACCTTTGAGGGGGTACTGGAAAGCTTTGAAGACGGTACGATTACCGTCGCCGCCGCGGACGGTACGCTGACCTTTGAAAAATCCGACGCGGTATGGGTCAAGCTGGACGATTTTAAGGATTTTGAATGACAGGTTATCTGTGATCAGGAAAGGAAATGATGATAAAAAATGAATGAAGAATTTTTCGCCGCGGTGAAAATGCTGGAGAAAGAGCGCGGCATTCCCGCATCAAAATTGTATGAGACCATCGCCAACGCGATCGTGACCGCCAAGAAGCACGATTACGGCAATCGGGACGTCGTCACCTGTGAGATCGATCCCGATAAGGCGGAGATTCGCGTGTTTGTCAGCAAAAACGTCGTCTCCGAGATTGAGGACGACTATACGGACATTCTCCCCGAGGACGCGCAGAAGTATAAGACCGGCGCCGTGCCCGGCGACATCGTGCAGATTCCGCTGGAGACCAAGGATTTCGGCAGAATCGCCGCGCAGAAGGTCAAGCACGTGATCCGGCAGGGCATTCGCGAGGTGGAGCACGGGCAGCAGTACAGCGAGATTCAGGGAAAGAACAAGGAGATTGTCTCCGCCGTGGTGCAGAGCGTCGATCCCCGTACCGGCAACATCTCCATCGAGATCGGCAAGACCGAGGCGATCCTGCCCAGGGGCGAGCAGATTCCGGGAGAGACGTTCTCCGTCGGCGAGACGATCAAAGTTTATATCTTTGATATTCACGACAGCGAAAAGGGGCTGCGCGTCCGCATTTCCAGAACGCATAAAGATTTTGTCAAACGACTGTTTGAAACAGAGGTGCCCGAGATTTACGACGGCGTGGTTGAGATCAAGTCCGTCGCCAGAGAGGCGGGGTCCCGCACCAAAATTTCCGTAATCTCCCATGACGCCGATGTAGATCCCGTCGGCGCGTGCATCGGGCAGCGGGGTACGCGTGTGGACAATATTCGCTACATTCTCGGCGGGGAGGAGAAGATCGACGTCGTTCCCTACAGCGACGATCCCGCCGCGTTCATCGCTGCGGCGCTGGCGCCTGCGGAGATTTTGAAGGTCGAGGCAGACCCTGAGGACGAAAACGTATGCCACGTCACCGTGCCGGACAATCAGTTGTCTTTGGCGATCGGCAATAAGGGGCAGAACGCCCGCCTTGCCGCCAAGCTGACCGGCAAAAAGATCGATATCAAGCCTGAAAGCGGCTTTTACAATCCCAAAGAGGATTGAGTATATCCCATGCAGTACTGTAACTGAATTTCCGCCGATGGCTTCGGCGGAGAAAAGAGGCGTTATGTATGCAAAAAAGGAAGATCCCCATGCGCCGCTGTACCGGCTGCGGAGAGAATAAACCGAAGCCGGAGCTGATCCGTGTCGTCAGAACGCCGGAGGGCGAGATCAAACTCGATCTGACCGGCAAAATGAACGGCAGGGGCGCGTATATCTGCAAAAACGCGGATTGTCTCAAGAAAGCGCAGAAAGCGAAACGCTTTGAACGGGCGTTTAACGTGAAGGTGCCGGACGCGGTGTACGAGGCGCTCGGAGAGGAGCTGACGGCGCTTGACGGATAAATTTATGACGCTGTTGAGCTTTGCCGTCAAGGCGGGGAAGGTCAGCTTCGGGCACGACGCCTGCAAGCAGAGCCTGCGCAGACAGACGGCATGCATGCTGCTCGCCGCTGCCGACGCTTCGCCCCGTTTGACGGAGGAAATGCGCGGTTTGGGCGAAAATCTGCCGTTTGCGGCGACGGATCTGACGATTGTGGATATCGGCAGGCGGCTGGGCAGACGCGCCGCAGTGCTCACCGTGAATGACAGAGGATTTGCAGACAGCCTCATGGAAAACTTGAACGCAGCCGAGAATAAGGAGGATTAAGTATGGCAGTAGTGAAATATAAGGTACACGAAGCCGCGAAGGACTTCGGCAAGAAGAGCAACGATCTGATCGATCTGCTCGGTAAATATTTTGACGAACCGAAAAAGTATCAGACCGTGCTGACCGGCGCGGAGCTGGACGTGATTTTTGATACCCTGACCCAGCAGAGCGCTGTGGAAAATTTTGACGCGTATTTCGCGATGGAGCGTCCCGCAGGGGAGAAGCCGGCTGAAAAGCAGAAAACGGCGGACGCGCAGCCTGCCGCCGACGGGAACGCCGCTGCCGGCGCAAAGCCTGCGGGGAATAAGCCCGCGCAGGGCGGCAAAAAGCCCGAGAACGGCAAGCCCTTTGAGAAAAAGGGCAATAAGGAAAAAAAGCCCGACCAGCCCTATATTCAGTCCCGTACCAAGGGCGATAAAAAGACGGTCGATACCCGCGCCCATAACGTCGAGCTGGATAAATATAACGAAAAGTACGAGGAGATCGCCCCCGAAAGAGGCAGACGCGGCGACAGAGAAACCAACAAGCAGAAGATCAAGCAGAAGTCGCAGCAGTACCGCAAGCAGGGCGGACGTCAGGGCAAGCGCGAGACCGAGGCGGAGCGTCTGAAGCGCATCGCCGGCGAGCGCGCGAAGCAGCAGATCAAAGTCACCATCGGCGACGAGATTCAGGTCGCCGAGCTTGCCTCCCGGCTGAAGCTGAAAGCGGTAGAGGTTATCAAAAAACTGATGGGGCTGGGCGTCATGGCGGCGCAGAACCAGGTCATCGATTTTGATACCGCCGCTATTGTCGCCGAGGAGCTGGGCGCGAAGGTGGAACGGGAAGTCGTCATCACCATCGAGGATCGCATCATCGATACCCACGAGGATAAGGAAGAGGATCTTGCGCTGCGTGATCCCGTTGTCTGCGTCATGGGGCACGTTGACCACGGCAAGACCTCGCTGCTGGACGCGATCCGCCACACTGCCGTCACCGCCACCGAATCGGGCGGTATTACCCAGCACATCGGCGCGTCCCGTGTGCATGTGATGGATAGAGATATTACGTTCCTTGACACGCCCGGTCACGCCGCGTTTACCGCAATGCGCGCCAGAGGCGCCATGGCGACGGATATTGCCATTCTCGTCGTCGCGGCAGATGACGGTATCATGCCCCAGACCATCGAGGCGATCAGCCACGCTAAGGCGGCAAACATTACCATCGTCGTCGCGGTGAATAAAATGGATAAACCCGGCGCAAATCCGGAAAGAATAAAACAGCAGCTGACCGAGCATGGGCTGGTGCCCGAGGAATGGGGCGGCGACGTGATCTGCGTCCCCGTTTCCGCCAAGACCGGCGAGGGGCTTGACGCGCTGTTGGAATCCGTCCTTTTGGTGGCGGATATGCAGGAGCTGAAAGCAAACGCCAACCGCCCGGCAAAGGGCGTGGTGATCGAGGCGCGGCTTGATAAGGGCAGAGGCCCCGTCGCCACGCTGCTGGTGCAGAACGGTACGCTGCATACGGGCGATATTGTGGTCGCCGGTACCGCGGTCGGCCGCGTCCGCGTGATGACCGACGATAAGGGCAGTCGCGTGAAGGAGGCAGGCCCCTCGATCCCCGTGGAGGTCACCGGTCTTGCAGATACGCCGCAGGCGGGCGATACCTTCGACGCGGTTTCCGACGAGCGTCTGGCGCGCGAGCTGGTAGAGCAGCGGCAGCAGGCGGATAAGGAAAGCCGCTTCAACGCGGTCAAGCGCGTAACGCTGGATACGCTGTTCTCCACCATCGAATCGGGCGAGGTCAAGGATCTGAATATCATCGTCAAGGCGGACGTGAAGGGCTCCGTGGAGGCGGTCACCCAGAGCCTTGAAAAGCTGTCCAATGAAGAGGTTCGCGTACGTGTCATTCACGGCGGCGTGGGCGCGGTCAGCGAGTCCGACGTAATGCTGGCGGACGCGTCCAACGCGATCATCGTGGGCTTCCACGTGCGTCCGGATCCCGCCGCAGTCTCCATGGCGGAACGCACAAACGTGGATATGCACATGTATAATGTCATATATGACTGCATCGAGGATATTGAAGCCGCGATCAAGGGTATGCTGGCGCCCAAGTTCCGCGACGTGGATCTGGGTCGCGCCGAGGTCAGAAACGTATTCAAGCTTTCCACCTACGGCACCATCGCCGGCAGCTACGTGCTGGACGGCAAGATCACCAAGAACTGCAAAATCCGCGTGGTGCGCGACGGTATCGTGATCGCCGAGGATACCATTTCCTCGCTGCGCCGCTTCAAGGACGACGTCAAGGAGGTCGTCAGCGGCTACGAGTGCGGTATCGGTCTGGAAAAGTTCAACGACATCAAGGAAAAAGATGTCTTTGAGGCGTTCGTAACGGAAGAATATCAAGAGTAATTTTACTTGCTGACAATAAAGAAAGTACAGAGTTTTAAAGAATAAGGTACAAGATTATGCCGAATTTCAAATCCAGCCGTATGGCTGAAGACCTCAAGCGGGAGATCACCGCGTTGATCCGCGAGTTGAAGGATCCCCGCGTCACCGGCAGCATGATTACGGTCGTGCGGGTCGAGATCGCGTCCGATCTCTCCTATGCCAAGGCGTATATCAGCTCCCTGCAGGGAAAAGCGGCGGCAGCGGAGGCAGTCAAGGGGCTGCAATCGGCGGCGGGCTATATCCGCCGCGAGCTGGGCGCCCGCCTGCATATCCGCAAATCGCCGGAGCTGAAATTTATTGCGGACGATTCCGTCCGCGAAAGCATTGAAATGTTTAAAAAGCTCGAAAAAGCCGACACAAAGGAGCGGGAGGAGCATGAGAATTGACATTCCCTATGCCGCAGAGCTGCTGAAAACACATGATCGCATCGAGATTCTGTGTCACAAAGGCCCCGACGGCGATACCCTCGGCTGCGGCTACGCGCTGTGCCGTGTCTTGCAGAATATGGGAAAACAGGCGAAGATCACCGTGGACGACGTGATCCCTGCCAGCTTCGATTATATGAACGATAATATCGAGGCGCAGGATTTTGAGACGGCGTACGTCGTGGCGGTGGATATTGCGTCGTTTGACCTGATCGGCAGCCCGGCGCACCGCGAAAAGTACCGCGACCGGGTCGATCTGTGTATCGACCATCACGCGTCGAATACGGATTATGCAAAATATACCCTGCTGGAGAGCGATCATGACGCCGCCGCCGCTGCGGAAACGCTGCTGCTGGTCTTTTATGAGATGGGCGTCGAGATCGATTCCTCCGTGGCGGAATGTATCTATACCGCGCTGTCGACCGATACCGGCTGCTTCCGCTATTCCAATACCACGTCCCGTACCCTGCGTATGGCGGCGGATATGGTGGATAAGGATATTCCCTTTGAGCTGATCAACAAGCGCATGTTCGAGACGCGGACCAAGACCTATAACACCTTGGAAACCCTCGTGCTTTCGACCCTGTCCACCCATTTTGACGGGCTGTGCGCCGTGATCACCATTACGCAGGATATGTATAAGCAGAGCGGCTCGGACGAAAGCGAATCCCACCCGCTGAAAGGGATCCCCCGGCAGGTGGAGGGCGTGCTTGTGGGCGTGACCCTGAAGGAGGACGCCGACGGTACATACCGCGCCTCCGTGCGCACCAATTCGCCGGTGGACGCGTGCCGAATCTGCGCGCATTTCGGCGGCGGCGGGCATAAACGCGCCTCGGGCTGCAACGTGCCCGGCGGCACCATGGCAGAGGCGAAGCAGAATATTTTGGACGTGATCCGCACGGAGCTGGAGGCGCTATGAACGGCTTCCTCTGTCTGTATAAGCGCAGCGGGATCACCTCCTTTCAGGCGGTCGCCGAGACGCGGCGCATCGTCGGTGAAAAAAAACTCGGGCATACCGGTACGCTGGATCCCATGGCGGAGGGCGTACTGCCCGTGGCGTTCGGCAGGGCGTCCAAATTTATTGAGCTGCTGCCGGATCATGAAAAGGCGTACGCCGCCTGCTTTAAATTGGGCGTGCGGACGGATACTTTGGATATAACGGGGACGGTCACCGAAACCCATGCGGTCAACTGCACGGAACGCGACGTGATCGAGGTGTTGCCCCGCTTTACCGGTGAGATTTTACAGGTGCCGCCTATGTATTCGGCGGTGTCCGTCGGCGGCGTGCGGCTGTATAAGCTGGCGCGCGCGGGAACGGAGATCGAGCGGCAGGCGCGCAAGGTCACGATCCGTCAAATCGAGTATCGCGGTGCGGTCGGCGAAAACGAATACGCGATCCATGTGACCTGCGGCAAGGGGACGTATATCCGCGCCCTGATCGACGACGTCGGTGCGGCGCTGGGCTGCGGCGCGGTGATGACCCGGCTGGTGCGCACCTATTCCAACGGATTTGATCTGCAATCTGCGGTGACTGCCGAAAAATTACAGGAGGCTGCGGCGCAGGGACGGCCGGAGCAATTACTGCTCCGTGTGGATACGGCGCTTTGCGCGTATCCTGCGGTGACGCTGTCCGAAAAACAGACGAAATTATTTAAAAACGGCGTCCGGCTGGATCTGCAAAGGTTGACAGGCGTTGACGCAGACGGATTTTATCGAATCTATGCCGAGGATCACCGGTTCTTGGGCGTCGGCGAAACGAGCGCCGACCATACGGTGATGAAAATGAAAAAACTTTACGAAATTTGAGGAACATCAACATGTGCGCACGGTTCGTCAGCGACAACAGAATATCTGCCGAAGCGCGCGCTGCGGTCGCGCTGGGCAATTTTGACGGCCTGCATATCGGGCATACGGCGGTCATCAACGCCTGTGTGGAACAGGCGGCGGGTTACGCGCCCGTGGTGCTGCGGTTTCGGGAACACCCGATGCACGCGCTGGCAGGCAAAGCGCCGTCGCTGCTGCTGACGGAGGAAGAGGAGCGGCGGCGGATCCTTGCCATGGGCGCGCAGCCCATGTATGTGGATTTTCAAGCCGTAAAGGATTTTTCACCCGAGGAATTTGTAAAAAAAATTTTGGTTGACGAGCTGCACGCGGGCTTTGTTTCCTGCGGCTACAATTATCATTTCGGCAGCAGGGCGGCGGGCGACGCCGATACGCTGCAAACGCTCTGTAAACCGTACGGCATTGCGGTGAATATCTGCCCGAAGGTTGCGTTCGGCGATATTGCCGTGTCCTCCACCGCCGTCAGGAACGCGCTGCTGCGCGGCGACGTCGCTTTGGCGGACGATATGCTGGGCTACGCTTACGGCTATGATTTCACTGTGTCGGAGGGCGATAAACGCGGCAGGATCCTGGGCGCGCCCACCATCAATCAATTTTTTCCCGACGGTATGTTGGTGCCGAAATTCGGGGTCTACGCCTCGCGGGTCACGGTGGACGGCAAAAATTACGTCGGCGTTACCAATATCGGCTGCCGCCCCACCATCGGCAACAGCAGCCCCCGCAGCGAAACCTATATCGAAAATTTCAGCGGCGACCTTTACGGGCAGCGTCCCCGCGTCACGCTGATCAAATATATGCGGCCGGAGATCAAATTCGACAGCCTTGACGCGCTCAGCGCGCAGATTGCCGCCGATGCGAAACTGGCGGCGGAAACGGCAGGTGCAGGTCTTTGAATATCATTTTGGCGTCTGCTTCTCCCCGAAGAAGAGAAATATTGGAGCTGATCGGGCTTGCGCCCGATGCGATCCTGCCCTCCGAGGCGGACGAAACCGTGGAGGCGTCGCTGCCGCCGGAGGAAAAGGTCATGACCTTGGCGGCGCGTAAAGCGGCGAGCGTCGCCGCGCGGGACGATCTCCCGCCCGACGCGCTGATCATTGCTTCGGATACGGTCGTTGTGTACGGCGGTACCGTATTGGGAAAGCCCAGGGACCGCGCCGATGGCTGTCGCATGCTCAAAATGCTCTCCGGCAGAACGCATGCCGTTTACACCGGCGTGTGCCTGCTTTATCAAAATAAGAAGCAAATCTTTTATAATAAGACCGACGTGGAGTTTTATCCCCTGACCGACGGCGAGATCAACGCGTATCTCGATACCGGCGAACCCTTCGATAAGGCGGGCGCTTACGGCATTCAGGGGAAAGGCTCAGTACTGGTCAGGCGCATCGACGGCGACTTTTTCTCGGTGATGGGCTTACCCGCCGCGCAGGTGCGGCGCGCGGTACGCGAGATCGCCGAAAAATAACGCGCGCGTCGGATACGTCCCGGCTTTTGCGCGTACGCAGTAAATATCACAAGGGTGACAGGAAATGAATGGGTTGAAAGATGCAAAAAAAATCGTCTTTAAGGTCGGCACCTCATCGCTGACCTACGCCACGGGCAAGACAAATCTGCGGCGTATGGCGCTGCTGGTGCGGGTGCTTGCCGATCTTTCCAACGCGGGCAAGGATATTGTGCTTGTCTCCTCCGGCGCGATCGGCGTGGGCGTAGGCAAGCTGGGGCTTGCGGAAAAGCCCTCGGATATTCCGTCCCGGCAGGCGGCGGCGTGTATCGGGCAATGCGAGCTGATGTTTACATACGATAAATTTTTCTCCGAATACGGCAAGATCACCGGGCAGCTGCTCATCACCAAAAGCGACGTCGAGAACGACGAACGGCGCGCCAATCTGATCAACGCGTTTGACAAAATGCTGCAATTCGGCGTGATCCCCATCATCAACGAAAACGATTCCGTTGCGGTGGAGGAGATCGCTTACGGCGATAACGACAATCTTTCCGCCACGGTGGCAAAGCTGATCGACGCGGACGCGCTGGTGATCCTGACGGATACGGACGGTCTGTTTACCGCCAATCCGCAGACGGACGAGACGGCGATGCTGATCCCCGTCGTCAACGAGATCACGCCCGAGATCGAAGCGCTTGCCGGCGGCAGAGGCTCTACCCGGGGCACCGGCGGCATGATCACCAAGCTGCACGCCGCCAAGGCTGCCACAGCGGCGGGGATTTCTACCGTCATTATGAACGGCAGCGCGCCGGAGGATATTTACAAATTGTTCGACGGTCACAGCGTCGGCACATTCTTTAAAGCAAAGGTGTGAACCCTTATGAGTACAGAGCTTGAACTGATGGGACAGCGGGCGAAGGCAGCCGCATACGCGCTTTCCTCGCTGAACTCCGCGCAAAAAAATAACATTCTGCAGGCGTTTCATGCGGCTTTTCTGAAAAACTCGGGAAAAATAGCATCGGCGAACGCGCAGGATATTCTGAACGGCAGGGAAAACGGTTTGTCTGCGGCGCTGCTGGACCGGCTGACCTTTGACGTGCGGCGGGTGGAAAGCTCTGCGGCGGCGTTATCGGACGTGATCGGGCTGCCCGACCCCGTGGGCAGAGCCACCGGCGGGATCACCCATCCCAACGGTATGGAAATTACCAAAATCACCGTGCCGCTGGGCGTGATCGGTATGATCTATGAGGCGCGCCCCAACGTCACCATCGACGCGGCGGCGCTGTGTATCAAGTCCGGCAACGCCGTGATCCTGCGGGGCGGGAAAGAAGCGATCAATTCCAACAAAGCCATCGTATCGGTCATGCGGGACGCGCTGGACGCGCTGGGTCTGCCCGCCGACTGCGTACAGCTTGTGGAGGATACCTCCCGCGCGTCGGCGACCGCGATGATGCATCTGAACGGCTATATCGACGTGCTGATCCCCCGGGGCGGCGCGGGGCTCATAAGCGCCGTAGTGCAGAACGCGTCCGTTCCCGTGATCGAGACCGGCGCGGGCAACTGTCATATTTATGTGGACGAGAACGCGGATATTGCCATGGCGGCGGAGATCGTGTTTAACGCAAAAACCAGCCGTCCTTCGGTCTGCAACGCCTGCGAAAAGCTGCTGATCCATGAAAAGGTCGCGAAATGGGCGCTGCCGCTGATCGCCGAGAAGCTGCGCACAAAGGACGTACAGATCGTGGGCGACGAGAGCGCCTGCGCGATTTTGGATACCGCGATCCCCGCGCAGGAGGAGGACTGGGCGACGGAGTATCTGGATTATAAGATCGCCGTGAAGGTCGTAAAAAATGCAGACGAGGCGATCGCCCATATCAACCGCTACAGTACTCACCACAGCGAGACGATCGTAACCGAAAATTATTCCAACGCGGAAAAATTCCTGCGCGCGGTGGATTCGGCGGCGGTGTACGTCAACGCCAGCACCCGCTTTACCGACGGCGGCGAATTCGGCTTCGGCGCGGAGATCGGCATCTCCACCCAAAAGCTGCATGTGCGCGGCCCCATCGGGCTGGAGGGGCTGGTCACGACCAAATATATGATCCGCGGCGCGGGACAAGTCAGAGCATGATGCGGCATCGGCAATGCCTGCGGCTGCGCTACAATTCATGATTCATTCAAACATATTCCAACAGACTGCAATAAATGTATGGGAATATATGGTGTTACGCCGACTGTGTCGGTAGGTTTTGTGTCTAAATATTATTTTTATATATAACATTCTTTCGGGAGGATTGAAACAGAATGTCCAGGAAATTGTTAGAGATAAACGGGCTGAAGGTGAACGTCGCCGATAAGCAGATTCTGCACGGCGTGGATCTCGCCGTCGGCAGCGGGGAGACCCATGTGCTGATGGGGCCCAACGGCGCGGGAAAATCCACCCTCGGTTATGCGGTGATGGGCGATCCCCGCTATACGGTCACAGAGGGTACGGTCGTTTTTGACGGCAGAGATATTACGGCGGAAAATGCCGACGTTCGCGCCAAGGCGGGGATTTTTCTATCCTTTCAGAACCCCATCGAGGTGCCCGGTATTTCCCTGAGCAACTTTATCCGCAGCGCGCTGGAGCAGCGTACCGGCAAGCGGGTCAAGCTGTGGGAGTTCCGCAAGGAGCTGAAAGCCGCCATGGAGATTCTGGAGATGGATCCCGCCTATGCGGACAGAGATCTGAACGTCGGTTTTTCCGGCGGTGAAAAGAAAAAGGCGGAGATTTTACAGCTTCTGATGCTCAAGCCCTCTCTGGCGATTCTGGACGAGACCGACTCCGGCCTGGACGTGGACGCGGTGCGTACCGTATCCGTCGGCATCAAGGAATATCAGAAGAATAAGAACGCGTCCCTCTTGATCATTACCCACAGCACCAGAATTTTGGAGGCGCTGCATGTGGACGCGACCCACGTGCTTGCCGACGGGCAGATGATCGCCTCCGGCGACGCGTCTTTGGTGGAAGAGATCAATAACCACGGCTTTGAGCAATTCCTCGCCCGATAAGCGACCGCTGATACCGTATAAAGTTTTACAGCAGAGGTTGCCGAAGGGGGTAGTTGCATGAAAGAAAAAACACAGGTAAACGACATTGACAGAAGCATGTACGACTTCCGGTTTGAGAACAAGGACGCGTACAAGGTCCATGAGGGGCTGACGCCTGCCATTGTCGAGCAAATTTCAAAAGAGAAAAAAGACCCGGCGTGGATGGAGCAGTTCCGTCTGCAAGCCTTACAGATTTATAATCAGATGCCGTTCCCCGATTGGGGGCCTGCCATCGACGGGCTGCAAATGGACAATATCGTCACGTACGTGCGTCCCAATACCAAAATGTCGGCGAAATGGTCGGAGGTGCCCGCCGAGATCAAGGATACCTTCGAGCGGCTGGGCATTCCGCAGGCGGAGCGCAAATCCCTTGCCGGCGTGGGCGCGCAGTTCGATTCCGAGCTGGTGTATCACAACGTGAAGGCGGAGGTTGCCGCGCTGGGCGTGGTGTATACCGATTTGGAAAGCGCGCTGCACGGCGAATATGCCGAGATGATCCAAAAGCATTTTATGAAACTGGTCACTCCCCGCGACCATAAATTCGCGGCGCTGCACGGCGCAGTATGGTCGGGCGGCTCGTTCGTTTACGTTCCGCCCGGAGTTTCGGTGGAGATCCCGTTGCAGTCCTATTTCCGGCTGAACGCGCCGGGAGCGGGGCAGTTTGAGCATACGCTGATTATCGTGGACGAGGGCGCGTATCTGCACTTTATCGAGGGCTGCTCCGCGCCGAAATACAATGTGGCGAATCTGCATGCCGGTTGCGTGGAGCTGTATGTGGGCAAGAACGCGAAGCTGCGGTACTCCACCATCGAAAACTGGTCGAAAAATATGTACAACCTCAACACCAAGCGCGCGAAGGTGGAAGATGGCGGCGTGATCGAATGGGTATCCGGCTCGTTCGGCTCGCACGTGTCCTATCTGTACCCCATGAGCATTCTTGCGGGCAAGGGCGCGCGGGCGGAATTTACGGGCATCACCTTCGCCGGTAAGGGGCAGAACCTCGACACCGGCACCAAGGTCGTTCATAACGCGCCGGAGACCTCCTCCTACGTCAACACCCGTTCCATTTCCAAGGACGGCGGTATCAGCACGTTCCGCAGCTCGGTCGTTGTCAACAGAAACGCGGAAAACAGCAAGTCCGCAGTGTCCTGCCAGTCCCTGATGCTGGACGATATTTCCCGCTCCGATACGATCCCCGCCATGGATATTCGCACCAATAAGGCGGACGTCGGGCATGAGGCGAAAATCGGCAGAATCAGTGACGAAGCGGTGTTTTATCTCATGTCCCGCGGTATTTCCGAGGAGGACGCGCGGGCGATGATCGTCAGCGGCTTTGCGGATAACGTATCCAAGGAGCTGCCGCTGGAGTACGCCGTGGAAATGAATAACCTCATTCGTATCGAAATGAAGGGCAGCATCGGTTAAGAGGGGAGAAGCGCAAATGAATATTAACAAAATACCCGCCAAAACCTTTTATTGGCTGCATATGAACGACGCGCAGATCGACCCTGCCGCCGCTGCCGCCGAGGGCGTCTTTACCGCCGAAAATCCGAACTGCCTGACCGGCAGAACAGAAGCGGCTTCCGTTCTTGATATTCAGACCGGTATGGGCGACGAGACCGCGCGGCTGTTTGACGGCGCGGCGATCCCCGTGCACTATTTTACCTGCGCGCCGGGTACGAAGACGGCGGATGCGCTGCGCTTTGACTTTATGTACCGTGACGGCGACAGCGTGCTGAACCGCTTTGAATTTGAGATCCCCGACAATTGCGATATTACCGTCGCGATGCGGTTTTCTGCCGAAAAAGAAACTGCCGCGACGGCGGGCATACAGGTAAAATTCAAGATCGGCAAGGCGTCCGTGGTGCGTTTGCAGCAGGTGCAGACGCTCGGCGGCGATGTGGAATTTTATAACGATACCGGCGTTTCCTGCGACGACGGCGCCCGCTTTGAACTGACGCAGGTCGTACTGGACGGTAAGCATACCTATATCGGCGCCCGCACGTCGCTGGAGGGGACTGCGTCCGCGCTGGTCTCCGACGTAGGCTACCTTGTGGGGCGGGACGCGCGGCTGGATATGAACTATGTGGCGTATCATACCGGCAAAAAAACGACGTGCGACATCAACGCCTCCGGCGTACTCAGCGGCAACGCCTATAAGCTGTTCCGCGGCACGATCGATTTTCGTAACGGCTGCGCAGGCGCCGTCGGCAATGAAAAAGAGGATATTATCCTCATGGACGAGGACATCGTCAACAAGACCATTCCCATCATTCTCTGTGAAGAGGAGGACGTGGAGGGCAATCACGGCGCGACCATCGGCAGAATCGACGAGGAGCTGATGTTCTATCTGGAATCCCGCGGGATTCCCGCCGACGCGGTGTACGACATCATGGCAAAGGCGCGTATCAACGCCGTCGCCGCCAGGATCACCGATGAAAAAACGAGAAACGCAGTCACTGCATATCTCGGAGAGGAACCCGAAAATGACGAATGAAGAAGCTCTGATCCGCGCCGAATTTCCGATTTTGGGGCAGGACGGTCTTGCGTATCTCGACAACGCGGCGACCACTCATAAGCCCGGATGTGTGTTGGACGCGGTGAACGATTATTATTATCACAGCAACGCCAATCCGCTGCGCGGGCTGTACAGCCTCAGCGTCGCGGCGACCGAAGCGTATGCCGACGCGCGGGAGACGGTGCGGGACTTTATCCATGCCGCCGACGCTGCGGAGATCATTTTTACCAGAAACGCGTCCGAGAGCCTGAACCTGATCGCCTACAGCTACGGCATGAATTTCCTGACCGCCGGGGACGAGCTGGTGGTGGCGATCTCGGAGCATCACAGCAATCTGCTGCCGTGGCAGCTGGTGGCGGAGAAAACCGGCGCCGATCTTGTGTATCTTGAATGCGCGCCCGACGGGAATTACACGCCCGAAATGCTGCAAGCGGTCATAACGGAGAAAACCAGGCTGGTCGCCATTGCGCAGATTTCCAATATTTTCGGCAGAAAGCTGAATATAAAAGCCTTTGCCGACGTCTGCCATAAAAACGGCGCGGTACTCGTTTGCGACGGGGCGCAGAGCGTTCCGCATACGCCTGTGGACGTGCAGGACCTCGACGTGGATTTTCTTGTATTCTCCGGGCATAAGATGTACGCCCCCATGGGCGTGGGCGTGCTGTACGGCAAACGCGCGCTTTTGGAGAAGATGCCGCCCTTCCTGCGCGGCGGCGAGATGATCGAATACGTCACCCGCGAGGGCGCGACCTATGCCGAGCTGCCCCATAAATTTGAGGCGGGCACCGTCAATGTAGGCGGGGCTGTCGGGCTTGCCGCGGCGATCAAATATGTGGAGCGGATCGGGTTCGATACCATTGAACGGCGGGAGCTGGCGCTGACGACCCGCGCCATGGCGGGCATTGCGAAGATCCCCCACGTCACGGTGCTGGGATCGGACGATCCCGCACAGCATCACGGGATCATTGCCTTTAAGATCGACGGCGTACACCCCCACGATATAGCGGCGATCTTCGATTCTGAAAATATCGCTGTCCGCGCCGGGCACCACTGCGCCCAGCCGCTGCATAAATTTATCGGGATCCCCTCGACCACCAGAGCAAGCTTTGCGTTTTATAATACCGCCGAGGAGGTTGACCGTTTTCTCGACTGCCTCAGCCGTGTAAGGAGAAATATGGGCTATGGAGAGTAGAACCTTTTATAATGAAATTTTGACCGATCATAACGTCAATCCCGCGCATAAATGCGAGATCGCCGGCGCAACCCATTCGCTGGAGGGGGTCAACCCGAGCTGCGGCGACGATATTGTGCTGAGCCTCAAGGTACAGGACGGGAAGATCGCAGACGGCGCGTTTCAGGGCGACGGCTGCGCTATTTCGCAGGCGTCGGCGGATATGATGCTGGATCTGATCATCGGCAAATCCGTAGAGGAAGCAAAACAGCTGTCCGACATTTTTCTGCGCATGATCAAAGGCGCCGCCACCGAAGAGGAAATCGAACTGCTGGAGGAGGCAGGCGCGCTGCAGGATATTTCCCATATGCCCGCCCGCGTCAAATGCGCGGTCCTCGGCTGGCACACCATGGAAGAGGTCTTAAAGGACGAATAAAAAACGGCTCCGCGTGAGCCGTTTTTTTAATGCGGAATGCGCAGGGCGGAATGCGGAATTTCGGAAATCGCTCCGCGATTTGGATTTATAGAAAGTTGGGCACACAACAAATTTGCGGAAACGGGTAGCACGGCGCGGTGCGAGACGGTCAGGGACATTGCCGCCTTGCTGCCCGTGTGCCTGTTTTGCGTCTATAAATTCAACCGCGAAGCGGTTACGCAATCATTCATTATTCACTGTTCATCATTCATTAAATTTAGATCTGCGGGGCGTAAACACCCCGATAAATCAGAATTTATATTATTAAATTTGCGTAATATTCTATATTCGATTAAAGATGACGGTATATCTGCTAAAATGATAATATTCGGCAACGCGGAGGTGGGAACTGTGCATAAAAAACTGCGTTTCTTTTGTGCAATACTGATTTTAACCGGGATCATCATGCATGTACCCGCTTGCCGATTCATAGAATCCCAACAGGGGGAAGATTTGCCCGCAGTTGACGTGCTTGCCGCCGTGCGGGAAACCGGCACCACCGTGCCGTCCTATGCCGTAACGACGGAAGTTCCCTATCTGTGCCAAAATCCCGCGTTTCCCACCGGCTGTGAAAGCGTTTCCGCGCTGATGGTGCTGCGGTTTTACGGCTATGATCTGACGCCCGACGACTTTGTGGACAGGTATCTCGACAAGGCGGAGCGTCCGCTGTATAACAGGGAAACGCGCAGCTATACGGGCGCGGATCCCAATCGGTATTTTCTCGGAGACCCGCGCAAGGGCAGCGGCTGGGGCTGCTTCCCTGATGTGATAAAAAGCGCTGTAGAGAAGTTTGCGGGGGACGCGCTGTCCTGCACAGTGTTGTACGGCGAACCGGTATACGAGCTTTGCAGCCGCTATATTGACCGTGGGATCCCAGTGCTGTTCTGGGCGACGGCGGATATGCAGCCGCCCCGACAGGGACTGCGCTTTGCGGTACAGGGGTCGGAACTGGTCTATACATGGAAATCTCCCATGCATTGCCTGGTGTTGACGGGATATACGGACAGCGGCTATATTTTTAACGATCCTTTACGGGGCAAAGATGTGATATATGATAAAAAACAGGTGCTGGACGCCTACCGAACCATGGGTGGTCGCGCGCTTGTGATCGAGCGAAACGACGGGTGAATCTATGAGAAGAAAAGGGATAAAGAATATGAAACGGCGTAAACGCGGCAATCCCGCGCTGAAAATCGCGCTGGCGCTGGCGGCGCTCATGATCGGCGCTTTGATCGCCGCATTGGTGATCGTGTCCTCCAAAAGCACCGTGAATATCATCACCGGACAAGGCAAGATCATTACCGGCGAGATCAAGGATAAGGATAACGATACGGCGTATTCTTATTATGAATCCGGCGGGGCGGCGCTGCTGACGCCCTACAGGGAGCACGGACTTGGCGTCGGCATGGTGGGCGAGGTCGTCGTCCCTTATGCGGAATGCACGTCAAGCAAGATCGAAAATAATCTTTCCGACCCGTTAAATTCGCCTTTGGCGCGCGGTACGGTGGATCGGATCGTATCCGTCGGCGGCACGCAGGACAATCCCATTTATTATCTGGAAAGCGGCGTTAAGGTTAACGGCGACTATCTGCGCGTTACGGAGAACGGTTTTTTGCTGCCTGATAATTCCTTAACATATGATACTGCGGAGACTGTGAACGGCGGCGTCAAACTGAAATTCCATACGGATTGGGTGGTGCCCGTGCAGGTCACGCTGGCGCCGCAGGCATATTATACCGGCTATTTGGAGCGGATCTATAACGTAGAGGCGTTTACTGCCGAGTATATGGATATTACCTTCGCCCGCACCCATGTGCTGGACGGTATGCCTGATATTTCCGCCAGCGACATTGTAAAAAAATGCGAATGGATCGACGGTACGGACGGCGGCACGCTGCGGCTGTATCTTCGGCAGACCGGCGCGTTTTTCGGTTGGTCCTATACATTGGATAAAAACGGCAGATTTGAATTTGTAATCAAAAAGGATATTCGGCAGGACAGTACGCCCACGGTGATTCTTGACGCAGGCCATGGCGGCTCCGATCCCGGCGCGTCCAACGATGCCGGAACCGTGATTGAAAGCGCCATGACGCTGGACATCGCCAAGCAGACTGCGGATATATTGTCGCAAAAGGGGATACGGGTCGTTATGACCCGCAGCGAGGATACCGACGTGTCGCTGGATTCCCGTATCGCGATCACGAGAAAATACGCGCCCGATATGTTTGTCTCGATCCACTGCGACAGTGCGGAAACCGCGTCGCTGTTCGGCACGCATACGTTTTATTTTAAAAATTATTCCGCGCCCCTTGCCGCGTCCATACAATCGCATATGGCGCAGGTGTACGGCGCGCTGTATGCCGCTGACAACGCCGCCGCAGAAACTGCCGATAAGGGGATCAAATTCTTCCCCTTTGCCGTTACGCGAGTGGAGGAGTGTCCCTCCGTACTGGTGGAATGCGGCTATTTGTCCAACGCGACAGACTGTGAATTTATTAACTCCGCCGCCGGACGGCTGAAAATCGCCGATGCCATTGCGAAAGGAATCTTGGAGCAGTTGAACGTCGGCTAAGGCGGAAATTTGGGTTAGTTGCCCGCGCGCTTAAAAACATAAATACAATGCAGAAAAACTCTTGACAAATCGCCGCTGTTCATATATAATATCTCTCGTGCTGTAGAGAATGCGGCGATATGGTGGGTATAGCTCAGTTGGTTAGAGCGCCAGGTTGTGGCCCTGGAGGCCTCCGGTTCGAATCCGGATATCCACCCCATTTTATAGGTACGACAAATAACCACGACGGAAACACACTTTGTCGTGGTTATCTTTATAAAAGTTAAGGCAACACCGCACAAATGGCGGCACACGCCTTGCTAGAATCTATTTCCGTCATATTGCACCAAAAACTCTCGACTTGCGACAGCAAGCCATCGATTTTTTGATACAATCTGACGCAAAATCTTGCTACGCAATCCGCGCACCGAAATTGTGCGGTGCTGCCTTAAATATTGGGGTGTCGCCAAGCGGTAAGGCAACGGACTTTGACTCCGTTATCCGTGGGTTCGAATCCCGCCATCCCAGCCAAAAAATACCGTCCCGCAAGGGACGGGCAGCGTGTCGAAAAACATTTTCGACACGCTGGCAGGTTGCCGAGAAAGGCAGGAAGAAGCCGTGTTTTTGCTCCGATGCTGTACAATAGTACCGCGAGAGGGCAAAAACACGGCTAATTTGCAATTACAATCAACAATCCTTAGCAAATTGTTTTATTTTTTTCAAGACTTTTTCGCTGGGTTTACCGTTCTTTCCTGCCATATTTTTATTGCAAATGGTCTTACGTCTTTATCGACAGCCTGACCGTCCCGCAATGGACGGGAATTTTTTAATCGAAAGAGGAAAAGAAATGATCGGCGATATAATCACAGTGAAGGTGGACCGACCAATGGGTAGTGTCCACCCCAAGCACAATGATATAGTTTACTCTGTGAATTATGGCTATGTTGAAGGAATTTTTGCCTTAGACGGCGAAGAACAGGACGCATATGTTTTAGGAATAGATCAGCCTGTTGATGAATTTACCGGTCACTTGATTGCCGTGATTCATCGTTTCGACGATGTTGAGGACAAATGGGTCGTCGCTCCGGCTGGTATGAATTTCACTGCAGAAGAAATAATCGCACAAACAGCTTTTCAGGAAAGATTTTTTTATTCCGAGATCATTTTGTAGTTTACTGTGGAAGTTTAAATCCATTTTTTTAAATCCGCTATAAATGAACTATATGGACGCGTTGTCTGTAACAAAGAAACACACCGGTTTCTCGCATGACCGGTGTGTTTCTTTGTTTAGAGGTTTTCGTAGGAGAAATCTGAATAATATTAGGTTAGATGCGTCTAACTGAAAACTATAGTACCATAGTTTTTGCCGATTGTCAATATGATCCTTGTTTTTTTCTTTACGCCGCTCCTGAGGATTTGAGCATTGACAGAGCGGTAAAATTGTGGTACATTATGGTTATGTTAAGCTAACTTCTGTCGCGTATGCGACAGTAAATATAAAAGATTACGGAGAGTGATACGTATGAAAAAGAAAAATACGGTAAGTTTGTTTTTAGGCGTCTGCATACTGCTTTGCAGTCTTTCCCTGACAGTCGGCGTACGGACGCTGTTTCATGCTTGCGTACATGACGATGGCGCCTTTGGCGCCTGTCATTGGGCACAGCAGGCGATCTTCGGCGCAGGGATCGTTCTGAGCGTATTGTCGCTGGTGCGGCTGCTCTTTCCCGGAAACGGCGTAAAATTGGGATTGGATCTCGGTATCATTGTCAACGCGCTGCTGGCGGCGCTGACCCCGGGGATTTTGATTCACCTTTGCATGATGGATACCATGGTCTGCAATGCCCTGATGCGGCCGATCGTCTGCGCGATTGCTGCCGTGATCGCGATTTTGGCGCTGATTGATACGATCATTCTGGGAAAATCTGCAAAAGAAGGCAAGAGCGCATGAATATCCGAAAGCTTCCTGTTAAGAATTTAGAGCGCAAGCCGGTGCGTACGGCGATGCTGATAATTTTGACGGCGCTGTTGTCGTTGGCTGTTTTCGGCGGGACGCTGGTAGAACGCAGCCTGCGCAGCGGGCTTACCAGTCTGGAGACGCGTTTGGGGGCGGATATTATCGTCGTCCCTGCGTCGGCAAAATCGCAATATGATTTGGAGTCGATCCTGCTGGAGGGCGTTCCGGGACATTTTTATATGAAAAAAGATTACCTTGACAAGGTCGGCAAGATCGAGGGAATCGAAAAGATTTCCGCCCAGTATTACCTTGCCACGGTGACCTCCGGCTGCTGCTCCATGCCGCTGCAGCTGATCGGCTTTGATCCGCAAACGGATTTTACGGTCAAGCCCTGGATCCGGCAAAATTACTCCGGCGAGTTGGGGGAGTTTGAAATTGTCATCGGCGGCAATATTAATTCCGCAGTCGGTAAAACGCTGAAATTTTACAATCAATCCTGCACGGTCGTGGGGACCCTCGCCCGTACCGGTACTGAACTGGATAACGCGGTTTTTGCCACCGCGCAGACGATTAAGGCGCTGATCAAAAGCTCGGAGGCGCTGGGGCTGAACGGACAGACGCGCGAGGATCCCGAGCAGATCATTTCCACCATACAGATCAAGGTACAGGAGGGCTACGACATCGATGATGTGATGAATGATATTAATATCCACATCACGCGGGTACAGGCGGTACGCACACGCAGCATGATCTCCGGCGTGGCGGACAGTCTTGCCGGTACCGCATATATTATTCGTGTGTTGATTGCTGCCGTTTGGGTGCTGGCGCTGGTGATCCTGTTTGCCGCCTTTGCCGCTATGGTCAATGAACGGAAGCGCGAATTTGCCGTGCTGCGCGTTATCGGCACCTCCAGAAGCAGGTTGGCGCGGATCATCTTGGCGGAGTCGGCGCTGGTGAGCCTGCTTGGCGGCGTATTCGGCATTCTGCTGGGGACGGCGGTGGTTTTCCCCTTCAGCAATCTGATTGAATCCAAGCTGGGACTGCCGTTCCTGCTGCCCGGTACGGGGGATATTCTTTTGCTGGCAGCGCTGACGCTGGCGGTATCGGTGCTGGTCGGCGCGGCAGCGGCATCTTATGCGGCGGTGAAACTCAGCCGCGTTGATACCGGGTTGATCCTGCGGGAGGGAAACTGAATGATACTCAATGCGGAAATTATCAGTAAAAAATATATGCGCAAAAGCGGAGAAGCAAATTTTTTCTACGCGGTACGGGAGACGAGCCTTGCCTTGACGGCGGGCAGTATCACCGGGGTGATCGGCAGATCGGGCAGCGGCAAGAGTACGCTGCTGAATATGATGGCGGGGTTGCTGTCGCCTTCGGCCGGTAAGGTGACCTTGGACGGGACGGATCTCTATGCGCTTTCAGATAAGGAATTATCCGTCCTGCGCAATCAGAATATCGGCGTAATCCCGCAGGGACAAACCGGTCTTGACAGCCTGACGGCGCTGGATAATATAAAACTGCCGTATGCGCTGTATCATAACGACCGGCAGATCGACGACCGCGCAGACGAACTCCTGCATGCCGTGGGAATCGCACATCTTGCCGACGCGTATCCGTCTGAACTGTCCGGCGGCGAGCTGCGGCGGCTTGCTATTGCCAGGGCGCTGATCATGCAACCCGGCATTATCCTTGCCGATGAGCCGACCGGCGATCTCGACGATGAAAACACCGCGACCGTGCTGGGGCTCTTGCGCAAGGCTGCCGACGACGGCGCCGCAGTGTTGTTGGTTACTCACGATGCTGATGCGCGGCAGTACGCCGATGTGCTTTATCGCATGGACGCAGGCGTGCTTGCGGAAGCCTGATGGGGCGGGGGACGCGCGTCACAGCGGGGCTGCTGCTGATTTGTATGATGCTGCTTGCAACCGCCGGCTGCGGCAGACAGGCGCCGGTTGGCATGCTGCGCGATGCGATCATGAATCCCGATGAGGTCGTTGCGGAGATTCGCGACGGTTTGGCCGCTCACGCGCAAACCGTGACGTTGCATTTTGTTTATGAAAAGGAGCTGCCTGACGAACTGCCCTCGCTTGCGGCAGCGTGGGTGGAAGCGGCGTTTGCAGAGACCGACGACCCCGCGCAGGGGGATTACCTGCGGTATCAGACCGGCGGCTACGATATTCGCACAACATGCGAACCGACAGCGGGCGGTTATGATTATACCGCGGTGATCACGCCGAAATATTATTGTTATCTGTGGCAGGAAACGGCGGCAAGCGAAAAGTTTGACGCGGTCATGGCCAGCTTCGGTTTTGACGACGCAACGTCCGATTATGAAAAGATCCGAACAATCTATGCGTATCTGTGCGAGAATGTGATTTACGATAAGGTCCATAAAAAGAATCCTCATTACTACCTGCGCAGCACGCTTTACGCGGCGCTTGTGATGCGAACGGCAACCTGCCAGGGCTACAGCGTCACGCTGTACCGTATGTTGCGGGCGGCGGGGGTTCCTGCGCGGATCATCATCGGCAATGCCGGGGGCGAGTACCATGCTTGGAATATCGTCGCGTTGGACGGACAGTATTATTATCTCGACGCGACATGGGACGCAGGGCAGGAAACTTTCGCGTATTTTTTGCGCGGGGCGGATCATTTTTCCGACCATATTCCGGCGGATTCCTTTTTATCCGACGCGTTTTTTCAGACATATCCCGTAGCGCGGGAGGATTATGCGCAGCCCCTGTCGTAATTGGTTACAAAAGGGTTACAAAAAGAAAATAATCAAAAAAAGCTTGACATTAGGCACGCTTACATATATAATTAGTCCGAGATAACCGGTTAGCTTTCGATAACTTACCGACTTCTTATTTTTGAAGGAAGGCTTTACATCATGAAATGCAAAAAGATTGCCGCCGTGCTGTTGGCGCTGCTGCTCTTTGCCGCCGTCCCGCTGACGGCGTTTGCCGCGGAGGATACCGTTGTCCTGACGTGGGAGGAGTACGCTGCCGCGCACGGGATCGAGACCCGCAACTGGAACACCGTTGCCGACGCGGTCGATCTTGTGATTGACCACGCCGTTGCATGCTATGAGGCGGGCGATATGGAGGAGGCTTTGACCTACGCCAAAGCGACCTATTGGGGCTACTATGAGACAACCGGATTTGAGCGCAATACGCTGACCTATATTTCCGGCAGCCGCGTCAGCCTCGTAGAGTTACAGTTCAGCGCGTTCCGCAAGGCTGTAAAAAAAGAGAATAATATCGATGCTGTCCGTGAGGAAGGGCAGAAGTTGAGCGATTATCTGCATGAGGACGCATTGATTCTCAGCCCTGACGTGGAGAATAATGTCGAGGAGGGCGCCAGCGCCGGTTCCGCGGCAGCGACGTTCGTCGGCTCCTTTACGATCATTTTGCGCGAGGGATTGGAAGCGATCCTCGTTGTGGGCGCGATCATCGCCTACCTGATCAAGACCGGCAATAAGAAAGGCGTTATCCCCGTCTATATCGGCGCTGCGTTCGCCGTGGTCTGTTCTTTCGGCATGGCGTTCCTGCTGAGTTTTTTGAAGAAAGTCAGCGCGGAAAACGCCATGAGTCAGGAAATTATCGAGGGTGTCGCCGCATTACTTGCCGTTGCCGTTCTGTTCTATGTCAGCAACTGGATGGTCTCGAAATCCGAGTCCGCCGTCTGGAGTCAATATATTGAGGATAAAGTTGCGGGCGGCGCCTCACGCGGCAGCATGATTACGCTGGGCTTTACCGCGTGGCTGGCCGTGTTCCGTGAGGGCGCAGAAGTGATCCTGTTCTATCAGCCGCTGATGCAGGAAAGCAACGCCAACATGGTATGGGCAGGTTTCGGCGTCGGTTGTATCGCTCTGGTCATCGTGTTCCTTGCGATTCGTCTGTTGAGCGTCCGCTTGCCGCTCAAACCGTTCTTCCTTGCAACCAGTATCCTGATGGCCATCATGTCCATCTGCTTCCTCGGCTCCGGTATTAAGGAGCTGATCGAAGGCGGCGTGATCAACGCGGCGTACCATGACTGGTTCCCGCTGAACGACGTACTGGATGTTTTCGGCATCTATCCGTTGTATGAGACCCTGATCCCGCAGGCGATCTTGCTGGCGATCACCGTCGTAACCTTCGTGATCCAGATCCGACGCAATAAGAAAAAGCGCTTGGCGCTGGAGACGAAAGCTGCCGCTGACAGCGAATAAATTCGGTATGAACCGGGCGTGGAGACTCGCGCCCGGTGGATATACAAAATATTTCAAAAGGAGTAATGTACAATGAAAAAAATCATTGCACTGCTTCTTGCTGCACTGATGGTCGTTACTATGTTCGCGGCCTGCGGCAAGAAGGACGAAGAGCCCTCCCAGCCTAATGTTTCTGTTGATGCGACGCAGGGCGACGCTGAGGGTGATGAGGCCGGTTTTGAGGAGATTGAGATCTTCTCCGACGAGGAAGTCGGCTTCATGAATGTAAACGCTGTTTATTTCCAGCCCGTTCCCATGTCCGGCGGCTATGAGAATTATGAGGATTTCGATCTTCACCTTGAGTGTGACGTTTCCGCGCTTGAGAACAGCCTCGGCTATGGTCTCGGCGACTGGGTTCCCTATCTGACTGTTGATTATGAAGTCATCGCTTCCGACGGCTCCACTGCCGCTGACGGTGCGTTCATGGTCATGGCTGCTTCCGATGGTCCCCACTACGGCGCTAACATCAAGCTGCCCAACGCAGATACTTATTCCCTGAAGTTCACCTTCCACAGCCCCGCAGAGAACGGTTATGTCATTCACCTTGACGACGTTACCGGCCCCGGCGGCACCCTTGACGATTACTTCGCCAATGGTCCTCTGGTTCTCGAGATGCCTGACTGCTGGAACTACATTCCCCGCGAATGGTAATTTCTGACATTTAGCACAGACTTAACAGTGATAGCGGGGAGTTCCCGTTATCACTGTTAAGTGCGTTTAAGGAATGCCATTTTTCTCTCAGCATAATATGCTTTTTTACTCCTTTTTTACATAAAGAGGTACAATTTATGTTAAAATATTTAATTTTGATCACGGAAGAACTGATTGTGGCAGGCATTTTGGCCGGCGCGCTTTCCGCCTTTATCACCGCCGTTTTCGGTAAAAAGGGAAGAAACACCATGCTCATCGGCGCGGGTGCTGCCGTTGCGGTCTCTGTCGTGATCGCCATTGTGAAAAACACTGTTCGGAAATTTGAGACCGGTAAATGGAATCTGGGGATTTTTATCGCCACCATTGCCGTATCCCTGCTCTTTATCATTTTTGCTTCACGCGACGTCGGGAAAAAGCGCGGCAAGGCATGGGGACGTTTGACGCTGTGCTTCGCGGGGGCGTTAATGTTCCTTGTGCTGCTCTATGAACTGCCTGATGTGCTGGCATATCCGTGGAACTTCGATGTTGCGGACAATACCGTGCTGTCCACCGATTTTATCTATCGGTTTATCGGCTATCTGTTGGGGATTCTTCTGTGCTTCATTGCCGGTGTTGCAACGTATCAGATGATTCATAAGCTGTCGGCGGGCAATGCAATGCATGTATTGCGCGCGGTGTTTATCGTCAATATCGTGAATGTGCTGCTGAAAGCCTTACAGATCATGTATACCAATCGCATGATCCCCTCGAATAAAACGCTGTTTCAGATGTTGAAATTTACATCGAACCACAGCAATGCGTTCCTGTATCTGATTATGGCGGCGGCGGGGATCACCGCGGTCTGTCTGTTTATTGAGAACCTCACAGTGCGGGAAGAATACAGTAATTCCGCCGAGCTGCGTAAGATTCGCGCCCGTATGCGCCGCATGCGCCGCTGGGCAGCCGCGTTGGTGATTTGCTGCGTGCTTGCCGTCTTGAATATGACGGTTATCAAGGCCGTCATCAACAAGGAAGTGGAACTGGCGCCTGCCGAGGAAGTCACTGTGGACGGTGACAGTGTTTTTGTCACCTTCGCGCAGGTGGAGGACGGGCATCTGCACCGTTTTGCTTATACCACCGACGACGGCGTCACCGTGCGGTTTATCGTTATTAAAAAACCCAACTCTTCCGCTTACGGCATTGGGCTGGATGCCTGTGACATCTGCGGCGAGACCGGATACTATGAGCGGGATGGGCAGGTCGTGTGCAAGCTTTGCGACGTTGTTATGAATATCAATACCATTGGCTTCAAGGGCGGATGTAATCCCATTGTCATCGCGTACAGCATCGGCGACGGCAGGATTACCGTGCCCATCAGCGAGCTGGTGGCGCATCAAGATGAATTTAAATAAGGAGGGGTTCTCATGTTTTTCAGAATGATCCGGGGCGCCCTCTTTCGTCAAAAGGGCAAGATGCTCATGATCGCCTTTACGATCGCGCTGGGCGCGTCTTTGGCGACGGCAATGCTTAACGTCATGATGGACGTGGGCGATAAAGTCAATCAGGAACTAAAAACATACGGCGCGAATATCACTGTCGTCCCCAAGGAAAACTCCGTGCTGGACGAACTGTATGAGGTGGACGGCGAGGAGATTCAAAGCGCGTATTTGCGGGAGGACGAACTGGGTAAGATCAAAACGATCTTCTGGGCGTTCAATATTGTTGATTTCTCCCCGTTTATCGATACTACCGTTACGCTGGACAACGGCAGCGAGGTGAAGCTGACCGGCACATGGTTCAATCATCATCTCGACCTGCCCACCGGCGAGACGCTGAATACCGGCGTTACGAACCTGCGTAACTGGTGGGATATAGAATCCGGCGTGTGGCTGGATGAGCAGGCTGCCGGCGGCACGCAGGGCGTGATGGTCGGTACGCAGCTCGCCAAGGACGCGGGCATCAGTGCCGGCGATACGCTCACCGTTTCCACGCGGTATGGGAAGAAACAGCTCGCCGTGGTCGGCATCTATAACGCCGGCGGCGACGAGGACGATCAACTCTTTTCCTCGCTGGACATTGCGCAGGCGCTGTCGAATACCGAGGGTTGTCTGAGCAGTATCGAGGTCAGCGCCTTGACGACGCCGGATAACGAGTTGGCGCGGAAAGCGGCAAAGGATCCCGGTTCGCTGTCCATCGCGCAGTATGAGCAGTGGTATTGCACTGCTTATGTCAGTTCGATCTGTTATCAGATACAGGAGGTCATTACCGGTTCCATCGCCTCCCCCGTGCGGCAGGTCGCCGAGTCCGAGGGCGCGATTATGGACAAAACGGAGCTGCTTATGATTCTGATCACGATCCTGAGCCTTGTAGGCGCCGCGCTGGGGATTTCCAATTTGGTGACTGCCAGCGTTATGGAACGCAGCAACGAGATCGGTCTTTTGAAGGCCATCGGCGCTAAGGACAGCTCCATTTCGGGGATCGTGCTGACTGAGATCATGTCGACTGCTGTGATCGGCGGCGTGGCGGGGTATTTCCTCGGTTACGGATTTGCCCAGATCATCGGGCAGACGGTGTTCGGCTCCGCCATAGAGATGAAGCTGATGGTCATTCCTATCGTGGCGATTTCGATTATTGTTGTGACCCTTGCGGGCAGCATACCCGCGATCCGCATGCTTCTGAGACTGCGTCCCGCGGAAGTCCTCCACGGCAGATAAGAGTAGGGAGGCTGGAAGATAGCAATGAAAAAGCAAAATATGTTCTTTCGCATGATCACCGCGTCGCTGGTGCGGCGGCGTTCCAGAATGCTGGTCGCGCTGCTGGCGATCGCTGTCGGCGCCACGATATTGTCGGGGCTCGTGACAATCTATTATGACGTCCCACGGCAGATGGGCGAGCAGTTCCGTAATTACGGCGCAAACATGATTTTCCTCGGCGCCGCGGATTCGGAGGGGTTGACCCCTGACGCGGTAGAACGCGGATTATCCTATATCGACGCAAATAAACTGGTCGGCGTTGCGCCTTACCGTTATGAAACGGTGAATATTAACGAGCAGCCGGTTGTGGCAGCGGGAACCGATCTTGCCGGCGCAAGGGCGACCAGCCCCTACTGGATTGTTTCCGGCGAATGGCCGGCAGCCGACGGCGAGGTGCTGGTTGGCGAGGATATTGCCGATGTGTTCGATGTAAAGGCGGGCGATACGCTGTCGGTCTCCTTTACGCCTGCAACCGCGGAGGCAACCACCGCAGCCGAAGGGGAGGACGCGCAGGAGGAAACGAATGGTATTGAAATGACCTTTACCGTTTCCGGCACTTTGGATACCGGCGGTTCAGAGGAAAATTATATCTTCATCTCGCTGGCGGATATGGAAGCGCTGACCGGTGAGAGCGCTGCGTATGATGTGGTGGAACTGAGTATTTCCGCCACGCAGAACGAGCTGAATGCCATCGTTGACAGCGTTACGGAAAATGTATCCTCGGTGACGCCGCGTCTTGTCAAGCGCGTGACCCAGTCAGAGACCACCGTGCTCTCCAAGCTGCAGTCGTTGGTGCTTTTGGTTACCATCGTCGTGCTGTTGCTGACGATGATCTGCGTCGCGACGACCATGATGGCGGTCGTAACCGAGCGCAGAAAGGAAGTCGGCCTTCGGAAGGCGCTGGGCGCTTCTAACGGCAGCATTACCATGGAGTTTATGGGGGAGGGCATGCTGCTGGGCGCAGTCGGTGGACTTTTGGGCTCGATTCTCGGCTTTATCTTTGCGCAGGCGGTCAGTATGAACGTCTTTAACAGCTCGATCACCTTCAAGCCCCTGCTGATCCCGATCACCATTCTAGTGTCGATTCTTGTGACGGGACTTGCGTGTCTGATCCCGGTGCGCAGTGCTACGGACGTCGATCCCGCGCTGGTGCTCAAGGGTGAATAAACAGGAGGGAAATTACGATGAGTTTACTTGAAATTAAAAATGTTTCCAAAATATACGGCAATCTTCACGCATTGGACAATGTCAGTCTGAACGTGGACGCGGGCGAATGGGTCGCTATTATGGGGCCCTCCGGCTCCGGTAAAAGTACGATGATGAATATTATCGGCTGTATGGATAAGCCCTCGCGGGGTGAAGTGCTGCTGGACGGCAAAGACATCTCCAAAGAGAGCGCTAAGCGCCTGACGGAGATCCGCCGCGACAAGATCGGTCTGATCTTCCAGCAGTTCCATCTGGTCAACTATCTGACTGCGGTGGAAAATGTTATGGTCGCGCAGTATTATCACTCACTTCCCGACGAAAAAGAGGCGCTGGAGGCGCTGGAGCGCGTCGGTCTTGCCGACCGCGCCAAGCATTTGCCCAGCCAGCTTTCCGGCGGCGAGCAGCAGCGCGTATGCATCGCCCGTGCGTTGATCAACCATCCTGAGCTGATCCTTGCCGATGAGCCAACGGGCAATCTGGACGAGGCAAACGAAGGCATTGTTCTGGAATTGTTCCGGCTGCTGCATCGGGAGGGGACAACGCTGATCGTCGTTACCCATGACCCGGAGGTGGCTGACGTTGCCCAGCGCACCATTGTACTGGATCACGGTAAGCTGTCCAGAGAGATCGTTAACGAAAATTTCCACGACTGAGCGGAGGGGATCGGAATGAAAAAGAAAATTGTCTCGGTGTGTTTGCTCCTTGCGTTGGTCTGTCTGCTGTTTGCAGGCTGCGGAGGAACCGGCAAATTGAACGACGGTACTTATAAGGGCGTCAGCAGCGTCTATACCGACGATGAGGACGGGAACGGCAACGGTTACGGCGAAGTGTATCTTGCCATCAGCAACGGGGAGATCGTCAGCTGCGAGTTCCATACCTATGAAGAAAACGGCACGCCCAAGGACGCCGAATATGGCAAGCAGAACGGCGAAATCATGAATCAGGACTATTATAATAAGGCGCAAAAGGCAGTCGCCGCCTGCGCGGAATATGCGAAGCAGCTGGTGCAGACCGGCGAACTGAAAGAGGTAGACGCTATTACCGGCGCTTCGATCAATTACAGCCAGTTTAAAGAAGCCGTCAAGGACGCTCTGAAGCAAGCGAAAGGTTGACGCCTTGCCTGAAGAATAATGAAAAATGAGTAATTGCGGACAGGTTTCGCCCGCGCCTCATTTCGCAAGGTCGATAAACCCCCCATCTTGTTGATTGCGTAAAGCGTTCATTTATGATAAAATGTATCCGAAGGATATTTATTCAATTTTCATTATTCATCTTTTATGAAATAAAGGGGGATCGCCATGAATATACTCAAGGTATGGGGTATGCGGATCGGTGTGCTGCTGGTCATTCTCGGCGTCCCCTTTTTGTCGTTGGGCGGCGCCTCCGCGTTCCGCACCGACGGTGTAGACGCGGTCACCGGCGCCAGTACATTCGCGTTTAATCCTGACGAGGTTTCCGGGGAATACGTGATATATATCAATCATACCTATCACGAAAAGCGGGATACCGTCGGGCTGTGGACGGCGTTTTTCTCCGGGGAGAATGTACCCGTGATTATGGACGATATTTCCTGTCTTGTCGCGTCGAATGATCCCGCCGGTATGGAGTATGCGCAGATCTGTCAGGCGCGGCTGCCCGAGAATCAAATGCGGATTAAATCGGTCAACGCGCTTTTGCTGTTGTCGAAAGCGGATTACGGCGCATTCGATGTGATTATTCTCTCAAAACCGCTTGTTGACGCGTATGCTGCCGCGTCCGTCAGCGAGAATCAATATATTACGACCGTTTACGTCGGAGGTGCCGAGGTATGAGAAAACTGAACGCGGTCATCAGCCCGATCATTCTTGTGTTGTTTATCGTTCACGGGGTGTTGGGCGCTTTTAATTTAATGGGGACAGGTTCTGTTACCACGAAAGTCTTGGCACAGACGATGCTGGGGCTGATCGCCGTGCATACCCTCATCGGCTGTATCCTGACGGGGCAGACCCTGCATATCCTGCGCAAAAGCGGCGCGGGATATTTTCGGGATAATCTGCTGTTCTGGGCAAGACGGATCAGCGGATTTCTTATTATGGCGTTGATTTTTTTCCATGTGACGGCGTTCAGCGGCGTCAGCGCGGATAACTATCGGTTGCCGTTGTTTGATACCTTTCGGTTGATTACACAGATTTTTTTGGTCGTTTCCGTGGCGTTCCATGTGATCACCAATGCCAAGCCCATGCTGATTTCTTTCGGTATCAAGAAGCTGAAACCACGCGTCGGGGATATTCTTTTCTGGATGTCGGCGCTGATGTTGTTTATGGCTGCTGCCTTTATTGTTTATTACTTGCGTTGGAGGGCGGTATGATGACCGATTTAATCATTATCGGCGCGGGGTTGGCAGGGCTTTCCGCCGCCATTACCGCGGCGAAGCAGGGGCGCGTTTGCCGCTTGATCTCGCTGCAGCCCTCGGAACGGGCGCAGTCCGTGATGGCAGAGGGCGGTATCAACGGCGCGTTGAATACCATGGGAGAAGATGATTCCCCGGCGGAGCATTTTGCCGATACCATGCGGGGCGGCGTGTTCCTTGCCGATCCCAATGCCGTAAAAAATTTGACCGATCACGCGCCCGATGTGCTGCGTATGCTGTGGGGGCTTGGCGTGCCGTTCAATATGCGGGGCGATACGCCTGTGCTGCGTAATTTCGGCGGACAAAAGAAAAAACGCACGGCTTACGCGAAAAGCAGTACCGGGAAAATTTTGATGAACGCGTTGATCGATGAGGCGCGCAAATATGAGACGCGGGGGTTGATCCGGCGCTATGCGCATCACGAGTTTGTCGCATTGCTTTTATCTGCTGACGGCGCACAATGCCTCGGCGCAAAAATCTATGATCGGTACACTGCAACTACGGCCAAGCTGTACGGCGCGGTGATTCTTTGCTCCGGCGGCATGAACAGTCTGTTCCCCGGCCTGACGACAGGCTCCGCGGCAAACACGGGCGACGTTACCGCCACCGTATTTGCGCAGGGCGTGCGGCTTGCAAATTTGGAATTTATACAATATCACCCGACTACCGTCGCGATTCCCGGAAAACGCTGTCTGCTCAGCGAAGCGGCGCGGGGCGAGGGCGGGCGGCTTTTTACTCTGCGTAACGGTGAAAAATGGTTTTTTATGGAAGAGAAATATCCTGAATTGGGCAATCTGATGCCCCGCGATGTTGTCTCTCGGGAAATGGTGCTTTGCGCAAATGCCGCAGGCTGTGACGGCAAGGTCTATCTGGATATGACCGCGCTGGACGAGACGGTCTGGCAGCAAAAGCTTTCCGATCTGCGAGAGGAGTGTATGCGTCTGTTGGCGAAGGATCCGAAAACCGCACCCATCGAGGTTTCCCCCGGCATTCATTATTTTATGGGCGGGATCGATGTGGATGAAAATCACCGTACGTCGGTGAAAAATCTTTTTGCCGCCGGGGAATGCGCCTGCCAATATCACGGCGCGAATCGGTTGGGCGGCAATTCCATGCTGGGCGCGATTTTCGGGGGGCAGGTCGCTGCGGCGTCGGCTTGCGCGGCGCAATTGCAGGAAAATATTCCCGAACAAGAACGGGAGACGCGCTATACTTCCCGTTTTTGCCGCATGGCGGACAGGCGGATCACGGAAATTTTGGATCCCGCATTGGGGATTTTCCGTACTGCGGAGCAAATGCAGGCGGCGCTGGCGCAGTTAAACGCGCTCGGCGACGATTTTTCCGAGGCGGACAGATGGCACTTGCTGCTGGCAAAGGCGTTTCTGCTCTGTGCCTTGAATAGAAAGGAAAGCCGCGGCGCGCATACAAGGCGTGATTATCCGGATCGTGACGACGTGTCATATCAAAAAACGACGGTCGCGCGGTTTGACGGGGAAAATATCCAAATTTCCCTGTGGGAGTTACCGGAAAGGCGGGCGGATTGAGATGCAGTATGTTTTAAAAATCCGGCGCCGGACTTCGTCGGCGGCAAAGCCCTATTGGCAGCGCTTTGTTTATGAAACAGACCTTGCCGGCGCAACTGTCGCTACGGCATTGTCTGCGCT
Source organism: Clostridia bacterium (assembly GCA_017480115.1). Taxonomy (GTDB): domain Bacteria; phylum Bacillota; class Clostridia; order Oscillospirales; family Acutalibacteraceae; genus RGIG2774. The sequence continues at coordinate 33,344 of JAFVBH010000043.1, forward strand.
GAACGACAGAAACCTGCTGACGGATATTGACGGCAGCTCCTGTACGCGAATCGCATGGGACTGCGGCTGTTTGCAAAAAAAATGCGGCGCATGCGCCATGGTGATTTGCGGCAGCCCTGCGCTTGCCTGCAATGTACGTCTTGCAGAACTAAAAGCGAAAGAAATTACCGTCGAACCGCTCCGTAAATTTCCGGTCGTTGCCGATTTGATCGTTGATCGCAGTATTTTACGAGAAAATCTGCAAACGATTCGCGCATGGCTGACGGCGGACGCGCCTGCGTCAGAGCAGAAAAACGATGTGTTATATGAAGCTTCCCGCTGTTTGCAGTGCGGCTGCTGTTTGGAAATCTGCCCGAATTTCAGCACGGAAGGTAAATTCTTCGGCATGGCGGCGATGGCGCCGACAACAAGGCTGCTGACTGCGCTGCCAAAAGCGGAGGCGAAGATGCTTCGCGAACAGTATCGGCGGCATGTTTATGCCGGGTGCGGCAAATCTCTTGCCTGCCGCAATGTTTGTCCTGCCGGTATCGATATTGAAAAACTGCTGGTCAACTCGAATGCGCTTGCAATTTGGAAAAAATACCGTTAAAATTTTTATAAAAAAAGAAAGATCCCTTGATCGCGCCGTATGCGCCGGTTGAGGGATCTTTGCCGATGAGAGAGATGTTTTCGGCAGTAACTGCCTCGGTATCCAACCATTACATTTGAAAATCAATGCATAAAGCGTTATAATGCAAGTGTCCTCGAGAGACAAAAACTTTTGAAGAGAGGTTTCTTATGAAAAAGATTATTGCAGGTTTAACGGCACTGCTGATGTGCTTTATGTTAATATCCGTGCACGCGTCTGCGGCAAACCGGACTTATACCGTTGTTAAGGGCGACAGCATGTGGAAGATCGCGGTGAAATATCAGATCGGCGTCAGTGAGATTATCAACGCCAATCCCCAGGTGGAAAACCCGAATCTGATTTATCCCGGTCAGATTTTAAATATCCCGCAGTTGGATTCTTCGGTCACTTCGTATGAAAAAGAAGTTGTCCGTCTTGTCAATGAAATCCGCGTACAGTACGGTTTAAACCCCTTAACGGAAAATTGGGAACTTTCCAGAGTCGCGCGTTACAAATCGCAGGATATGATGCAGAAACATTATTTCTCCCACACCAGTCCGACCTACGGCAGTCCTTTTGATATGATGAGAGCCTTTGGACTCTCCTATAGGACCGCGGGCGAGAATATCGCATACGGTCAGCGGACGCCTCAGGCTGTGGTCGACGCGTGGATGAACTCCAGCGGACACCGCGCCAATATTCTGAACGCCTCCTATACACAAATCGGCGTCGGCTATGAAGCAAACGGTAACTATTGGACGCAGATGTTTATAGGATAACGAAACAAGGCTGTTGCAGAGATGCAGCAGCCTTGCGTTATAAATTCTGATTTAGCGCAGGAAAATGGTCACACGATCCTGTAGGGATGCCCATTGGGCATCCGTTGATTTTGCGCGTAATTCGGCGGACGGCCAATGGCCGTCCCTACAAGCAGGTGCGCACATTTTGCGTCTATAAATCCAAATCGCGCAGCGATTTCCGAACCTCCTACCTCCTCCCTTTTCCCTCCTACCGAAATTCTGATTTAGCCGCTGCGCAGCTAAATCAGAATTTAATCTAACAGTGTTTTCAATCTGTTTTCAGCCCATAAAATTTCTTTATCGACGCTTTGGGGGGCGGCGCCGCCGGCGGAGGTGCGTTTCGCGACGCAGACCGCCATATCGATACTGCCGAACAGATCCGGCTCAAATTTATCGCTGAATTGCAGATACTCGTCCTGCGTCAGGCTTTCCAGCGTTTTTCCGGTCTCCACGCAGTAGCCCACGATTTCGCCGGTGATCTTATATGCCGTGCGGAAGGGCAGCCCCTTGGTGACGAGATAATCCGCGCAGTCGGTGGCGTTGATAAAGCCCTTTGCCGCGGCGTTCTTCATGTTTTCTTTCAGCACGCGCATGGTCGCCAGCATCGGCGTGAATACCTTCAGGCACTGCTCTACGGTGTCGGCAGCGTCGAACACGCCCTCCTTGTCCTCCTGCATATCCTTGTTATAGGCGAGCGGAATGCCCTTCATCACCGTGAGAATGCCCATCAGATCGCCGTAGACCCTGCCGGTCTTGCCGCGCACCAGCTCCGCGATGTCCGGGTTTTTCTTCTGCGGCATAATGCTGGAGCCGGTGGAGTATGCGTCATCCAGCTCGATGAACTTAAATTCCCAGGAACACCACAGAATGATCTCCTCGGAAAAACGGGAAAGATGCATCATCAGGATCGAAAACGCGCTTGACAGCTCAATGATGAAATCCCGGTCGGATACGCCGTCGATACTGTTTTCGCTGATGCCGTCGAAGCCAAGAAGCTCCGCTTCGTAGTAGCGGTCGGTATCAAAGGTGGTGCCCGCCAGCGCGCAGGACCCCAGCGGAGAGACATTCATACGCTTGCGGCAGTCGTTCAGACGGTCAATGTCCCGCAGAAACATCATTTCATATGCCATGAGCTGATGTCCGAACGTGATGGGCTGCGCCCGCTGCAAATGGGTATAGCCGGGCATGATCGTATCGCGGTGTTCCGTTGCCAGCCGCAGCAGCTCGCGGCACAACGCCGTCAGTTGCGTTTTGACGGCGTCCAGCCGATCCCGCAAGTACAGCCGAATATCCACCGCGACCTGATCGTTGCGGGAACGGGCGGTGTGCAGCTTTTTGCCGGTATCGCCGATGCGCGCGGTCAGCGCCGCCTCCACAAAGGAATGAATATCCTCCGCCATGGGATCGATCTCCAGCGCGCCGGCGTCCAGATCCGCCAGAATCTGTGCGAGATTTTCCTTGATCTCCTCCGCTTCCGCAGGGGTGATGATCCCCTGTTTTCCCAGCATGGACGCATGGGCGATCGAACCGGTGATGTCCTGCCGGTACATGCGGGAATCAAACCGAATCGAGGAATTGAAGTCGTTGACCTCGGCGTCGAGGGCTTTTTTGAATCGGCCTGTCCAAAGCTTTTCCATAAATATTGCTCCTAACTGAAAGGGGAAAGCTGTTGAGCTTTCCCCGTGATGATTTTAGTCCTTGTTAAGGGTCTGGGCTTTGACCTTGATCGGCAGACCGAACAGGTTGATGAAGCCGCCTGCGTCTGTTTGATCGTAAACGTCATCCTCATCGAAGGTGGCGATCTCCTCGCTGTACAGCGAATAGGGGGAGGTCGTGCCCGCGTTGATCATGTTGCCCTTGTAAAGCTTGAGCTTTACCTCGCCGGTGACGGTCTCCTGCGTCTTGTCCACGAACGCGGAAAGGGATTCGCGCAGAGGCGTGAACCACTGGCCGAAATAAACAAGCTCGGCAAACTTCTTGCTGACCAGCTCTTTGTAATGCTGGGTGTCGCGGTCAAGGCAAAGGGTCTCCAGTACCTCATGCGCCTTATAAAGGATCGTGCCGCCGGGGGTCTCGTATACGCCGCGGGACTTCATGCCCACCAGACGGTTCTCCACCACGTCGTACAGACCAATGCCGTTTCTGCCGCCGATCTCGTTGAGCTTTGCCACGATGGACGCGGGGGAGAGCTTCTCGCCGTTGACTGCGACCGGCTCGCCCTTTTCAAAGCTGATGGTAACGTACTCGGGCTTGTCGGGCGCCTGCTCGGGGGAAACGCCCAGCTCCAAAAAGCCGGGTTTGTTGTACTGCGGCTCGTTCGCCGGATCCTCAAGGTCAAGCCCCTCGTGGCTCAGGTGCCACAGGTTCTTATCCTTGGAATAGTTGGTCTCGCGGTTGATCTTCAAGGGAATGTTGTGCGCCTCGGCGTAGTCGATTTCCTCATTCCGGGACTTGATATCCCACTCGCGCCAGGGGGCGATGATCTTCATATCGGGCGCGAACGCCTTGATGGTCAGCTCAAAACGTACCTGATCGTTGCCCTTGCCGGTGCAGCCGTGGCAGATCGCGTCCGCACCCTCCGCCTTGGCGATCTCGACGATGCGCTTGGCGATCACGGGGCGGGCAAAGGCGGTGCCCAACAGGTAGCCCTCGTAGGCGGCGCCCGCCTTCAGGGTCGGGAATACGTAATCCTTGATAAATTCCTCGTTCAGATCCTCGACGTACAGCTTGGAAGCGCCGGTCTTGATCGCCTTTTCTTCCAGTCCTTCCAACTCTGTGCCCTGACCGACGTTGCCGGAAACCGCGATGACCTCGCAATTATCGTAGTTTTCTTTCAGCCACGGGATAATGATCGAGGTGTCCAGCCCGCCGGAATAGGCGAGTACTACTTTTTTGATTTTCTTTTCCATTGTTCTTTCCTCCGCTATATGCTTGAATAAACATGCAAAAAATGTTGTATATTTATTATATTCAACGCGGCATAAATGTCAAGAGATATTCTGAAATTTTTTTATAAAAGCGACGGATTCTTTTATTTTGCCGCCATTTTTTCCGTAATATGCGAATTTTTTGTATATTTATACGATTGGTATACATGCAAAAGGTTTTTGTGCGTATTGCTGTGCATTTTTGACAGAACCGATGCAGGGTATTGCGTTGTGCATCGAGAAAATTTTTAAATCAATCTGCCGAATTTTTTTCCGACAGTTGTGGAATCTGTCCGTAAATTTGTAATAATCCCTTCATAAATCAGCGTCCTATTGTGCATATTTGCCATATTTTTGAGCAATGTCAGAGGAATTCCATGAAAGAGTATTGCAAAATGATATTGTGCAATATATATAAATTTTATTTTAAAAAGTTGTGCAGAATGACTTGACAAATCTGACAAAGCGCGTATAATGGGGTGTACGAAACGAAAGGAAGTGAGCGTATGCAGAGAGAATATTTAAGCGTTGAGCAGGAGCTGATTCGCGAGATTGCCAAAGAGAAGCATTTTTGGAAAAAGGTCGGCAAGATCATCACTCTCAATGCGTTGTTGAGAAAGCAGTTCTGAGCATGCGCTGATCCGGCCCTGCGGGATCGGATCAGTGACTGCCCGACGGCTGGTTCGCGTTTACCGCCTTTGCTGTCCGTTCCGGTGTGTTACCTCCTTTATGAAAACTGTATGACTCCTTTTTTGTACCGGAGCAGGGCAGCAGGGCTTTACATATATTTTTTCTTTTGTTTTCCGCGGGACAGCCGCGGTTTTTTTGTACCCGTTTTTGCCAAATCGCTCTTGCATTGCAGGCTATATATATGTATAATAATATATTGAATTATCATTTTTCAATATACAGTGTTTTTACCGTCTACGGGTGGGAGCGTTTTGAATAAAAAGAATTTATCCGCCTTTTTCAGAGGCTTTACCGCAGTGCTGCTGATTGCGGTGCTGATGATCGCTTATTTTGTTATCCGAAAAATGAATACAAAGCAGTCGCCGCAGACCACGACTGCGGCGGAGACGGACGCCAACGGCGCGGCAGTGCTGACGACGGCGCTTCCCGCGCTTTCGGGCAGGGCGCAGCTGCTGTTTGTCTGTATGGACAGCGGACAGGCGTCGATTGCCCTGATCGGCGATTTTGATCTGGATCAGGGGCTTGTTTCCGTGTACGCCCTGCCGACGGATACGCGGTATCCCAGCGACGGCGGCGACGCTTTGCCGGGGGATATTTATCGCTCCGCAGGGCGGGAGGCGCTGACCGACGCGGTGAACCGCCGCTGCGGAACGGCGATCGCCCGGACGGTGGTCTGTACTGCGGACAATTTTGCCGATATGACGGCGCTGCTGGGGGAGGCGGAGATTACGGTACCCTATGCGGTTTCCTATGCAGACGCGGGCGCGGTGATCGAGCTGCAGGCAGGCAAACACAGTCTGTCGGGTGCCGCGCTGTACAACTATCTGCTGCACGGCGCGACGGGGGAGGCGCTGTATGATTTGCAGGCGGCGACGGCGGCGCAGATGCTGCGGGCGTATATCTCACCTGCCAATGTTGGCGCGGGAGAATCGCTGTTTTCCAAGCTTGTCAACGCCGCAGACAGCGATATTACCGCTTATGATTACGCCGCATACGCCGATCTTTTGGCGGTGATGGCGGCGGATACGGCGCTGACGTACACTGGCGCGGGGCTTGCCGCGGCAAGGAGTGAAGGCTGATGAAAAAAGTACTTGCTGTTTTGCTTGTGATCACGCTTTTGCTGGGCGGCGTATGGTACTTTTTTCACGACAGCATCACCGAGGTCGTAGATGAGAGCGGACTGCGCATGCTGTTTACGCCCCTGCCGGAAGCAGACGTCACACCGCATACGCAGAAATATTTCTTTTCCCTTTTGACGGAACCGCAGCAGCAGGCATACGCGCTCATTTATGACGGGCTGCCGGATTTCCCGGCGGAGATCAAGGTGCCTGAGATTTCGGAATCGGACTTCAACGCGGTGCATACCGCGCTGATCTACGACAACCCGGAACTGTTTTTCCTTGATAATTCCGTGACCATGGTGTTCCGAACAAGCTATTGCCTGTATCGCCCGACGTATCGCTGTACGCCGCAGGCGTATGCGTCGATGCTGGCGCAGGTCGAAGCGGTGCGGAATGAGATTTTTTCCCGTATTCCGGCGGACGCCGACGACTACACCAAGGAAAAAATCATTCATGACAGTATCATTTCCCGCTGTACTTATAAGGAAAGCGATTACGACGCCGAGGTCTACGGCGCACTGGTGCTGGGCGAAGCGGTCTGCTCCGGCTACGCGCGGGCGACGAAATATCTGCTGGACGGCGCGGGAATTTATAACTATCTCGTCACCGGCGACGCGTACGTGGACGGCAGCCGGGAAAGCCATATGTGGAATACCGTGTATATCGGCGATCAGCCCTATTATCTGGACGTGACGTGGGACGACGGCGACTTTGACGGCGGCGCTCCGGGTTATGCTTTTTTCAATATTACCGAGGAAGCTGCAGCGTCCACCCACTTGCCGCAGCAGCCGCAGACCGGCGGGTGCGTCTACCGTGATTATAATTATTTTATTTATGAGGGACGGTATCTGCCCTATTGGAATGCGGACGCGTATTATCAGCTGTCCGATATGCTGCGCGCGAGCCTGACCGGCGGCGGCCGCTCCTTTGACGTGGAATTTTCCTCCGCGCAGGTTCTGGACGCGGCGCTGGAGGATCTGATCGCCGATCAGCGGATTTACAGAATTTTAAGAACGGTTTCCGAGGATCTGACCGAGGCTTTCGATCCATCCTTTATCAATTATTCGGTCAATCATGAAATGCAGGTGCTGCATCTGGATTTCAGGGAAAACTTTGGAGAGGTGTAGGTATGGATAAGGAAAAAATACAGCGCGCCGTCCGGGATATTCTGGAGGCGGTGGGGGAGGATCCCGACAGGGAAGGCCTTGCGGAAACCCCGCGCCGTGTGGCGGATATGTATGAAGAGATTTTCGGCGGGCTTACGGAGGATCCGCGTAAGCACCTCAAATTTTTTACCGAGCAGGGCAATGATGAGATCGTCGTGGTCAAGGATATTCCCATGTATTCCATGTGCGAGCATCATTTGCTGCCCTTTGTGGGCAAGGCGCATATCGCCTATATCCCCGGGACGGGCAAGGTGATCGGGCTGTCGAAGCTGGCGCGGATCGTGAAAAGCTTCGCCTCCCGCCCCCAGCTGCAGGAGCGTCTGACCGCGCAGATCGCGGATTTTATCAATCAGGAAATGCAGCCCAAGGGGGTCGCGGTCATTATCGAGGCGGAGCATCTTTGCATGACCATGCGGGGTGTAAAGGCGGCGGGCTCGCTGACCCGCACCTCCGCGCTCAGAGGCGTCGTCCGCAGCGACGCCAGAACGAGAGCCGAGGTCATGTCTTTGCTGAATAATTAGATGCGGGAATTGATTCCTGCGGCGGCAAGGCGCGGTATTGCCCGCAGCGTTTGTCCATAATCGACGAGGGGGCGTATCCCTATGCGAAAACATACCAACATTGCGTTGTTTGTTCCCCATGCGGGTTGCCCGCATCAATGCGCGTTCTGCGACCAGCGGGCGATCAGCGGCAAAATCGCGCCCCTGACGCCCGAAGATGTGCGCGCCGCCGCCGAAACCGCGCTGGCAAACGGCGGGCAGGGCGGCGAGATCGCCTTCTTCGGCGGCAGCTTTACGGCGATCGATCCGACGTATATGATCCGTCTGCTGGAGGCGGCGTACCCGTATATCGAAAGCGGCGATTTTTCGGGGATCCGATGCTCCACCCGTCCCGACGCGGTCGATGAGGCGCGTTTGGAGATTTTGAAGCGGTACGGCGTGACCGCCATCGAGCTGGGGGCGCAAAGCGCGGACGATCGCGTGCTGCGCATGAACGGCAGAGGACATACCTTCGTCGATACTTTAAGAGCTGCGTCGCTGATCCGCGCGTACGGCGTGGAGCTGGGTTTGCAGATGATGACGGGGCTGTACGGCGATACCGGCAGGGAATCGGTCATTACGGCGGAGGCGTTTTGTGAAATGCGCCCGGATACCGTGCGTATCTATCCCACGGTCGTGCTGCGGCACACCGCGCTGGCGGCGTTGTACGCGCGCGGGGATTACGCGCCGCAGACCTTAGAGGATGCGGTCGCCCTATGCGCCGAGCTGCTGCTGATGTTCCATCGGGCGGGGATTCCCGTGATTCGGCTGGGGCTGCATGCCGGCGGCGACGTGCAGCGCAATTACGTGGCGGGTCCTTATCACCCGGCGTTCCGGGAGCTTTGCGAGAGCCGCATTTACCGTTCTGTGATGGAAGCTGAACTTGCAAAACTGCCGCAGGGACGCTATGCCGTATATGTCGCGCCCACGGAGATTTCCAAAGCCGTCGGGCAAAAACGGGCAAATTTGACCGCGCTGGCGGAACATGGATATATTTGTAAAATAAAAGCACGGGCTGAAACGCCGGTGTATACCTGCGACATTCACGAAATGTCAGATTGAACGGCGCAATGGGCCGGAAAAGGAATTGATACGTTTGTTTTTAAAAGCATTGGAAATGCAGGGATTTAAATCCTTCCCCGATAAAACCGTTTTGCAGTTCGACAAGGGCATGACCGCCGTCGTCGGACCCAACGGCTCGGGCAAAAGCAATATCTCCGACGCGGTGAACTGGGTGCTGGGCGAGCAGTCCGCAAAATCCCTCAGAAGCTCAAAAATGGAGGACGTGATCTTCAGCGGCACGCAGGCGCGCCGCCCCATGGGCTACGCCGAGGTCACGTTAAAGCTGGATAACGGCGACCGCGGACTGAACTACGACGCCGACGAGGTGTCGGTCACCCGCCGTTATTACAGAAGCGGCGAGAGCGAATATAAGATCAACGGCAAAGCCGCCCGTCTGCGAGATATTCACGAGCTGTTTATGGATACCGGCCTGGGACGCGACGGCTATTCCATGGTCGGTCAGGGCAGGGTGGAATCCATCGTTTCCGCCCGTTCGCAGGATCGGCGCGAGATTTTTGAGGAGGCGGCGGGCATTTCCCATTACCGTTACCGCAGAAACGACGCCACCCGGCGGCTGGATCAGGCGGAAGAAAACCTCGTTCGTCTGCGGGATATCGCGGGGGAGCTGGAAAGTCGGATCGAGCCGCTGCGTAAGCAGAGTGAGAAAGCGCAGAAATATCTAGTGCTGGCGCAGCAGCGCAAGGATTTGGAGATCGGGCTGTGGCTGCATACGCTGGAGCGTTCCGGCGAGCTGCTGCGCCGACAGGCGGAAAAAATCGATATTACGGAAAATCAATACAATACGGCGGTGCGGGAATTGGACACGATCTTTGCGGATTCCAATACCGCCGCTGAGAGTGTGCGCACGCTTACCGCCGACGTGGAGGACGCGCGCGCCGCGGCTGCCCGTTTGGAGCAGTCCGCCCGTGACGCGGAGGCGGGCGCGGATTTAATACAAAATAAAATAGAGCATAATCTTGCGGTCATCGACCGTATTAAAAATGATATAGCGCAGGAGACCGGCACGGATCAGAGCATCGCCGACCGCATTCGGCAGGCGCAGGCGGAGGCTGCCGCGCTGGAACAGGAGCTGCAGGCGGCGGGGGAATCCCTTGCCGCGCTGGAGGCGGAAATCGCCGACCGGGAACAGCAGGAACAGGCGCAGCTTTTGCAGCTGGCGGAAAAAAACAATAAGTTAACGCGCCTGAACGAGGATATTTCCCGCCATCGGATCGCCGAATCCTCGGCGCAGTCCGCGGTGCAGGAGATCAAGTCCCGCGCCGAGACCCTGCAAAAAGAAAAGCAGGAGCGGCAGGCGCAGGAGCAGACCGCCGCCGCGCAGGCGCAGAAGCACCGGGAGACGATCGATCGGCAAAAGGAGCAGGCGACCGCGCTGGAAAACGCGCTGAGCGGCTACGCGCTGCGGACGGAGCTGCGGGGCAGGAAGCTCGCCGAGGCGAGAAGGACCATGGAGGAGACCGGCGCCGTCCTGTCCTCCACGGTTTCCAAAAAGCATATGCTGCAGGAGACCGAACGCAATATGGAGGGCTATCAGGGCAGCGTCCGCGCCGTCATGAAGGGCGCAGCGGCAGGCGCGTTACAGGGCGTGAAAGGCCCTGTCAGCCGCCTTATACAAGTGCCGCAGCAGTACGCCGCCGCCATCGAGACCGCGCTGGGCGCGGCGGTGCAGAATATCGTGACCGAAACGGATAACGACGCGAAAAAGGCGGTTTACTATCTGAAAAACGCCAACGCCGGCAGAGCCACCTTTTTGCCCATGTCCGCTGTCAAGGCGCGTACGCTCAACGAAAACGGGTTGGAGGACTGCGCCGGATTTATCGATCTTGCGTCCTCGCTGATCACCTATGACAGCGCGTACGACGGCATTATGAAAAATCTGCTGGGCAGAACCGTCATTGCCGAAACGCTGGATGATGCGGTGGTGATCGCGCGGAAATACAATCACCGGTTCAAGATCGTCTCGCTGGACGGGCAGGTCATCAACGCAGGCGGTTCCATCACCGGCGGCTCCGGGATCCGCAGCTCCGGCTTTATCACCCGGCAGGGCGAGATCCAGCGGCTGGAGGAAAAGGAAGCCGCATTGCGGGAGACGTATGAAAAACAGAAAGCGCAGGTCGCCTCCCTGACCGCCGAGACGGAAAAAGCGTCCGCCGAGCAGGAGGGTACCCGCGCCGAGATCTTTAAATTAAAAGAACGCATTGCCGCCGAGGACGGCGAAATGCGGGTTGCGCTGTCGGCTGCGGATGCGGCGGAACAAGCGGTGGCGTCCATCGACGCCGAGCTTGCCGCATCTGAACGCAGACTTACGCAGATCAGCGGTAATTCCGACGCGTTCGGGCAGCTGATCCGGGCGTTAACGGAGGAGGTCGCCGCGCTGACGGCGGAGGCTGCGGCGCTGCGGGAAAAAGCCGACGCTGCGGCAAACGAGCGCCGCGCGCTGTCGGAAAACGCCGCGTCCCTGCAGGTGAAGAACGCGGAACGCGCCGCCCGCCGGAACGCAAGTCTGGCGTCCGCAGAGGAATTGGAGCGCCGCAAGAGCGGGCATACGGATAAGATCGAGGCGCTGAAGGCGGAATCCGAGACGTTGAAAGCGGAAAACGAAACCCTCGCCGCCGATGCGCAGACGCAAAGGAAAACCGCCGAGGACTATCGGGCGCAGCGCAAGACCGTGGACGCGTCCATTGACGATATGATCCGCAAACGCGAGGAATTTGAAACCGCTGTTTCTTCCCTGCGAGTCAAGGAGCGCGAAAAGAGCGATGAAAAGGAGCGGCTCGCCGCGGAGCTTGTCCGTTTGCAGGAGAAACGGGAGTCCCTCGAGCATGAGCGGGACAATACGGAAAAAAAACTTTTTGAAGAGTACAATCTGACCCGGCGGGAGGCCGCCGCGCTGGGCATCGAGATCGAAAATGTCGCCGAAGCGGGCAAGGAGCTGTCCGCGCTGAAAGCCAAGATCAAGGCGCTGGGCAGCGTCAACGTGGGCGCGGTGGACGAATATAAGGAAGTGTCCGAACGGTATACGTTCCTGCACGGGCAGCTGGAGGATGCGGAAAAATCCAAGGCTGAGCTGCTGCGACTGATCGGAGAACTGACCGATGAAATGGCAAAACGGTTCTCGGAGAAATTTGCCGAGATCAATCAAAAATTCGGCGAAACCTTCGTGCAGCTGTTCGGCGGCGGCAAGGCGGAGCTGGTGCTGGAGGACGAAAGCAACGCGCTGGAATGCGGCATTGAAATCAAAGCCCAACCCCCCGGCAAGAACGTGCGCAGTATCAGTTTGCTGTCCGGCGGCGAAAAGGGACTTTGCGCCATCGCGCTGATCTTCGCGATCTTGAAAGTCAATCCCTCGCCGTTCTGTATCTTTGACGAGGTGGAGGCGGCGCTGGACGACGTGAACGTCGTGAAGTTCGCCGAATACGTAAATTCCATGACCGACCGCACGCAGTTTATTCTGATTACCCACCGCCGCGGCTCCATGGAGGCGTCGGACGTTATGTACGGCGTGACCATGCAGGAGCACGGCGTATCCAAGCTTTTGGAGATGCGCACAAGCGAAACGGCGAAAATGATCGGGATCGAATAAAGGGAAAAGGGAAGAGGTAAAAGGGAAAAAGGAAGGAACGCCAGCGGCGTTATAATAAGGCGTAATGCGCAGTGCGCAATGCGTAACGGAGGAAATCCGCTGCGCGGATTTGTTTGACAGACGCAAGGCGAGTTTAATATATTTGATATAATTACAGAAAGGATTTGACCGCCATGGGCATTTTCTCAAAATTCAGCTTCGGGCTGAAAAAGACACGGGATAAAATGAACAACGCGTTGGACGATATGTTCGACTCGTACGATAACTTTGAGGACGGCTTGTTTACCGAGCTGGAGGAGATCCTCGTCATGGGCGACGTGGGCATGAAAACCGCCGTGGATATTACGGAGGAGCTGAAAGCCCGCGTGGCAAAGCAGAAGATCAAAAGCCCCTCCGAGGCAAAGAGCGAGCTGATGGATATCGTCGCCGAAATGCTCGACGGCGGCGAGGACATGGGACTGCTGACCATTCCGTCCATTATTCTGATGATCGGCGTGAACGGCGTGGGCAAGACCACCACCATCGGTAAAATGGCGGCGATGTACAAGTCGCAGGGCAAAAAGGTCATTCTCGGCGCGGCGGATACCTTCCGCGCGGCTGCCATCGAGCAGTTGGAGGAATGGGCGGACCGCGCCGATGTGGAGATCGTCAAGCATAAGGAGGGCGCGGACCCTGCGGCGGTGATTTTCGATACCATCGCGGCGGGCAAGGCGCGCGAGGCGGATATTATCATCTGCGACACGGCGGGCAGACTGCACAATAAGAAGAATCTGATGGAGGAGCTTGCCAAAATCTACCGCGTCATTGATCGTGAGCTGCCGTATTCCGACCGTGAAATCCTGCTGGTACTGGACGCGACCACCGGGCAAAACGCCGTCAATCAGGCGCGGGAGTTCAAGGAGGTCGCCGACATTACGGGCATCGTGCTGACCAAGCTGGACGGCACCGCCCGCGGCGGCGTGGTGCTTGCCATTAAAAACGAGCTGAAGATCCCCGTCAAGTTCGTCGGCGTGGGAGAAAAGCTCGACGACCTGCAGCCCTTTAATCCCCGCGCCTTTGCAAACGGCTTGTTTGCGGAAATTACGGATAAACATGAAGAGGAGATTGAAAAGAATGAACAGGCTATCTTCAGCGAGAATCATTTTGACCTTGATGGGAACAGCGAGGACGCTGTGGCGCAACAGGAACTTACCGACGTCCTTCAGGATTATGCGGAAGCGCTCCTACAGAACGAACCCGCTGAAAACGAAGATCGGCCCGATCAAGCTGAGCCCGCAGGCGCAGATCATGTTCGAGCTGCTGAATATCGCGAGGAAACGCCCGAAAGCGTGACCGCTGCGGAGGAACCCGCCGCCGAAGCGCCTGCCGCAGAGGAACCCGCAGCCGCTGTACCGGCGGAAACGGCGGACGAACCGCCTGCAGCGGAAACGACCGTTCCCGCGCCGTCGTCGCACGACCCCGCTGCCGTCCCGGAGACGGAAACGGAACCGCAAGCGCCGCAGGAGGAAAATGCGCCTGAGACGGGCAGGAAAAAGAGGAGAGGTTTCTTTGGACTTTTTAATCGCAACGCATAATAAGGGCAAGCGGGACGAGGTCGAACGTATTTTGCAGCCGCTGGGCGTGCGCGTGCTGATCGCCGAGGAGGCGGGGATCGACCTGCGGGAGCCGGAGGAAAACGGCGCGACCTTTGAGGAAAACGCCATGATCAAGGCGTTGAGCGGCCTTGCCGACAGCGGTATGCCCTGTATCGCCGACGATTCCGGGCTGGTTGTGGACGCGCTGGACGGCAGACCCGGCATCTATACTGCCCGTTACGGCGGCGAGGCGATGTCCTATCCCGATAAAATCCAAAAGCTGTTGGCGGAGCTGGACGGCGTACCCGATGCAAGGCGTACCGCGCGGTTTGTCAGCGCGGTTGCCTGCGCGTTCCCCGACGGCAGACAGTTTACCGTGCGGGGCGCGTGCGAGGGCGTGATCGGTCACGTCCCGTACGGCGCAGGCGGCTTCGGCTTCGATCCCATCTTCTATTACAACGGCAAGAGCTTTGCCGCCATGGCGCCGTCGGAAAAGGACGCTGTCAGCCACCGAGGCAATTCCCTGCGGCTGCTGAATGAAAAATTAAAGGACTATCTTGATAAATAAGGTGAAGCTATGACAGGAAAAGAGAGAGCGGAAAAGCGCGCGGAGGCAAACGGACTGGAGCCGCTGTTCCAGATCGGCAAAGAGGGCGTGACCGACGCGGTCATTCGGCAGCTGGAGGACGCGTTCAATACCCGTGAGCTGCTGAAAATCAAGGTGCATTTGGAGACCAGCCCCAACACCACCCGTGAAGCGGCGGCGCTTTTATCGCAGGCGACCGGCTGCGACGTGATCCAGGTCATCGGCGGCGTGATCGTGCTGTACCGTTATAATAAGAAGCTGCACGAGCCGAAGAAGAAGCCGGTTCCCGCAGTGAAAAAGTACAGCGTCCCGGCGCGGGAGCAGACAAAAAGACAGCGGTACGGGCAACGGAGAAAATAAAATCTACCGGAAGAATGATTATGAACACAGAAGAAAAACCATATCTGGAATGTGAAAAACGCTGGGTGTATTACGCGCTGATGACCGTCGGCGGTTGGTTCGGCGGCTTTACCGTCTCCCTGCGCGGCGGCGTGTTCTGCAACGCGCAAACGGCGAACGTCGTGATGATGGCGGTGTCGCTGGGCAACGGCGAGTGGAAACGCGCGGTCTATTATCTGATCCCCATGAGCGCCTATTTTCTGGGCGCGGCGCTGTCCGAATATCTGAGCAAGCGCGTCAAAAAGCTGCATCTGCTGCGGTGGGACACCCTGCTGATCGGCTTTGAGATTCTCGTTGTGTTTCTGCTGGGGCTGCTGCCCGAGAGCGCGCCGGTGCAGATCACGCAGGTCGCGCTGAACTTCATCTGCTCCATGCAGTATAATACGTTCCGGCAGGCGGAGGGCATCCCCATGGCGACCACCTTTTGCACCAATCATATCCGCTTGGCGGGGGTGGACACGGTCAAGCTGTTGCGGCATAAGGATCGCGACGCGGGCAGGCGGCTGATCGCCCACGGGATCATGCTGTTCTTCTTCGTGCTGGGCTGTACCGGCGGCGCCGTCGCCGCAAGGTTCCTGCTGGGAAAAAGCATTTGGCTGGCGGGGCTGATCCTGCTTGCCGTGTTCGCGCGGCTGGTGTGGGCGGATCTGACCTATGAGCATAACCAGCTGTATCGCGTCCCCCACGGGCATTAACGCATTGCGTAAATTTGCTATTGTATAAATCGGTAAATTATGTTAGAATGCATATTTGGAAATACTTACGTAAGAAGGTAATATCATGAAGCTTATAAACCTTGTCGGCGAGCGTTTTAAGGAAAAACCCTCCGATTGCGTGGTGGACAGCCACGCGTTTATGGTGCGCGGCGGCTACATCAAGGCGGTCGCCAACGGCATTTATTCCTCCTATATGCCCCTGCGCCGCGTGACGAAGAAGATCGAGGCGATCCTTCGCGAGGAGATGGATCGGATCGACGGGCAGGAGGTTCAGTTCCCCGTCGTCATGCCCGCCTCGCTTTGGCAGGAATCCGGCAGATACGAGTCCATCGACAACTCCCTCTGCCGCTTTAAGGACAGAAACGGCGCGCCCATGGTGCTGGGTATGACCCACGAGGAGGCGGCGGTGCAGCTGGTGCGCGAGTACGGCGCGACCTACAACCGCTATCCGTTCATGATCTATCAGATTCAGACCAAGTTCCGCGACGAAGCGCGTCCCCGCGCGGGTCTGATCCGCGTGCGCGAATTTACCATGAAGGACGCGTATTCGTTCCATACCTCGCAGGCGGATCTGGAGAAATATTACGCCGAGTGCTATAAAGCCTATCAGCGCATTTTTGCCCGCGCCGGCATCCCCGAGACGGTCGTCGTGCAGTCCGATTCCGGCATGATGGGCGGCAGCATTTCGCATGAATATATGCTGCTGACCCCCATCGGCGAGGATTCCATCGCGATCTGCGCCGACTGCGACTACCGCGCCAATATGGAGGCGGCGGAGAGTATCGTGGAGAACACCCGCGACGAGGTCTCCGCGCCGCTGGAAAAGGTCGCGACCCCCGATATGCACACCATCGAGGACGTCTGCAATTTCCTCGGCGGCGACGCCGTCAAGAGCGTCAAGGCGGTCGTGTATCAAAAGAATATGGACGACAGCTACGTGATCGTCTTTATCCGCGGCGATCTGGACGTCAACGAGACGAAGCTCACCAATTTCCTCGGCGAAAATATCCACCCCGCGGTCATCACCGAGGAGAGCGGGATCAAGGCGGGCTTTATCGGACCTGTGAACCTTGACGCGGCGGCGAAGCCCCTCGTGCTGTTCGATAATTCCATTAAAGACACCAATAATATGGTCGCCGGCGCGAATGAGGTCGACTTCCATTACAAAGGGCTTGACATGACCCGCGACTGTCCCAGCGCGGAATATCACGATTTCGCAAAGATCGTGGACGGCGGCGTCTGCCCCCATTGCGGCAAGCGCAGCATCACCGTCTCCCGTGGCATCGAGGTCGGCAATATCTTCCAGCTCGGCACGAAGTACACCAAGACCATGGGCATGACCTTCACCGACGAGAACGGCGAGAGCCATTACCCGATTATGGGCTGCTACGGCATCGGCGTGGGCAGACTGGCGGCGTCCGTCTGCGAGGCGCACCATGACGATTACGGTCCCATCTGGCCTGTTACCATCGCCCCCTGGCAGGCGCACCTGTGCTGCATGAAGTCCACCGACGCGGACACCCACGCCGTCGCCGATAAGCTCTATGACGATCTGAAACGGGCGGGCGTAGAGGTTATTTACGATGACCGCAAGGTCAGCGCGGGCGTGATGTTCTCCGACGCGGACCTGTTGGGCGTGCCCGTGCGCGTGATCGTCTCGCCGAGAAATCTGAAAGAAAACGTCTGCGAGGTCGTGACGCGCGATAAGTCCGTCAGCAAAAAAGTCCCCGTCGAAGGGACTGTTTCCGCAGTCAAAGAGCTGATCGCGGAACTGACGAAGGTCTATGAGGACGCAGCGGATCGGTTTTGATAAGAAGAACGCCTACGGCGTATCAACCCCCCGCCCCCCAATCTTGGGGCGGATCGGCGCTTCTTGTTATAAGCAAAACTGCTCACAACGCGAGCAGTTTCCTATATAATAAAAAAGAGGAGCTTTCCTGACGGAAGGCTCCTTTCATATTTATGACTCGATCAGGGCTTGGACAGCGTCGATGAAATCATTCATTTCATCAAAAACAACGGAGACGATGATCGACCAGTTAATCCCCTCGTAATCATGAACCAGCCTGTGCCGCAAACCGGAGACCATGTTCCACGGAATATCGGGAAAACGCTGCTTGAATTCGGCGCTGATCTGATAGACCTGTTCGCCGATATTGTACAATGGCGTTGTGACCGCCCACTGGGAAAACTCGTCTGTCAGCAACTGTTCCCGGGTGATGTGATGCAGCTCAAGCTGCTTTTGCAGCGCGTCCCACGTACCGATGATTTTTTTGATTCGTTCCCGATCCGTCTTTTTCATGCGATCTTCACGCCCTCTCGAAAAATCGTTTGGTACAGCGGTGCGTCCGTGTCAAGCTCGCTGATCTCGAACACATCTGCCTGCTTGCCCGTCATTTCGCGCAATTCCTCCGCAAAGGCGAATATGTTTGATTTTTTGAACCGGCTGCCGCCGACCACAAGCACGTCCAGATCGGATTCCTGTGTGGCGTCGCCTCTTGCATAAGAACCGAAAAGCAGCGCATGATCCGCATGGTAGCGCGCAAGCAGCAATCGGATCGCATATTCGATTTCCTTCCTTGTCAGCATGGAACACCGCTCCCTTCTATTATCTATTATAGTCCTGTATCGTGCAAAAATCAACCCGATCTTTTTCTGCGGACTGAAACCGTCTCCGATCCGTTTGCGGATCGGAGACGGTTTCATGTTTTATTCCTGTATAAAGTCCGGCTGCGCATCTTCCCCGGTGAAAAAATCCGACGGGTGAATGTGAAATTCCCGTTCTATATCGAATACAATTTGCAGGGAAAGATGCGGCGGCAGCTCCGCCGCCTCCAGCTTTTGCAGGTCGGCAGGGGAGATGCGCAGAATCTGCGCCAGTTCCTCCCGCGTTAATCCGTGCTGTTGACGAATGGCGGATAGATTTTCCGAAACGGCATTCATAATTTTCTTTCTGTTAAGCATAAAAACCTCCAAAATAAATAATCCTGCCGTACGTAAATTTATTAAGTTTTGTGTGACAGGGGAAGTATAGCATAAAACAATGTTGATTGCAAGGGATAAAATAAATTAGCACTCTCATAATCAGAGTGCTAATTTTTACTGTTTGGACATAAAATCATAATAGATTATTCTTAAAATAGGGGTAATATAAACAATGTAAGAAGTTACAAATACGTGAAAAGGTCGTGATTTTATGATGACTGAAAAATATACGCAAAAGACGCTGGAAGCGATTCAGGCGGCGCAGAGCCTTGCGGCGCAAAACTCCAACCAGCAGGTCGAGGAGGTTCATCTGCTCGCCGCGTTGCTGCATCAGGAGGACGGGCTGATCCCGCAGCTTCTGAAAAGCGTCGGCGCGTCCGTCGAGGACGCGGAGTCCAAGGCGGACAGCGCGGTCGCCGCGCTGCCGTCGGTGACCGGCATGGGACGGGAAGAGGGTAAAATCTATATTTCCCGCGACGTGGATAAGGTCTTTGCCGACGCGGAATCCACCGCGTCCCGCATGAAGGACGAGTATATCTCTGTAGAGCATGTGTTCTTTGCGCTGCTGGACGATGCGGACAGCGTCTTGAAAACCATTTTCGCCGATTTGGGCGTAAAAAAACAGGATATTTTAAAGGCGCTGATGGCGATTCGCGGCAATACCCGCGTGACCTCCGACAGCCCGGAAAGCACCTATAACGCGCTGAAAAAATACGGCACGGATCTGGTAGAGCGCGCCCGCAGCCAGAAGCTCGACCCCGTGATCGGCAGGGACGAGGAGATCCGTAACGTCATTATGATCCTATCCCGCAAAACGAAAAATAATCCCGTGCTGATCGGCGAGCCCGGCGTTGGCAAGACCGCCATTGCCGAGGGGCTTGCCCAGCGGATCGTCAGCGGCGACGTGCCCGGCAGCCTGAAGGATAAAACGATCTTCTCGCTGGATATGGGCGCGCTGGTGGCAGGCGCGAAGTATCGCGGCGAGTTTGAGGAACGGCTGAAATCCGTGCTGAACGAGGTGCGAAAGTCCGACGGGCAGATCATTCTGTTTATCGACGAGCTGCATACCATCGTCGGCGCGGGCACGGGCGAGGGCTCCATGGACGCGGGCAACCTCTTAAAGCCCATGCTGGCGCGGGGTGAGCTGCACTGCATCGGCGCGACCACGCTGGACGAGTACCGCCAGTACATTGAAAAGGACGCCGCGCTGGAGCGTCGTTTTCAGCCCGTCATGGTCGCGGAGCCGACCGTGGAGGATACCATCGCCATTTTAAGAGGTCTGAAACAGCGGTACGAGGTGTATCACGGCGTAAAGATCAACGACAGCGCCCTGATCGCCGCCGCGACGCTCTCCGACCGCTATATCTCCGACCGCTTCCTGCCCGATAAGGCGATCGACCTTGTGGACGAGGCGTGCGCCATGATCCGTACGGAAATGGATTCCATGCCCACCGAGCTGGACGTAGTGCGCCGGAAGATCATTCAGCTCGAGATCGAAGAAGCCGCGCTGAAAAAGGAGACCGACGAGCTTTCCAAGGCGCATTTGGCGGATATTCAAAAGGAACTCGCCGAAATGCGGGCGCAGTTCAACGAGATGAAAGCCCGCTGGGAGAACGAGAAAAACTCCATCGGCAAGGTGCAGAGCCTGCGCGAGCAGATCGAGGAGATCAACCGGCAGATCGAAAAAGCCGAGCGGGATTACGATCTGAACAAGGCGGCGGAGCTGAAATACGGCAAGCTGCCCGCGTTGCAACGGGAGCTGGAGGCGGAGGAAAAGAAAAACGAATCCGCCGTGGGCGCAAATACGCTGCTGCGCGACCGCGTAACAGAGGAGGAGATCGCCCGGATCATCGAACGCTGGACGGGGATCCCCACCGCGAAGCTTATGGAGGGGGAAAAGGAGAAGCTGCTGCATTTGGGCGATATTCTGCATCAGCGGGTGATCGGGCAGGACGAAGCGGTCTCCAAGGTCACCGACGCGATCATGCGTTCCCGCGCGGGGATTCAAAGCCCCAACCGTCCCATCGGTTCGTTCCTGTTCCTCGGCCCCACGGGCGTGGGCAAGACCGAGCTTGCCAAAACGCTGGCGGCGACGCTGTTTGACGATGAAAAGAATCTGATCCGTATCGATATGACCGAGTATATGGAGAAATATTCCGTCTCGCGTCTGATCGGCGCGCCTCCCGGATACGTCGGCTATGAGGAGGGCGGCCAGCTGACCGAAGCCGTCCGCCGCAGACCCTATTCCGTCGTGCTGTTCGACGAGGTGGAAAAGGCGCACCCCGACGTGTTCAATATCCTGTTGCAGGTGCTGGACGACGGCGTGCTGACCGATTCGCAGGGCAGGAAAGTGGACTTTAAAAATACGGTCATCATCCTGACCTCCAACCTCGGCTCCGACGCGCTGCTGGGCGGCATCGACAGCGAGGGTAATATCACCGACGAAGCGAAAGAAACTGTGGAAACGCTGCTCAAGCGCAGCTTCCGCCCGGAATTTTTGAACCGTCTGGACGATATTGTATTCTATAAGCCGCTGACAAAGCACGATATTACCGGTATCGTCGATCTGATGCTCAAGTCGCTGTCCGACAGACTTGCCGCGCAGCAGCTGGGGCTGGAGGTGACCGACGCGGCAAAGGCGTATATCGCCGACAACGGCTACGACCCCGTTTACGGCGCGCGTCCCCTGCGCAGGTTTATCCAGCGCACCGCCGAAACGCTCATCAGCCGCACCATTGTCGTGGGGAATCTTACGGCAGGCGATACGCTTGTGCTTGACGCGCAGAACGGCGCGCTTACGGTGAGCGCGCAATAATTCGCCGTATTTTCCCCTGATGAAATAACGCGCTTGCAAAACAGCCCTGCGAGGGATCAACGCCCCGCAGGGCTGTTTTTGCAAATGCGGAATGCGCAATTTCGGAAATCGCCATAAATCAGAAATGAAAAATGAATGATGAAAAATGAATAATTGCGGAAATCGCTGCGCGATTTCCGAACCTTCTCCCTCGTCCCTCCTACCTAAATTCTGATTATCGAGGCGTTTACGCCCCGATAAATCAGAATTTACTACATTGACAACCCGCGTGTTATCTAATATAATATAGTATGGTAAGTAAGCTGGTGAGATATATGCGTATTGGAATTTTGGGCGGGAGCTTTGACCCGCCGCATATGGGGCATCTGTATTTAGGGCGGCAGTTTGCAGAAAGCCTGCGCCTTGACCGTGTGCTGGTGACGCCCGCCAAGGTGCCGCCGCACAAGGCGGATAAGCGACTTGCGCCGGATCGCGACCGTTTGGAGATGTGCCGTCTGACCTTTACCGAACCGTATTTTGAAATTTCCGATTTGGAAATGCGGCTGCCGGGCAAAAGCTATACCGTCCATACGCTGGCTGCGCTGAAAAAGCTGTATCCCGCAGACGCGCTGTTTCTGCTGGTCGGGTCGGACATGCTGCTGTATTTCGATCAGTGGTACCGCTGGCAGGAGATCCTGTCCATGTGTACGCTGTGCGCGTTTTCCCGCGCGGCGGACGAAAGTTTTAGCGTGCTGCAAGCCTATAACAACGCCGTCCTCGGCGGGCGCGCCGTTATCAAAAATATCGCCCCGCTACAGATCAGCTCCACCGAGATTCGAGCAAAGCTGGCGGCAGGAGCGTCGGTGCGCGGGCTGTTGCCGGACAGCGTGATCGATTATATTGACAAAAACGGACTGTATCGGAGCATACTATAGATGAAAACCAATGAATTTTACCGTGAAGAAATTCGCAAGCGCTTGACCGACGCGCGTTACCGGCATTCGCTGAATGTCGCCGATACCGCCGCGCGGCTGGCAAAGCGGTACGGCGCGGACGCGGAAAAGGCGTATACCGCCGGGCTGGCGCATGATATATTAAAGGATACGCCCAAGCCGGAGCAGCGGGCATATGTGCTGAAGTACTGCGGCGACGCGGACGAGATTCTGCTGACCCAGCCGGCGCTGTGGCACTCGGTGGCGGGCGCGGAATTTCTGAAAAACGAGCTGGATATGGACGATCCCGAAATTTACCTCGCGGTGCGCTATCACACCTCCGGCCGCAAGGATATGACGCTTTTGGAAAAGGTCGTGTTTATCGCGGATTTTATCTCCGCCGACCGTGCCTATCCCGGCGTGGAGGAGATGCGCCGCTATGCCGACGCATCCCTCGAACAGGCGATCGAGGAGGGGCTGAATTTCACCATCTGTGAGCTTTGCAAAAAACATCAACCGATCTATAAGGACACTGTTGACGCCTATAACGATGCGGTGCTGCATCGATTGAAGGAGAGTATAAATGGATAAAAAGCTTGAAAAAATCGTAAAAATCCTCGACGAGAAAATGGCGGAGCAGATTGTCGCGCTCAAAATCGACGAGCTGACGGTCATTGCCGACTATTTCGTCATTGCGAACGGTACGTCGTCGACGCATATCCGCTCGCTGGCGGACGAGCTGGAGGATAAGCTCGAAAAAGAGGACGGCGTTCGTCCCCTTGCCGTGGAAGGGCGCGCCACCGGCTGGATTCTGCTGGACTACAACGAGGTACTCGTTCACCTGTTTACCCCCGACGCGCGGGAGTACTTTAATCTGGAACGACTATGGACGGACGGCGCGAATATCGACGTTTCGTCGTTTTTGACCGCGCGATGATAAAATTCCCGCATAAAAAATAACGAATATAAAGGATAGATGATACCAATGGAGTATAATTTTAAACAAGTGGAAAAAAAGTGGCAGGATCGCTGGGAGGAGACCGGCGTATTCCATGCCAAAAACGATTACAGCAAGCCGAAGTATTACTGCCTGGTCGAGTTCCCGTATCCGTCGGGACAGGGGCTGCACGTGGGGCATCCCCGCTCCTACACCGCGCTGGACATCGTCGCCCGCAAAAAGCGTTTGCAGGGGTATAACGTGCTGTATCCCATGGGCTGGGACGCGTTCGGTCTGCCCACCGAGAATTACGCCATTAAGAACCATATCCACCCCGAGATCGTAACCAAGCAGAATATCGCCCATTTCAAGGCGCAGCTGCAGGCGTTGGGCTTCTCCTTTGACTGGAGCCGCGAGATCAATACCACCGACCCGGACTATTACAAGTGGACGCAGTGGATCTTTTTGCAGCTGTACAAAAAGGGACTTGCCTATAAAAAGGAAATGGCGGTCAACTGGTGTACCAGCTGTAAATGCGTGCTGGCAAATGAGGAGGTCGTCAACGGCGTGTGCGAGCGCTGCGGCAGCGAGGTCGTCCGCAAGGTCAAGAGCCAGTGGATGCTGAAAATCACCGAGTACGCCCAGCGTCTGGTGGACGATCTGGACGATCTGGATTTTATCGAGCGCGTCAAAACTCAGCAGAAAAACTGGATCGGCCGCTCCACCGGCGCCGAAGTGGATTTTGAAGCCGAGACCGGCGACAAGATCACCGTATATACCACCCGCCCCGATACGCTGTTCGGCGCTACATACATGGTCATGGCTCCCGAGCATGCCCTGATCGATCAATGGGCGGATACCATCACCAATATGGACGAGGTCGCCGCCTATCGCGCCGCCGCCGCCCATAAGAGCGATTTCGAGCGCACCGAGGTCAATAAGGATAAGACCGGCGTGGAGCTGAAGGGCGTGAAGGCGATCAACCCCGTGAACGGCAAAAAGATCCCGATCTTTATTTCCGACTACGTGCTTGCCTCCTACGGCACCGGCGCGATCATGGCGGTGCCCGCCCACGATACCCGCGACTGGGAGTTTGCCAAAAAATTCGGCATTCCCATGGTCGAGGTCGTCAAGGGCGGCGATATTGAACAAGAAGCGTTCACCGACTGCGCCAGCGGCGTAATGGTCAACTCCGGCTTCCTGACGGGGCTGACCGTCGATCAGGCGAAGCTGAAAATCATAAAATATTTAGAGAAAGAGGGCAAAGGGCGCGCCAAGGTCAACTTCAAACTGCGCGACTGGGTGTTCTCCCGCCAGCGTTACTGGGGCGAGCCGATCCCCATCGTCAAGTGCGAAAAATGCGGCTACGTGCCGCTGCCCGAAAGCGAGCTGCCGCTGAAATTGCCCAATGTGGAATCCTATGAACCCACCGACAACGGCGAGTCGCCCCTTGCCAATCTGACCGACTGGGTCAAGACGACCTGCCCCTGCTGCGGCGGTCCTGCGGAACGGGAGACCGATACCATGCCCCAGTGGGCAGGCTCCTCCTGGTACTTCCTGCGCTATTGCGACCCGCATAACAGCGAGGCGCTGGCGTCCAAGGAGGCGCTGGAGTACTGGACGCCCGTGGACTGGTACAACGGCGGCATGGAGCATACCACGCTGCACCTGCTGTACAGCCGTTTTTGGCACAAATTTCTGTATGACGTCGGCGTTGTCCCCACCAAGGAGCCGTATCAGAAGCGTACCAGCCACGGTATGATCCTGGGCGAGAACGGCGAGAAGATGAGCAAGTCCCGCGGCAACGTGGTCAATCCCGACGACATCGTCAACGAGTTCGGCGCGGATACGATGCGCCTTTACGAAATGTTTATCGGCGATTTTGAAAAAGCCGCACCGTGGAAAACCTCGTCCATCAAGGGCTGCAAGCGGTTTGTCGACCGTTTCTGGAATTTGCAGGAGATCGTCGCCGACGGCGACAGCATTCGCCCCGCGCTGGAGAGCGTGTTCCATAAGACCATCAAAAAGGTCACCTTTGACATTGACAATCTGAAAGCCAACACCGCCATTGCCGCGCTGATGAGCCTGCTGAACGAGATATACGAGACCGGCAGCATCTCCCGCGAGGAGCTGCGTATATTTACGATTCTGCTGAATCCCTTTGCGCCGCACGTCACCGAGGAAATGTGGGAGATACAGAACTTCGGCGGCGCGGTCACCGGCGCAAGCTGGCCGACGTACGACGAGGCAAAGTGCAAGGACAGCGTGATCGAGCTCGCCGTGCAGGTCAACGGTAAGATTCGCGCCCGCATCACCGTGGACGCGGAAATTTCCAACGACGACGCGCTTGCCGCCGCCAAGGCAGCTCCCGCCGTCGCCGCAGAGATCGACGGTAAGACCGTGGTCAAGGAAATTTACGTCAAGGGCAAGCTTGTTAATATCGTTATAAAAAAATAAGCGCCGGGATTTGGCGCCGAGGAGGGTACCCCCATGGACAAAACCGCATTGTATAAGCTAAGCTACGGGCTGTTCGTCCTGTCCGCGAAGGACGGGGACAGGGACAACGGCTGTATCGTCAATACAGTGACGCAGCTGACGACGGAGCCGAATATCATCTCCGTGGCAGTCAACAAGCAGAACCATACCCGGGATATGATCCTGAAAACGGGCGCGTTCAACGTCTCGATCTTAACGGAAAGCGTTCCCATGGAGATCATCAAACGGTTTGGCTTCCAAAGCGGCAGAGACGCCGATAAGCTGCTTGATTTTTCGGACTATGCACGCACAAACGACGGGCTGTTTTATCTGAATAAACATGCCAACGCCGTGATCAACGCCGAGGTCACCGGCACGCGGGAGCTGAGTACCCATACGCTGTTCCTCGCCTACGTCAACACGGCGCAGACGCTTTCCGACGAGCCCTCCGTTACCTATGATTATTATCAGAAAAATATCAAACCGCACCCGCAAAAGACCGCAAAAAAAGGCTGGCGCTGCAAGGTCTGCGGTTACGTCTACGAGGGCGACGACCTGCCCGCGGATTTCATTTGTCCGTGGTGCAAGCACGGCGCTGACGATTTTGAACAAATATGACACAGGGCGGCGCAAGCCGCGTCGTCCGATTTTCGCGTGATCGCCTGGGAGGGGAATCCGATGAAAACCTTGAAATATAAACTTTGCGTATTGGCGCTGGCAGTTGCGCTGCTTTTTGCGTCGTTGCCTGTCGCAGCGACCGCCGCCGCAACGCCGACGCTGCGGCTGTCCTACAGCTATAACGCGGAGGAAAGCTGTATCGCCACGGTTACGGTCTCGCTGGAAAACAGCAGGGGGCTGTCTGCCGCCGCGCTGAACATGACGTACGATCCTGCGCTGCTGCTGTACGTCGGCGCGTCCGCCGCCAATGACAACGGCTTGGCGATGGTGGACAGTGTCGATAATGCGGTTTACTATTCCGCCGCATTTGACAGCGCGGTGACTGCTGATAACATCGATCTGTTTACGGTTCGTTTCGGCGTACTGCAAGCGGGAACTGCGCGCTTTACGGTCTCCGTGACCGAAAAGCAGATCGCGGGGGTCAAAGCGCCCGCGTCCGCGACGCTGACTGCGACCTTCGCCCAGCCGCAGCAGGGCATGCCGTATTATACCTATTCCATGCGCAAAGACGGCACCGCTCAAATCACCGGCGTGCTGACTGACCGCTCTTATATCACGGTGCCCGCAGTAATCAACGGTGTGAAAGTCACCGCCATCGGCGCTCGCGCTTTTGCCGGGCAGACCGCGTTGAAGGGCGTGACGCTGCCGGCGGGGATCGTTTCCATCGAGAACGACGCGTTTTCCGGCTGCGCGTGGCTCAAATCCGTGACGCTGCCCGACACGCTGACCAATATCGAGGCGCGCGCCTTTTATCAATGCGCTTCTCTGACGGATATTGCGCTGCCCGAAAGCGTGGAGTATATTGAAAGCAGCGCGTTCCGCTACTGCAAATCCTTGCGAGCCGTAAAGCTGCCGTCCAAGGTTTCTTATCTGGGCGATAACGCATTCGGCGGCTGCAAATCGCTGGAAACGGTGGATTTCGGTAAGGTGAACTATATCGGTGTGGGCGCGTTTGCGGATTGTGAAGCGCTGAAAACCGTGGCGCTGCCCGCAGGCGTTGTGCAGATCGGCGCGCGCGCGTTCCTGCATTGCCGCGCATTGACGTCCGTAACGCTGCCGAGTTCGCTGGAATCCATTGAGGCGCGCGCCTTTGACGGCTGTACCTCGCTGCAAGCGCTGACGATTCCCGCAAACGTAGCGCAGATCGGGGAAAACGCGTTTGCTCGCTGTACATCGCTGGAAACGATTGCCGTTGCGGCAGGGAATACTCGCTATCGATCTGATAAAAATATCGCATTGTACAACCGCACAGGTACAGAATTGATCAAGGTTGCGCCGAAAGCGAATCTGACCGACTATGATGTGCTTGCCAACGCGGTCATCATCGATGCCGAAGCGTTTGCCGATCATGCGAAGCTGGAGAAAATTACGCTGCCCGCCGGTGTGATCACCGTCGGAGAGGACGCGTTTTTCAATTGTGTTGCGCTGAAGGAAATTTCCGTCTCGACGGATAACAGCGTCTATTACAGCAAAGACGGCGTCTTGTATTATACCTATACGGATTTTGACGATAACACGACTGTAACGCTGGTTTGCCTGCCCATTGCGTCGGGCAGAACCACCTTTGAGGTGCCTGCCGCGGTAACAAATATTGCCGCGCACGCGCTCTACGGCTGCACGGATATTGCCGCCTACAGCATCGAGCGGGGCAACAGCCGTCTGATGGCGGATCGAAACGGCGTGCTGTTTAACAACACGAAAACCGAGCTGATCGCCTATCCCGCCGCGCGGGAGGAGGAGACCTACGCGATCTCCAATACCGTGCGTACCGTGCGGGACGGCGCGTTCTACGGTGCGAAAAACCTGAAGAGCATCACTGCGTCCAGTATGTATTTCAAGAATGAGGACAACGGCGCGCTGCTTACCGGCGATAAAACCGAGCTGGCGGTCTATCCCGCCGGGCTTGCCGCCGACAGCTACGCTATGCCGAAAACGCTGGTGTACGTCGCCGCAAGTGCGTTCGCAGGCGTAGACTGCATCGGTACGCTGGAGATTCCGGTATCTGTGACCTCCATTGCTGCGAATGCGTTTGCCGACAGCCGCTTTTCCGCGGTTGTCTACAACGGTACGGAAGCCGGGTGGAACGCGGTCTCCGTCGGCGATAGAAACGACGGGTTGTATGCCTCCGGGGTGACGTTTGCGTCTGTGTCGCAGGAGCCTGCCGATCTTGTGCCTGTAAATCCCGACCCGCCCGCGCCGGAGTTTATGTTGGGCGATCTGAACGGCGATAAAAAGGTCAATTCGGTAGACGCCCGCCTTGCCTTGCGCGCCGCCGCCCGACTGGATACGTTGACCGACGTCCAGCGGCTTGCTGCGGATATTGACGGCGACGGGAAGGTCGGTTCCGGCGACGCCCGCCGTATTCTGCGTGCCGCCGCGAGACTGGAAGCATTATCATAAATGAAAAATTAAAAATGAATAATGAATAATTTCGGAAATCGCTGCGCGATTTGGATTTATAAATTAAAATATCGGACTTCACTTGTAGGGACGCCCAGTGGGCGTCCGTCAGGGCTACGCGCAAAATCAACGGATGCCCAATGGGCATCCCTGTTATGTAAGGTCTCCAGTCAAGGGGCTGAACATAAAGTTAACAGACACTTAACAAACAGACCTGAATGTGTTGAATCAAAGAGCATAGCGGAAAGGCTATGATAAA
>JAFVBH010000044.1 GCA_017480115.1 Clostridia bacterium
GAGCAGGGGCGTCTGCGTTCTTGGGATACGTCGGTTATCTTACCCGATCACGACGCAAAAATCGTACGGATTCAGCCCGGGCAGACGAAAGAGGCGGTACTTGCGCTGCTGGAAAATCAACAAATCGCGATTGTCGGCGCAGACGGCAGCGCATCGGCGTACGTCGGCACCGGAGGAACGATTTACGTTTCCCATGACATCTTCGATGAAGTGCTGTCGGAATATACCGTGATCGTTCCTATGGATTTGAACGGCGACGGCAGGGTCAATTCCGCTGACGCGCGAATTGCGCTGCGTATTTCCGCGCGGCTGGATTCCGCTACAGATAATCAGCTGCTGGCAGGGGATACCAACACCGATCATAAAATTTCTTCTGCTGACGCCAGAAAGATTCTGCGCGTAGCCGCCCGATTAGACGAATACAGGTGGTAAAAATGAAAAAGCCGATACATGCTCCTTGTTTGCATGTATCGGCTTTTTTAACGCCCGCCGAACCTGCCTTTCGGGCAGCGGCGAAGTCGCTTTCTTAGGTATGCATTCAGTCCGCGTAAGCGATGGTATCCAGCATGGCGCGAAATTCCGTTACGATCTTCGAGGCAGTGTATTTACCCGCGGAAATGATTTCCTCATAGTGGTGCGGCGCAAATTTCGAGCCGAAATCGTTGTCGGGAATGATGGAGGCGATCTCGTCGTTGCAAAGTCCGATCACAGTCAGCTTGCCGCCGGCGATCTCTTGCAACGATGCGTGATCCCACGCTGTGCCGTCATAGCTATCGGCGCTGTCGGCACAACCGCCAATCACCAGTTCCGGCGCGATCTCGCCGGGAATCAACGCAAGTTTGACGTCTGTACCCAGTTCCGCATAGCCCAGTTCGCTGACCAACATAACCTCCGCTGCTTTGTCGCCGTAAGAAATAAGCTCGTTATTAACTACTTGCAGTTTGGCCAGCAGCGTTACAAATTGATTGGAGACGGGCACCAGAATTTTTCTGTGCCGCAGATTCAAAATCGGTGCGATTTCCGAAAATTCAGCCGTCAGACAGTACTGTCCCAGTGTTTTGCCGTATAACTGTATGCTTTCGGCGTGGGACAATGTCGAAAGGGAATCACTGTTGCCGCGTGGTGGGAAAATGCCAAGGGCAGCGCCCTGAAAGACGATCGCGTGTTCGCCGTTTTGCTCGATCTGCTCACAAAGATAGTAAGGGTAATCAGCGCTGACGGTGCGGCTATTTGGGCTGAACTGCGCGGGCTGCGCTGACATAAATACCGCGCGGGTGCCCATGCTGCCATCTGCGGGGCGGAAATTCAGCGAGACGATCTCCGGCGGCATAACCTTCGGCGGACGTTTTGCCTGCAGGAATTTTGAGCCGTCCTGCACTGCGCGATACAGTTTGCCCGGTTTCATATTCAACACCGCGTTTTGTATCAGCGATACCGTAGTTGTTTTCAGATGTTCCATAAATGCGGGGTTCCTGCCGGATACAAAATCCGTTTCCCCTTCAATTATCTTGACCGGGTTGTTCTTCAGTACAGCCGCCGGATCCCCGTAAGCGCCCAACGTGTCGATGCAGGAATGTGCGTGCGTGGCGCAGATGTTGATGCTGACAATATTGTTCTCTGCGGCAAATCCCGTCAGTCCGGCGCGTATTTCATTGACGTCTCGGTTGGAGATGCCGATACAGTCGATCACTGCAAATACGGCGATTCCTCTGCCGGAACCATCGCTCAGCGCGATACAGCGAATCATTTGATCGTCCAAAACATCGACCGCCGCGTTGGGGGGATATGCCGGATAACCGCCGAGATAATACGGCTGCGCCGTAACGTCCTCCGGCAGAATGCTCGCTTTGCTGTAGCCCAGCGACCATGCCGCGTTTGTCATCGGTGTTTTTAAAAAATTTTTTGTTCCCGCAAATGTGCAGTCAGGCGTAAAGTCCAATATGTCGCCGCGGGAAATATCGGGCAATACGGCATTTACGCCGGAAAGTACGCCGTTCACAGCGGTGTCAGCCGCGGCATACATGAATTTTTTACCCTGCGGCGTATTTAATTTTTTGTTGAGCAGGGGAGCGGCAGCTGCGGTGATGCCCGTCAATGCAGCTGCTTTCAGAAAAGTTTTCGGTTTCATCTGTCGATCATTCCTTTGTCGCCGGAATTTTGTTTGACAATGGGGCTGTCCTTGGCGGGCATCGGCCCACCTTCGTTTGCGTCGCACCGAAAATATCTCAAATTTTCTTCGTACCGTGGACAACCCTAATTATTCTAACATATATATTGCCCGTGAGCAAGTTTTTTGTTCGCCAAACGCAAGATGTTGTGAAAATATGATAATTTTGTGATATTTAACCCCAAAGCCTTGACTATTGCGACAGGCAGTGTATAATTGAATTAAATAATAATAATGTTTAGGAGGATTATTATGCCTGAGAATAACGAGCCCGCCATTGTCGAAGAAGAAACTACCGCTGCAGCAGAACCTACCGTTGTGAAGAATTTCTTCCAGCTTCGTTTCGCGATCTTTTTCAGATTTTTTGAGATGCTTCTCAGCCTGTTTAAGAAATAATCTTTAAGAGTAAAAAGCCGCACGCTGAGGCGGCTTTTATTTTTTTGCTTGCCGTCACTTAAAGAAGCATCCGGGCGGCGGTCCCCGTCAATAAGCCGCATACCACGCCGATCCCGTACAGCGACACTGTAATGAGGATATTTTCCTTTTTATTTTTGTTCACGCGGTAAAGCACCAACAGCCCAACCCCCGCGTTTGCCATTAATCCCGACAGCAGCGGCGCAATGCCGATCATATCTTTGACGTAAAGATTTGTGAGCAGAACCGAGGAGGAACAGTTTGGCACTAAGCCGATCAGCGCGGCGAGCAACTCGTTTATGACGGGAAGTTGGCTGAATGTTGTTGCTTTTTCTTCCGAGACCAGCAGGAACGCAAGGTTCAATGCCAATGTGACGATAAAAATAAGCAGAACGATCTTCACTGTATGTTTCAAGGCGGAAAGAAAGATATTCTCGTGTCCGTCTTCACAGCTGCAATGCTCTTGTTCGCAAAAGCTGTGAATGCTTTTTCCTGAAGGCGCGGCTTTTCTGCGTACAAGCAGATCGATCAGATAACCGATGAAAATACCGGTCAGCAGCTTGATCAGTAAGATCAGAAGAATTTCTTTTGCCGGCAGATGAGCCGAGATCAGGATCGGCAGCATTTCGTCAGAAGTTGCGATGAATACCGCAAACAATGTGCCTGTTGTGATCGTACCTGCGGTAAACAGACCGGACGCCGCGCCGGAAAAGCCGCACTGCGGGAGCAGCCCGAACAGCGCGCCGATCACCGGCCCTGCTTTTTTGGCGTTTTCCAGGCGGCGATTGATTTTTTCATTCATATGGTGTTCTATATATTCCATAAAAAGGTAGGTAATATACAGAATCGGGGTCAGCTTCAGGGTATCTGTTACGGCGTCAAGCAGCGCGTCTGACAATAGGATCAGCTCCGGTTCAGTGTTATTGACCCTCATTATAACATGCTGCGCAAAAAATGGCAATAACGGGTTTTGCGCGTAATTATACAAAACTCATCGAATTTATCGTTGCAATCATCAGCAATATATATTATACTGAACATGCTGTTTTTTTGACATTGCTGTATTGAAAGGAGAAGATTATATGAAAGTGTTCATGATCGGCGGTACCGGCTTGCTTGGCTGCGAAGCCGCAAAGATCCTCATTGAGCGCGGGCATCAGGTGAAAAGCGTTGCGTTGCCGCCGCTGCCGGAGGGCGCCCCGATCCCCGAGGAAATGGAGATTGTTTTTGCCGACATAAATAAGATCAGCGACGAAGAGTTTAAGAATATGGCTGCCGGCTGCGATGTATTTGTATTCGCTGCCGGTGTGGACGAGCGGGTGGAGTTTCCCGCGCCTGTCTATGACTATTATTATAAGTATAATATTGCGCCGCTGGTCAGGCTGCTGCCGCTTTGTAAGGAAATGGGTATGAAGCGGGCGGTCGTGCTCGGTTCCTATTTCTCCGGTTTGGCGAAAGCGCGTCCCGATATGCATTTGCTGGAGCGTAATCCCTATTTCAGAAGCCGTATCGATCAGGAGAACGTCTGCAAAATGTACGCGGATAAGGACTTTGACGTTTCCGTGCTGGAACTGCCGTATATCTTCGGCACGCAACCCGGCAGACGCCCCGTTTGGGTGGTGTTGATCGAGCAGATCGCATTTATGGATAAATGGCCCTTTACCATGTATCCCAAGGGCGGCACAACGATGCTGACAGTGCATCAGGTCGGGCAGGTCATTGCAGGCGCTTGCGAGAAACAGACCCATGGCTTCCGCGCATGGCCTATCGGTATGTACAATATGAAGTGGGACGAATTTCTTTCTATCGTCTATGACGCCCGCGGTATGGGGGCCGACAGAAAAATCCTCGGTGTTCCGCCATGGATGATGAAGATGGGCATGGTCAAGGTCGTAAAGGACTACAAGGCGCGCGGTATTGACAGCGGCATGGATCCCTATCAGCTGCCGTATATCATGGATCTTGATCTGTTTACCGACAAAAAGTATTGTCTGGAGTTGGGGGTTGAGGAGGACGACATAAAGTCCGCAATCTTTGATTCCGTCCGCGTCAGCGAAGCGGCTTATAACGGTACCGTTAAGCTGCTGGATATGAAGGGCGAATAAATCGGCATATTCCGTTCCGTCATCGCATACGGTATATTGAGGTGGCGAGAACATGCATAAGAATCATAAGAGCTATAAAAAGCATACAAGCGGCGGCAATACCTCTTCTGCAGGGGTATTGCCGTCTGTATTACTCGGGATCGGACTGAATGTCGCAGTGTTTGCCGCAGTTATATTGATCAGCGCGGCGGTTCTGTTCCTCGGCGGTATGTCGGCAGAGCATGCGTGGCTTGGTTACATGGCGGCAACATGGCTCTCGGCGGGAATCGCCGCCGGTTATACCGCGTCAAAGTTGCCGCTGCGGGGGATCGTAACAGCGCTGATATGGGCGCTGGGTTCTATTGTGCTGCACTCCGTGCTGATCGCTGTTTTAAATCCCGATGCGCAGAGTCAGAATAAACTGGTGATTTTGATTGGCATTATAGCGGTATGTGTCGTCAGCGGTACGCTCGGCGGCAGGTTGAAATCTGCTAAAAAAAATTGACTTCTAATAAACAGCCGCAATCTTAGACAGCGAAACCGAGCCATCTTTGCTCGGTTTTTTTGCTCTTGTTTTCTCAGTAACGCTGGTGTATAATACAACTATCTTGGAGAAAAGAGGTGCGCTTCGGTTTTGGCAGTGAAGAGTAAATCTCCGTCTCGTTTATACAAAAGCAGGTATTTTATTTTTTTCTTTGCATTTATACTGCTTTATCATATTGTTGTTGTCAAGAAATTTCAGCTTTGGCAGGTTGACAGATTTACCTATGTACATTACCTGGTCGATTTCAGCATGGGCTTTTGTACAAAGTTCCTGCCGGGGGCGGTCTATAATTTTCTTTTTCGCGGTGATACCGCCGTTTGGAAAGTCAATCTGTATAATATTACACTTGTGCTTCTGTTGTTTCTTTATGTTTCTTATATGCTTTCAAAGTTTATTACAACCCAAGAGACCGCAGAAAGGCGAAAATCCCTTCTGATATTGTTTGTGTTCTATCTTTCCGGTCCGTGCACGTTTGCGATGCTGACACATGAGCTGGGTATTTTAGAAATTCATCTGTTTTTGTTGACGGTCGCCTTTCTTTCCGCTGTTGAAAATAAGTATTTAAAATACGCAGTGCCGGTTTTTGCGGTTTTGGCAATTATCGTTCACATTGCATCGTTAATATCTACCATTGTTTTCTTTTTATTGATCCTGTTGTATGAAGCGTCGATACAGAACCGGAAACGGGATCGTATTTTGTATCTGGCGCTGGCGGCGGTTACATTGGCGGCTGCGGGACTTATGTCCCTGTATTTTATAATTAATGAATACGATAATGTCGTGTACGGTATGCAGGAGTTTAATTCGATCGTTCAGCAAAGAAGTCAATTTGATGAGGATATTTTCCTTGGATACTATGATGGAGAGCTATATAAGGACATTTCAAGCTATAATTATGGTGTTTTTGAAACAAATTCCTTGGAACTGAAAAGCTTTTGGATCGCAGCCGAAAATTCGCGACTGCCTGCTTTTTTGCTTAATGGCCTGAATACTGTATTGGGGCGGCTGAATTTTCAGTTCCGAATTTATACTGCGACATTACCTGTTTCCATCTACTGGCTGCTGCCTGTTTTATTGATCTTATTGCACCTGCCGATGATGATTTTGTTTTTTAAATTCTTTAAATTTAAAATTATGTCAGGAAAAAAAGCCAATAATCGTCTGCAAGCATTTACCTTTCTAATGCTTATGCTTTATGTGCCGATCGTCCTTGTTGTTTGGTATGCTTTTTCCACAGATACCTTGAAATATTCCGCGCATACTTATTTGATTCTGTTTACGTTTCTTTTATATGTATTAAAACGAGAGCCGAAAGAGACTGTAGATTGGCTGCATGCATATTTTTCAAAAAGTAATATTCTGTATTTGTTGATCTATTTTGCTGTTTACGCATTGTTTGTGAGCAGACCGTTTACTTGAGTTTTGGCGGATATGGGGTGTCGATATGTTTGCCGATAAAAAAAAGAGTTTTTTTTATTATGTATATTTGATTTGTGCGCTGACGGTAAGTCAGCTCGTGCTTGAATATTTGTATCGTGATGTTTCGATGTATCTTCTTCAGCCTTTGATCTGTATCCCGCTGATGATTAGTTGCTATATCTGTTTTCATCTGCAATCAAAACCGTTGAGCTTTCTTGCTGTCGTATTGCTCACGGTGTGTGGCTGCGCAATCAATACATATTATTTTTTTGCAATATTCCCGGCGGTTTTGTGCTTGTGGACCTTGACACGTTTTTTTTCAACGGACGCAGACGGGCAAAGTGAACAAAATACCCGCTGCCTGCTTTTGGTGATCGGCGGAGAGATAAGCGCGATTGCCTTTGGCATATATGCTGCTGCTACGCAAATGGCCGGACAGGCATATAAGGAATGGGAGCTTCTGTATGTTTTTTTGCGCCCTTACGTGTGTGCAGCTGCAGTTTTTTTACTTATTTTATCTCTCTCGTCGTTGATATTCGGCAAAGGCGGGAAAGCTACGGAAACAAAGAAAACTTTCAAACCGCGCCCGAAGAAAAAAAAGAACCGAACAAGCGACGCGCTTTGGCTCATTCCCACATTTTATCTTGTTCATGGGATTGTGTTGCTTATCATCACTGCATACTGTTTGCGCATGGACTACAGCTGGTATGACAGTAAATATATTCTTGCTGTATGGAGCATATTTACCCCCTATTTTATTTATAAGAGTCATCAATTGTACGGCAGTAAAAACAAGGCAGGACTGGCGCTGCAGCAAAAAATCAACCGTTGGATATAGAAGAACGCCTGCGGCGCATCAACCTCCAATCTTGAAAACCGGGGGGACATGCCGTAGGCGTTCTTCCTGCAAATGAGATTTGTACTAATCCCTGATAAAAACATGACATTCACCGCGGCAGAATTTCCGAGGGATTGCGTTATCCTCCTTGCCGGGCGACAGCCCGCCTGCGTCGTCTGCCTTGCCCTTCGAAAATTCTGCTCGCGTCTGGGGGTCAGTTTTTAATCAGGGATTAGTATTACAAAACAATGCGATAGAAAAGAATGATCTTTAAAAAGGCAAGGATCTCGTGCCAAATTTCCTGAAGATTAAGATTCATGATCGTTACTCCTTTGTTTTTGAATTAAAGATCTGCGATAACTTCCACTTCCACAAGCGCGCCCTTGGGGAGCTGCAAGCCGCCGACACAGCTTCTGGCAGGTTTGCCTGTGAAATACTCAGCATAGACCTCGTTAAACGCGGCAAAATCGCCGATGTCCTTTAAAAAACAGGTAGTCTTGACAACCTTGTCTAAAGAAGTGCCGGCTGCCTCCAGCACTTTTTTGAGATTCTCGCAAACCTGCTTTGCCTGTCCCGCAATATCAGATGCCTCGATATTGCCGCTGGCGGGGACAATCGGGATCTGCCCCGAGGTGAACAGCTTGCCGTCGGTCTTTACCGCCTGTGAATAGGGACCGATTGCGGCAGGCGCTTTATCGGTATAAACTTTTTCGCTCATGGAAATCGTCCTTTCAAAAAATTAAATCAGTGTATAACCAGCGTCTTTCAGCGCATGGGTGATTGTGTTGATATGTTCAAAGTTGCGGGTTTCCAGTACGATTTTTAAGTAGCAGCCGTTGATGTCCTTTGACTCGCCGGCGCGCTCATGTTGCACGGAGATCACGTTTGCGCCGTATTTTGCGATAATTGCGGAGACCTCCATCAGCTGGCCGGGCTTGTCGATCAGCTCGATGCAAAGGTTCGCGGTTTTACCCGTTGTCAAAAGACCGCGGCTGATGATACGGGAAAGGATCGTCACATCGATATTACCGCCGGAGACGACGCAAACAGTCTTTTTACCCTTAATCGGTACTTTGTTGAACATCGCCGCCGCCACGGACACAGCGCCTGCGCCCTCAGCGATCATCTTATGCTGCTCGATCAAAGCCAGAATCGCCGCGGAAATCTCATCTTCGGATACGGTGACAATATCGTCCACATACTCGCTGCAAATACGGAAGGTGTTTTCGCCCGGTTCCTTGACCGCGATACCGTCCGCGATGGTGGATACGGCGGGCAGCCGTTCAATTTTGCCGTCACGAACGGAATTGTACATGCTGGCAGCGCCCTCTGCTTGCACACCGTATATTTTAATATCTGGCTTCAAGCATTTTGCCGCGAAGGCGATACCCGCGCAAAGTCCGCCGCCGCCGATCGGAACAATGATCGCGTCGCAGTCGCCCAGTTCGTCCAGAATCTCGAGCGCAATCGTCCCCTGTCCCGCGATCACATTTTCATCGTCAAAGGGATGAACGAAGGTGTACCCCATTTCATCGCGCAGCTCCAACGCCTTTTTATAAGCGTCGTCATAGACGCCTTTGACCATGCAGACGTCCGCGCCGTAACGCTTTGTTGCCTCCACCTTGGAGATGGGCGCGCCGTCGGGCAGGCAGATCAGGGATTTGATCCCGTATTTTGTTGCCGCAAGGGCGACGCCCTGCGCATGGTTGCCCGCGCTGCACGCGATCACGCCGCGCGCTTTTTCCTCGTCGGACAGGCAGGAGATCATATAGCCCGAGCCTCTCAATTTGAACGAACCGGTAAGCTGGAGATTTTCCGGTTTTAAATAAATATCCGCCTCGGGATTGATGTTCGGCGCCTTGACCAGCGCGGTTTCATGCACAACGTCTTTCAGCACGTACCGCGCGCGGTAGAAATTGTTAAGATTCAGACTCATATACAGTTCTCCTTACTGAAACCTCATAAATATATTTTATTCCCGTCGGGAGGAAAAGTCAATATCAGGATAAAAACGGCAAATCGATAAACGCGAAAAGTACCGCAAAAATGATGGTCGGCAGCAGATTTGCCACCTTTATTTTTTTGCCCCATATGAGATTAACGCCCACGCAGAAGATCAGGATTGATCCCGTCAGCGAAAGATTATTCAACGCCTGTTCGGTAAACAGCGGTTGGGCAAGGCGCGCCAATGCGGTGACGATACCCTGAAAGACTGCCACCGGCAGCGCGGAAAAGATGCAGCCTTTTCCCATGGACGCTGCCATCACCAGTACAATGGTGAAGTCCAGCACCGCTTTCGCCGTCAGGGTAGAGTAGTCGCCGTAGATGCCGTCCTGTATCGACCCGACGATCGCCATCGCGCCGACGCATACGGTCAGGGACGCGTTGACAAAGCCGTCTGCAAAAGAATTGTCCTTCTCGCTTTTTGTCTTTTTCTTCAGCCATGCGCCGAATTGCTCGGTATGCCGGTCGATGTCCAGCAGCTCACCCAGCGCGGCGCCCAATACAAAACTGCCGATGATCATCATTGTGCCGGATGCGGAAAGCTCGCCGTCGTAAATTTTCAGCATTTTTTCCATGGCGCCGCCGATGCCGAGAAATAACGTGCTGACGCCGCATGCCGTTATCAGAATTTGCCGAAATCTGTCCGGCAGCTTTTTGCCGAAAAACATACCAACGAAGCCGCCGAGGATAATTGCCGCAGCGTTAATGATCGTCCCTAATCCGTGCATATGGTGTTCTCTTCCTGTCTGTGATGCGTTTGAGAAAAAGTTTAGCACAATTTCCCGCAAGATTCAATAGGTTTATTCGACCATCGCGGCAATTTCTTCCAATGGCTCCCGAATTTCCGCGGGCGTGTGCAAAGGAAGTTTTCCGCATTTTGCAGCGGCAGTATAACGAAGTTTCTTTTGAACATTGTTGCCCTGCATGCGCGAGAAGAAGCGAATCCGCTTTTCCTCCCGGGAGGCGTTGATGAAAAGGCGCGGCGCGTATACCCGCACAGTGATCGATTGTGCCGCCGTCACGCCGGGCAATGTCAGAACAAGCGTATCCGCCTGTTTATCGATTTTATAGGCATCACCGCCGTCAACTTCCACGCGGTCATATCCGCCGATATTTCTGAAATCCAGCCGA
This sequence comes from Clostridia bacterium, assembly GCA_017480115.1. Classification (GTDB taxonomy): domain Bacteria; phylum Bacillota; class Clostridia; order Oscillospirales; family Acutalibacteraceae; genus RGIG2774. The sequence continues at coordinate 10,602 of JAFVBH010000044.1, forward strand.
AAAGCGCGTTTTGCGGGGACGAGCGCCGTATCACCGGTTGCCGCGTTGAGTGTAAAGATCAGCGCGTCCGCTGTCTCGCTGACGGTAAACATGCGCGTCGTGTATGCGCCGTCTTTGAAGCGCAGCGTCTCGCCGTCGTCCTCATACAGCGTATAGGAACCATTGCCGCTGAAGATCAGCAGCTCCAGCGCTTTCGGGTTCGCGGTACCGTTGCCGGTGCTGTCCGCGTCTAACGGCAGTATTGTGCCCGCCTTAGCAAGCACGGGGATCGAATCCGTATTGCGGAACATTTTAATAAGCCCTTTGCCCGTATAGACGTCGCCGGTGAAAATATCGGTATATCTGCCGCCGTTTAAAAAGACCGTCGTTCCGCCAAGTCCCGTCAGCTTCGATTTCTTTTCCGTGATCGGCGCTACAATCAGATCGCCGCCGAAAAGGTACTGATTCCTAACGCGATATGCGTCTGCCGAATCGGGATATTCATAATACATGGGCTCACAGAGCGCTTTTCCCTCTGTGTATGTTCTGCGCGCAGCGCTGTAGATATAGGGAACCAGCTGTTTGCGCAGCCGCAGCCAGCGGGTGGCGATGCGCTGCGTATCCGGCTGGTAATTCCACGGTTCCTTGCCCATGAAAATATCAGCGGTGGAGTGCAGCCGGTTGATGGGGCTGAAAACACCAAGTTGCAGCCAGCGAAGATACAACTCATCGCTGTGCACCCCCAAATGATGCCCGCCAATATCGTGGCTCCACCATGTGTAACCGATATTTGACGCAGTGGCGGTAAAATAGGGCTGGAAGTTCAGCGCGGCGCGGTTCATGATCGCGTCGCCGGAAAAGCCCAGTGGATAGCGGTGGCTGCCCGCGCCGGCAAAGCGGGAAAGAATCAGCCCGCGCTTACCGTTTCTGCACGCGTCCAGATAGTGATAGTGGTTGAGCGCCCAAAGCGGGTCAAGCCCGGGGATCGCCGTGGTCTTTTCCTGCTGCCAGTCGATCCACCAAAAATCCACGCCGTCCCGCTCGTAGCCGTGGTGCAGATATTTAAAATATGCGTCGGTAAAGGTTTTGTCCGCAATGTCAAATTTGATCCGCTGTTTGGTCGCGGGATCGATTCCCATGGCGTTTGCCATCTGTGGATAACTGTCCTCAAAGAACCGTACGCCGTCCGCCGGGTGCAGATTGACCGTGGTTTTCAGTTTCCTCTTATGCAGTTCTTTTAAAAAAGCTTTGTAATCGGGGAACAGATCGGTATTCCATGAATATCCCGTCCAGCCGCTGCCCAACAGAAAACGGTTTCCCTCTTTGGCGGCTTCCTTGCCGAATTTCCCCTCCACGTCTACCCAGTGCCAGTCCATATCGATGGTAGCGACGGAAAAAGGAATTCTCTCCTTTGCAAAACGATCCATCAGCGACAGATACTCCTGTTGCGTGTAAGCATGGTAGCGGCTCCACCAGTTACCGAAGCAGAAACGCGGCAGCATGGGCGGAAAGCCGGTCAGTCGGAAGAAATCCCGCAACGCTTCGCGGTAATGTTTGCCATAGGTGAAATAATAAACGTCGCTGCGCGGCACGGACGCGACCGGTCTGCCGTCCTCGTCCAGCAGCAGGGAACCGCTGTCATCCAGCTTTGCCGCGCCGTTTATCGAAAGGATACCGTCGCCCAGCGGCACGTTCGCAGCTTTCATATCCAATGTCCTGTATGTGCCCTTCAGATTGCCGTCAAAATTCGTGACGGCGCCGCAATCCTTTGTTTTTATGTATTCGGGTTTGCCGCTGTTTGCCTGAATACAAAGTACGGTTTTTGCGGTACGGATCAGAATACTGCCGCCTTTTTGCTCAATTTCGCAGTCCGGCACGGGAAAGCGGCGGTTGAGGACTGTCTGTGTCTGCGCGTCTGTAAATGCACCGTTCTCTATGCGAATCAGACAGGGCGTCAGCATCGTGATGCGAAGCGCGCCGATGATCTTCACCGCCGCGTCTGCGGCTTTACCGTCGGCTTTGATATTGTAAATGTCATACAGATTCATGGAAGTCCCTCCGTATTATGTGTTTTGACTGATGATTTCCCTTGCGACCGCCTGCAGCTCTGCAAGGCTTGTAATTTCGGACATGCGCCTGCGCAGCTCTGCCTTGCCCCGCAGCCCCTTGGTGTACCAAATAGCGTGTTTTCTTGCTTCGTTCATGCCGATACGCTCGCCCTTGTAGGCGCATATCTTTGCTGCATGCGCCAGCATAACGTCCATTTTTGTGCGAATATCCGGCTCTGACCACGGAACGCCTGTCATATAGGCGTTGATCTGGGCAAAGACCCAAGGTCTGCCCAAAGCGCCTCTGCCGACGGCGATAAGATCACAATTCGTATATTTATACATTTCTGCGGCGGATTGTCCGTCTGTAACGTCGCCGTTGCCGATCACCGGAATGCGCAGGGCGGTTTTGACCGCGCGAATGATGTCCATATCCACCGGCGGCGCATACATCTGTTCGCGAGTTCTGCCATGTACCGTGACTGCGGCGGCGCCGTTCTCCTCACATTGTTTTGCCACCTGCGCCGCAGTGATCCGAGTATTATCCCAGCCTTTGCGAATCTTGACCGTGACCGGCACGTCTGAAGCCTTAACCGCAGCGGCTGTGATTCTGCCGCAAAGCGCGGCGTCCTTTAACAGTGAGCTGCCCGCGCCGTTTTTCGTTACTTTTGGCGCAGGACAGCCCATATTAATGTCGATAAAATCCGGTGAAAACCGCATGGCAAAGCGCACAGCCTTATCAAAATCCGCCGGATCATTGCCGAACAGTTGGATTCCTGCCGGGCGTTCCCGCTCTGATAAAACCATCAGCTCCGCAGACTTTCTGTCGCCGTAAACGATACCTTTGGCGCTGACCATTTCGCTGGTGAACGCCGCCGCGCCGAATTGGGCGCAGATCTCCCGAAAGGCTCTGTCTGCAACGCCCGCCAGCGGCGCCAGCGACGCGTATGTGTTGATCGTAAGATTCCCGATTTTCATGCTGCTGTCCTTTTTCTCTGAATTTTGCAATCATTTTATATTACTATACCATAGAAATCTTAATTTTTCATTACTTTTTTTGATTTTCTATTCCAAAATCTGCATATCTATGTTAAACTATACGTGTATATTTATATTGGAGGAGAATTTCGATGAAACGAATCCTTGCTGTTTTGCTCGCTGCGATACTGATCTTTGCCGCAGCCGTTCCTGCATTTGCGGCGGATACGGCAAATACCGCTGCTGCGGTGGAGGCGGAATATCCGTTGGTGATTGTTCGCGGCATGCAGTTCCGCACCCAGTATATCGATTACGGTACCGATGCGCAGCGCCCGTATCTTGAGCTTTCCGTCAAGGGGATCGGCTCCCGCTTGCTGAAAGCGCTGAAGCCCGGCAAGGGCAGATTCGTGGAACGACTTGCCGATCAGGTGCAGGCGTTCTTTGACGGTATTGTCTTTAATCCCGACGGCAGCTCCAAGAATAATGTGTCGCTGGATACCTATCCCGGCAGCTTCGCGAATTATATCGATACCGTGGATTGGGAGCCGTATAACGAGCAGGCGCTTGTTATGGCGGCGTGCGCGCGTTACGGCGCGGAAAACGTCTATTATTTTACTTATGATTGGCGGCTGGACCCCTATGAGGTGGCGGCGCAGATCAACGATACCGTCAATACCGCGCTGGCGGATCATAATACTGAGAAGGTTAATCTGATCTGCGGCAGCATGGGCGGCATCATGACCAACGCTTATCTCTATCGTTACGGCAGCGATAAAATCAACAGTCTTGTCTATAATTCCTCCACCGTCTGCGGCACGTACGTCACCACGGAACTGTTACAGGGTAAGGCGGTTGCAAACGAGAAGGCGCTATCCTATCTTGTGGAAAATCTCTCCGACAAGAAGCTTGTACGAAATTTCCTGTCTGTATTTCTTGTTAAGTCCGGTCTTGTGCGCATTGCCTGCAAGCTGCTGAACAGGTTTATAAATAAAAACAGAGATTTGATTTACGAACGCACGTTCCGACCCACCTACGGTACCGTGCCTTCGATCTGGGCGCTGGTGCAGCCTGACGAGCTGGAGACCTGTATCGATTACATGTTCCCCACGGAGGAATTGAAAGCGGAAAACCATGTGGTGATCGAAAAGGCAAGACGTATGGCTGAGATCAACCGCGGTACCGCGGATATGTTGCGTCAGGCGCAGGCAAACGGCTGCAAAATCAGCCTTGTTGCCGGTTATAATCATGCCTGCGTTCCGTTTTATGAGAGCGCCGCGACCCAGAGCGACGGCGTGCTGGAGTCCGCGCTGATGCTCGGCCGAGCAACGGTGGCAGAGGTCGGCGATACTCTCGGTGACGGATATGTTGCTGCGGATCCTTCGAAAGTTTCTCCCGACAATATGATAGATCTGTCCGGCGCGCTGTTCCCCGAAAACACATGGGCTTTTAAAAATTCCGGACATGTGACGGCTAGAGAGGGCTCCGATCTTACGAACTTTGCCTTTGCGCTGATCGAATCCAAGGTACAGCCCACTGTCACCAATATGGGTGTCGCACAGTTTCAAAATGTAGATAAAAACTATAACTTTATTCCCTATTGATAAATTAATTTTCAGAGGTCGCCAACATGGTTTTACTTGCAATCGACGGCAACAGCATCGTTAACCGCGCTTTTTACGGGATCAAGCTACTGTCCACCAAGGACGGGCGCTTTACCAATGGCATTTTCGGCTTTTTGAATATCCTGCAAAGCCTGCGGGAAACATATGCGCCGGATTGCATTGCCGTTGCTTTTGATCTTCACGCCCCGACGTTTCGGCACAAAATGTATGATGGCTATAAGGCGGGCAGAAAAGGCATGCCGTCGGAACTGCGGGAGCAAATGCCGGTACTGAAGGAAATTCTTCAGTTGATGGGCATTCAGACTGTGGAGCTGGAGGGATACGAGGCAGACGATATTCTCGGTACGCTCTCGGTGGCTGATTTTGACAAGGTGTATATCGCCACCGGAGACAGGGACAGCCTGCAGCTGATCTCCGACAAAGCAAACGTGCTTTTGACCTCGACTAGAATGGGTAGAACCCAGACCGTGGTTTACGATAAGGAAAAGCTCATGGAGGATTACGCCATGACGCCCGCGCGCATGATCGATCTCAAGGCGCTGATGGGCGACAGCTCCGATAATATTCCCGGCGTGCCGGGAATCGGGCAAAAGACCGCGACGGATATTATCCTCAAATACGGCGGCATTGATGATATTTTTAATCATCTTGACACTTTGGCGCTTTCTCCCTCGGTGCTGAAAAAATTAGCGGCGGGAAAAGAGTCCGCTTATTTGAGCTATACCCTTGGCACGATCTGTAAAACGGTACCAATCGATGTTTCTCCTGCGGCGTATGCCGTCACGGCGGGTGATCCGGCGCGGCTGAAGCTGTTGCTTGCCGATTTGGAAATGTATAAAATGATTGATAAGCTGGGGCTTAGAGACGCGGCAGACCTGCCGCAGACAGATAATGCGACGTCCTTGACTGCAACAGTTTGTGACGCGCCCGAAAACCTGCAGGACGTGCTGCTTGACGGCAAACTGTATCTTGTCTGTAATTTTGATTGCGATAAGCTGCAAGCGGCGTATGCCTCCGGCAAGGGCATGGTTTATAAGATTGACGGTTCGAGAGCGGCAGAGCTTTTACTTTTATTGGCAGATCAACAAATCGAAAAGTATACCGATTCGTCAAAAGCCTTACACCGTTTCGCTTTTTCATGCGGAACCGAAGCTGAAAATATTGTGTTCGACTGTGAGATCGCGGGGTATCTTCTGAACCCCAACGCTTTCGATTATTCTGTTCTAACGGCGGCGGCAGATCAGCACGTCCCCGTTCCCACGACAGCAGATGGCGCGGACAGTTCTCTGATTCGGGCGGCGGCGGTATTGCCGGTCGTTGCAGGGAAACTGATCGCCAAAATAGACGACGATGCGCAACATCTGCTTTACTATGATGTGGAGCTGCCTCTGGCGCAGGTGTTAGCCTCGATGGAGACGCTGGGTTTCAAGGTGGATAAAGAGGGTATTCTCCGTTTCGGCGATGCGCTGGGATTGCGGATCGATAACCTGGTAGGAGAGATCTATACGCTGGCGGGGGAGACGTTCAATATCAATTCCCCCAAGCAGTTGGGCGCCGTACTGTTTGAAAAGCTGGGTCTGCCTGCAAAGAAAAAGACAAAGACGGGATACTCTACCAATGCCGAGGTGCTGGAAGCGCTGGCGCCGGAGCACCCGATCGTGGAAAAAATCCTCGAGTACCGTGCGCTGAGCAAGCTGAAATCCACTTACTGCGACGGGCTGATCAAGGAGATCGGCATGGACGGCAGAATCCATTCTACGTTTCATCAGACAGAAACCCGGACGGGGCGAATCTCCAGCTCCGAGCCGAATCTGCAAAATATCCCCGTACGCTCTGATTTAGGGCGAGAGATGCGTAGGTTTTTTATCGCCGACAACGGGTATATTCTTTCGGACGCGGATTATTCGCAGATCGAGCTGCGGGTGCTGGCGCATATCGCGAACGATACGACGATGCTGAACGCCTTTAATCATGACGAGGATATTCATGCGACTACCGCGTCGCAGGTGTTCGGGTTGCCGAAGGATATGATTACCGCCGCCCTGCGCAGCCGGGCAAAGGCCGTCAATTTCGGTATCGTATATGGGATCGGTGCGTTTTCTCTTGCGAAAGACATCGGCGTCACGCGGCAGGAGGCGGATCGCTACATCAAAGCATATCTGTCTCATTTCTCGGGCGTCAGCGCCTATATGGATACTGTGATCAAGCAGGCGAAGCAGGACGGCTATGTGGAAACAATGTTCCACCGCAGACGGTATTTGCCGGAGCTGTCCGCATCGAACGCCATGCAGCGTAATTTCGGCGAGCGTGTGGCGCGGAATACGCCCATACAGGGTACCGCCGCCGATATTATAAAAATCGCCATGGTAAAGGTTTACCGGCGATTGAAAAAGGAAAATTTAAAATCGAAACTCATTTTACAAGTGCATGATGAACTGATCGTTGAAACCGCCCGGGGCGAGGAAGATGCCGTTGCTGCGATTCTTTCATACGAAATGGAACACGCTGTTTCGCTGCACGTCCGGCTGACTGCCGATGTACACGCCGGCAAGAGCTGGTATGACGCGAAAGGCTGAAAGGAGAGATCGCAATATTAAGGTTTACATTTATCGGGACAGGTGATACGTGCCGCAGCTGTATGGCGGCGGCGATGTTTAAAAGGGAATTGGAAAACAGAGGAATCAAAGATATTGAAGTTGAGAGCGCCGGCATTGCCAATGTCAGAGAAGGCGACCCGCCCATGCCGGAGGCAATCGCGGCAATGGAACGCCGCGGGATCAATATCAGTCATCATAAAGCAAAGAAATTAACACGGGAGATCATTGCGGCGACAGACTTTTTCGTTTGTCCTTCCGAGTCCATGGCCTCAACCTTGAAGCTGGTCGCAGATCCGGTGAAGATTTTTCGGTTTCAGCGGGATATATTAACGCCGGGCGACGGCGGCGCCGTCACCTTTGACCGGTGCCTGACTGAGATCGAGCGCTGTCTTGACGAGCTTTATTATAAGCGCGTTGAGGTCAGAGCCGTTCCCATGGAGGAAAAACATATTCCGGAGATTTTTGAAATTGAAAAATCCTGCTTTAACAATCCGTGGACGGAGGAAATTCTGCGCAGCGAGTTGACGCTGGATACCTCAAGATTTTTTGCCGCTGTTAATGCGCAGGGCAGAGTCGTCGGCTACGTGGGCGCAAATAATAACGCCGGCGAGGTATATATCGGCGATATTGCCGTCGCCGCAGATTATCGCCGTCGGGGCGCCGCTTCAGTGCTTTTGAATAAGCTGTGTGGGGTCGTCCGCGCCGAGGGGGCGGAATTTGTTTCTCTGGAAGTCAGAGAGCATAATATTGCCGCCATCGGGCTGTATGAAAATTGCGGCTTTGTTTATGCCGGGAAACGCCCGCATTTTTACACCGCGCCCACCGAGGCTGCGGTGGTTATGACAAAAACCTTCTGAATCGGTGATAAATGTTGAAAATTTTAGGAATTGAAAGTTCCTGCGACGATACTGCCGCAGCGATCGTGGAGGACGGGCGTACCCTGCTGTCCTCTGTGGTATCCTCTCAAATACAAGAGCATCAGAAATACGGCGGCGTGGTGCCGGAGATCGCCTCCCGCCGTCATATTGAAAATATTGCCGCGGTGGTGCGGGCGGCAATGCAGGAGGCTGCTGTTGACTATGCGCAGCTGGACGGTATTGCCGTGACCTTTGCGCCGGGATTGATCGGCTCGCTTTTAGTGGGCGTCAATTACGCGAAAGGGCTTGCCTATGCTGCGGGGGCGCCGCTGATTCCCGTCCATCATCTGCGCGGGCATATCGCGGCAAATTATATCTCGCACCCGGAGTTGGAGCCGCCGTTTCTGGCGTTGGTCGTTTCCGGCGGGCACAGCCACATTGTTCGGGTGGACGATTATACCTCTTTCGCGGTGATCGGCAGAACGCGCGACGACGCTGCAGGAGAAGCGCTGGACAAGGCTGCAAGAGCCATGGGGTTGCCGTATCCCGGCGGTTTGCATTTGGATCTTGCGGCAAAGGACGGTAACGCGCAGGCCTATAAATTCCCTCGTCCACATGTATCGGGTTCGCCGCTGGACTTCAGCTTTTCGGGGCTTAAAACGGCGGTGATCAACCTGCTGCACAACGCGGAGCAGAAGGGGGAGACGGTCAGCGTGCCCGATGTAGGCGCGTCCTATATCAAGGCTGTAACAGATTTTTTGATCGACAACACCATGCGTGCCACCGCACAGACAGGTATCGGAACGATCGCCGTCGCAGGCGGCGTATCCGCCAATTCCGTGCTGCGTCGGCGACTGCAGGAATATTGCGATAAGCAAGGGATTTCCCTGTATCTGCCGCAGCTTCGGCATTGCGGCGATAATGCCGCAATGATCGCTTCACAGGGGTACTATGAGTTGCAAAAAGGCAATATCGCTAATTTTTTACTGAATGCGACGGCAAGTTTGTCTATAGATTATATCTGATGCCTATTGACAGAATGTGCTGAATTTTAGTATAATTGACAATAGAAATGATATGAATAATATTTTATATTATTGTTCGTTTCATATAGAAAAGGAGTTGTTAAAAATGGAAAACAAGGCTCTTACAACCAACAAGTCGATCCTTGCATGGCTGGATCAGCAGATTGAACTTGTAAAGCCCGCTAAGATCATGTGGATCGACGGTTCACAGGCGCAGATCGACGCGCTTCGCGCCGAGGCTGTGGAGACCGGCGAGATGATCAAGCTGAATCCCGAGCTGGCGCCCGACTGCTTCCTGCACAGAACGAAGGCGAACGATGTCGCCCGTGTCGAGGCGCGCACCCTGATCTGCACCCCCACAAAGGAGGAGGCAGGCCCCACCAACAACTGGATGGAGCCCTCCGAGTGCTACAAAATGCTCTATGATATTGCAAGAGACAGCTACAAGGGCAGAACCATGTACGTGATCCCTTATTCCATGGGTCCCGTCACCTCTCCCTTGGCGAAGATCGGCATTGAAGTCACCGACTCCATTTATGTCGTTCTGAATATGTCCATTATGACCCGCGTCGGTCAGGCTGTGCTTGACAGACTGGGCGATAGCGACGATTGGGTGCGCGGTCTGCACGCAAAGTGTGACGTTGATGCTGAGAAGCGCTATATCTGCCAGTTCCCGCAGGATAATACCATCATCTCCGTAAACTCCGCTTACGGCGGCAACGTGCTGCTGGGCAAGAAGTGCTTTGCTCTTCGTATTGCGTCTTATCAGGGCTTGAAGGAAGGATGGCAGGCAGAGCATATGCTCATTCTCGGCGTGGAATTTCCCAATGGCGACATCAAGTATGTCTGCGCGGCATTCCCGTCCGCTTGCGGCAAGACCAACCTTGCCATGATGATCCCGCCCGAGGCCTACCGTGAAAAGGGATATAAGGTCTGGACGGTCGGCGATGACATCGCTTGGATCCGTAAGGGTCCCGACGGCAGATTGTATGCCATCAATCCGGAGAACGGCTTCTTCGGCGTTGCTCCCGACACCAATATGCATTCCAATCCCAACGCGCTGATTTCCACCCAGAAGGGCACCATCTTCACCAATGTTGCCCTGAACAAGGACACCATGACTGTTTGGTGGGAGAAGCTCGATAAGAACCCGCCCGAGAACGGTATTGACTGGCTCGGCAGAGAGTGGAACGGCAAGACCAGCAGCGAAGTCGGCGCGCATCCCAACAGCCGATTCACCGCGCCCGCTGTAAACTGCCCGTGCCTGAGCCCTGAGTTTGAGAACCCCAACGGCGTTCCCATCTCTGCGTTTATCTTCGGCGGTCGCCGCGCGAAGCTGGCTCCGCTGGTCTATCAGTCCAAGGATTGGAATAACGGTGTGTTCGTCGGCTCCAGCATGGCTTCTGAGCAGACAGCAGCCGCTGTCGGCACCATTGGTGCGCTGCGCCGCGATCCCATGGCGATGCTGCCTTTCTGCGGCTACAATATGGCGGACTACTGGCAGCACTGGATCGACATCGGTGCGTCCCTCGATGCGGATAAAGCGCCTAAGATCTTCAACGTCAACTGGTTCCGTAAGGACGACGAAGGCAACTTCATTTGGCCCGGCTTCGGCGACAACCTGCGCGTTCTTGAGTGGATTCTCAAGCGCTGCGAGGGTACTGTTGACGCCAAGGAGACGCCCATCGGCTATGTTCCCAATCCCGAGGATATTAACCTTGAGGGTATTGAAGACGAGATCTCCAAGGAGACGCTTGCATCTATTCTTGAAGTTGATCCCGCGCTTTGGAAGGAAGAGGCTGACGGCATCGAGAAGTACTATGAGCAGTTTGGCGACAGACTGCCTCCCGTACTCAGACAGCAGCTTGAAAACCTCAAAGCCGCGCTTTGATCTGAATTACCAACAAACGTTTCATTCCCCGGCTGCTTGTCGGGGAATGGTTTCCATTTATAGGTGATTTTATATGAGAAAAATTATTGCCTTACTTGCGGCGATTCTTTTGATCGCCGCCTGTTTGACCGCCTGCTGTAAGGATAAAGAGCTGGTTGACGCCAAGGAAACGTCTCCTGCCGGCGCCTTGACTGCGGACAGGACGGATACCCAAGCGAACAATGGAACGGAGGACAATACAGTGACAGCAAGTGATTTGCCTATCGTAACGATAACGATGGAAGACGGCGGTGTGATCGTCGCGGAGCTTTACCCCGACACCGCGCCCAATACAGTTAAGAATTTTATATCCCTGATCAATAAAGGGTTTTACGACGGTGTTATTTTCCATCGCGTGATCCCCGGTTTTATGATCCAGGGCGGCGACCCGGACGGCACCGGCTTCGGCGGCCCCGATTACAGCATCGCGGGAGAATTTTCCTCAAACGGATTTAAAAATGAGCTTGCGCATACGCGCGGCGTACTCTCGATGGCAAGATCGCGCTATCCGGATTCCGCCGGCAGCCAGTTCTTTATTATGGTTGACAGTGCGCCGCATCTGGACGGCGACTATGCCGCGTTTGGCAAGGTGATCGACGGCATGGACGTTGTTGACGCGATCGTGAACTCCGAGCGCGACGCGAATGACAAACCGCTGACCGATCAGCGCATCGCGACTGTTACGGTCGATACCAAGGGTCTCACGTACCCTGAGCCCGAAACGATTTCCGAATAATTTTTATTCCGTGTCCCGTTCGCGGGGCACGGATAAACTTTTTCTTGTTTTTATACAAATACTCTTGACAAACAATTTATATATTGTATAATTATGTAATATGCAATGAATATTTATGCTTTAAGGGAAGTGATCGGCTTGTCCGTGAAAGTTTATATTGACGGGAATTCCGGTACCACCGGCCTGCGAATTCATACGCGCCTGTCCGCACGGGAGGATTTTACGTTTCTGACGCTTCCCGACGCGCTGCGCAAGGATCCCGAGGCGAAAAAAAATATATATTCCGAGGCGGATATTGTTTTTCTTTGCTTGCCCGACGCTGCGGCGGTGGAAGCGGCGGCGCTGGCGGATACGATACGCCGGCAGCATGCCTTACGGCTGATCGATACCTCTACGGCGCACCGTACGTCCAAAGGGTGGCAGTATGGTTTTCCGGAGCTTTCCTCTGCGTTCCATCGGGGGATCGAAACGGCGGCAAATGTGGCGGTGCCCGGCTGTCATGCCTCCGGTTTTATCGCGCTCATAAAGCCGCTGGTTGACGCGGGAATTTTGAGTGAGGAAACCGCCCTCAGTTGTTTTTCGCTGACCGGTTACAGCGGCGGCGGCAAACAGATGATCGCCGCTTATGAAAATGATACGAGAAGCGCGTTGCTGTCCGCCCCCAGACAGTATGGGCTGGCGCAAACCCATAAGCATCTGAAAGAGATGCAGGGGATCACCAGGTTGTCATCGGCTCCCGCATTTTGCCCCATCGTCGGTGATTTTTACAGCGGTATGCAGGTGACGGTGCCCTTGTTTAAAAAAGATTTGCGCAAGGGTGATATACAGGCGGTAAAAGAGGTGTACCGGTCTATATACAATGGGGC